>JAFYYJ010000057.1 GCA_017557605.1 Salinivirgaceae bacterium
ACCATATTTTACTGCCGCGCGGCGGACAACTCACAACCACTTTGGCCGCCACCGCCAACACAATGGAAGCCGACCGTAAATCGTACAATTTCAGCACTAACGCCTACGACCTTCCCGCTGTTGTAATGTCGACAAGTTACATCGACCTGATTGCCGATGTGGCTCACAGCCGCAAGGTTTCGGCGCGCTACACAATGAAAAACGGCGTTCACTACACGCATTTCCTTTACGACATTCAGATGCAGCACGGTGACACTATCGGACAACCGCTCTACACGGTGTTTGAAGCCGATGGCGAGTCGGGGTTGCTATCGGCCTACACGAGCCACCAGTTGAGTTTGAGCAACGAGTTGACGCTCACCGCGGGTCTGAATCTCGAAAGCCTGCGACTGAACGGTGCCGTCAGCCTTGAGCCCCGCGTGGGACTGCGTTGGCAGCCAACTGCCCGCTCAACTTTCGCTGCCGCCTACGGTCTGCACAGCCGTCGCGAGAAAACCGATGTCTATTTTGTGAAAATCGGCGGCGAATTGGTCAACAAAGACCTTGATTTCACTAAAGCACACCACTTTATGCTGTCGTACAGCCTGAAACTCACCGACAACTCGTTACTCAAAATCGAGCCGTTCTACCAGCACCTTTATAATGTTCCTGTTGAGGAAGGCACTTCGTTCTCTGTGCTCAACCATATCAATTATTATATCGACAAAGCGTTGGTTAACAAAGGTTTGGGAAGAAATTACGGTGTCGATATCACGCTTGAGCGATATCTGAACAACGGTTGGTACGGAATGACCACGGCTTCGATTTTCAGTTCGCGTTACCGCGGCGGCGACGGCAAATGGTACCACTCGCGCTACGATAGAAACTACGTAATCAATGTGTTAGGCGGAAAAGAGTGGATGTTTGGAAGCGAGAAGCAGAACGTTTTTGCGCTGAACGCGAAAATCACCGTCCAGGGTGGCGACCGTCACGCACCTGTGGCCGCCGATGTTACCCCCTACGAAATTATCCATTCGTCGGAAGGTGCCGCACGCCTTGACGAGACCCGCGCCTTCACCGAGCAGTACGGCACGGCCATTGCCTACAACTATTCGGCACGGGTCACCATTAACAAACACCGCGTGTCGCACAGTTTCGTTATCGATATGACTCAAAACAAGGGCTACTACGACCACGTTTACAACCTGCGCACCCACAAAATTGAGCCGTACACCGTAAAACTGACTCTGCCGAATATTGCTTATAAACTTGAATTCTAGTGGGTTGGCACAGAGGACGCAGAGACGATTAGAGAACACAGAGCGAAAAAGCATTTTACCCGTTTGCACCATTCTTCAAAGTTTTCCATAACTTTGAAACAAACTGAAAAAGCGAAGTATATGGGTTGCTCAACACTACACATTAAGACTGAAATAGAATGTCGCGTGTTCCTTTTCGACGAAGAAAAAGGCATTGCCAAGCCAGGTTCGTATTTTAACCTTGAAGTACGTAAAGGCGAGCAAGACTTGCTGTTCGTCAGCACCAATGATGAAACATTGCGGTGTCAAATGCTTTATAATGTGGAAGAAAATGATTGTGACTATCGAATTCTGTTGAGAAAAGTACAATTCATACAATATTCGCAAGACTTTTTGGAAAAAATGCGACTTGCAGAACAAGGTGATGCGGATGCCCAACTTTGTTTAGCAAGAATTTATTATCGAGGTGCAGAAGGTGTGAAACAAGACTATGCTGAAAGCGTTTATTGGCTTCACAAATCAGCGGAACAAGGACTTGTAGAGGCTCAAGTAGATTTAGGTTATTGTTATGTGGAAGGCATAGGCGTGAATCAAGATTATACAGAGGCGGCAAAATGGTTACGCAAAGCAGCCGAATTAGGATGGAATAGTGCTCAATATTTTTTAGGCAGATGTTATTACAATAATAAAGACTATGCGGAAGCTGAAAAATGGTTACGCAAAGCTGTAGAAAATGGATATAATACAGCAAGAGAATTATTAGTAAAAATTGAAAGCAAGTTAGACGAGCAAAAAAAACAAATCAATAACGTAACAACCCCTTATTATCTTTTCTTCGACACAGAAACCACAGGCGTACCAAGAAATTATAACGCACCAGCAAGCGACACAAAAAATTGGCCAAGGCTTGTGCAATTAGGTTGGATACTAACCGATGAAAAAGGCAATATTCTCAACAATGGGAACGAGATAGTGCGACCAGAAGGATATGTAATTCCAACAGATGCGTCAATGGTTCACGGTATTACAACAGAAATAGCACTTCAATATGGGAAACCATTGCAAAACGTTATTGATGCATTTTTGAACGACGTAAAGCGGGCTCAATGTCTTGTTGGTCATAACATATCTTTCGACAAATGTGTTGTGGGTGCAGAATTGTACCGTCTTGGTTTGCCAGATATTGTCAGCAAAAAACGTAGTATATGCACAATGGTGTCTAGCACTGATTTTTGCAAAATTCCAGGATACGATGGATATAAGTATCCTAAACTACAAGAGTTGTATCGTAAGTTATTTGGTTGCGATTTTGAAGATGCCCACGATGCTATGGCTGACATAACTGCCACAAAAAGATGCTTTTTTGAATTAGAGCGAATAGGAGTGGTATTATATTCTGATTCAAAATATTATGATTTTGGAAAGGCGGATGTTATTTGTCGTTTTAATTTTTGTGAATTGTTTGAAAAAAGCGAATTCAAAAACGTTAAATGCGGAAGCAATATTTATGGTAATTATATAGTGCTCTTGCCGTCTATTACAGGTTTGGAATATACTGCGGTTGCTTATGCTTCTGATGGAAGTGGAAGAAAACACGATTATGACAAAGATTCGTTAATCATTTATGAAAATAGTGAAGGAGAATTCGCATTGGAGTTTGGAGAATGTGAAGAAGATGATGATTGAAAAACAAGCTATTACTGAAACTATGGAAAATCCCGAAATCCTTTCCACCGAAGTAGCCTACGGAGAAATTGAAAACGGCATTAAAGATGAGTTTGGCGTGGTTTATAGTGCCGATGGACTGCGATTACTTGAATGCGAAAACAAAGAATTAAATAGTTATGTAATAAAAGAAGGAACGGAGGTCATTTGTGATTGTGCTTTTTGGGGATGCAAATCATTACAAGAAATTAGCATTCCATTTTCTATAACAAGAATCGGTGAGGCTGTTTTTAGTTTATGCGAATCGTTGCAACAAATCACAATATTAGAATCAGTTACAGAATCAGAATGTGAGGACAAGCCTTTTGTAGATTGTAAGAATCTACAACTTTTCAGCAAAACTTCTCGCTTCGCGGTTCAAAATAACTTCTTGATTGACAGGCAAAATAGCATTCTTATATCATATTTCGGAAATGCAGAGAACGTGGTTGTTCCTGATATTGTAACAACCATTGGAAATTGGGCTTTTGGAAATTGCAGAATTCAACAAATAACCATTCCCTGTTCGGTAACCAGTATTGGAGAACACGCTTTTGAGGGTTGCAAATCTTTGCAACAAATAACCATTCCAAATACCGTAACGACTATTGGTAAGTTAGCGTTTTATGAGTGTAAATCCTTACGGCAAATAACTATTCCTAATTCAGTTACAACCATTGAAGATGCCACTTTTTTCTCGTGCGAATCTTTACAACAAATAATCATTCCCAATTCAGTAATGAGTATTGAATCCAGGGCTTTTGCGTTGTGTGAATCTTTACAGCAAATAACCATTCCCAATTCGGTAGTCAGTATTGGAGTGCACGCTTTTTGGAAATGCAATTCACTTAAACAAATCATTATTCCCAATTCAGTAACTTGCATTGAAAATTGGGCTTTTAACGATTGCCAATCATTACAACAAGTAACCATTCCCGATTCGGTAACCAGTATTGGATATAGGGCTTTTGAAGATTGCAAATCATTGCAACAAATCCACCTTCCAGATTCAGTAGAACGCATTGAATTTTGGGCTTTCAACGGATGTGAATCATTACGTGAAATAAACATTCCTAAATCTCTTAAAACAATAGGAGAAAATGCTTTTAGTGGCTGTGATTCACTGCCAACAATAACTTTCCCTGAATCTGTTAAAATTGAAGAAGAAGAGTTACCATTCTAAATTGAATAAACACCTAACACCCAAATAAATGCAATCCACACCCAAATCCCTAGCCACCGACCTACTTCTCGACGAGCGCTACCACCTGTTGAGGTACGTTGTTCTGTGCGTTGCGCTACTGATTTTCAGCATTTCAGAGATAACGTTCAACTACGTACAACTGATTGGCGATGCCGCAGGACAATTGAGCCTTATATTACTGATTGCCAACTGTTTCCTTTGGAAGGTGGCGTATTTGGTAGTGCTTGTGAAGTTGCTTGTACCGCGCTTTTTCAACCGTGGGCGCTACGGATTTTTCTTCGTGAGCCTACTTGTGGTGACGGTTGCGCTTGTGGGGCTGCAGTATTTGGTCGAGGGCGGAATTTGCAGCCGCTACGGTATTGCCACGCGCTACACTGCGCCGCTGCACTATATTGCGCTCGACGCGATGGTGCTCAATATCCAGTGGCTAATCGTCATAATTGGCGTAATATTAGGACTTTGCGTCAAGCGGATGGCGCAGGAACGGCAACTCAACCAACAGCAGCAGGCCGAGCGTGCGCAGATGGAAACCGCCCTGATGAAACAGCAGATTTCGCCCGCAATGCTCTGCACCACGCTTCACACCTGCGGTCAGCGCGCCTTGACCGACGCCGAGGCCACGTCGGGTGCGCTGTTGAGGTTCAGCCGAGTGCTGCGCTACCAACTCTACGACAGCCGCCGCGAACTCTCGCTACTGAAAAGCGAACTCGATTTCGTGCACGAATATCTCAACGTTTTGCAGTTCGATGGCGTCTGCAAATCGTTCACAATCAATACCG
>JAFYYJ010000058.1 GCA_017557605.1 Salinivirgaceae bacterium
CGTGTAAGACATTTGGGTGGCTATAGCGAGGGGGACCCACCTGTTCCCATCCCGAACACAGAAGTTAAGCCCTTCGGCGCCGATGGTACTGCGTACAGTGGGAGAGTAGGACGCCGCCCGCCTTCAGCGAGCCCCGATTCCTTTTGGAGTCGGGGCTCGCTTCGTTTTAGGACCAAACAAAATGTTTTATTTCCCATGATTTGAAATTGAATAAAAATCTTTTTTATATTTGTTGACGCTAGAACCAAATTTCAATCATAGAATTGTTTCTATAATTGTTTTGAGTGTAAGATGCTGAGTATTAATATGTTGTTGTGCGTATTATTGTGCACTGACGTGAATGCTGATATAATTGAAAATACATATATATAACTAACTAATAAATAATTAAATCTATGAAAATCAGAAGATTTCTTATGACTATCGCCGCCACAGTGGCCACTTTGGCAACAATGGCGCAAACCGACGGATTCTCGTACCAGGCAGTGGTGCGTGATGCCAATGGTGAACTCATCAACAACTCGAAAGTAGGCCTGCGCCTGACACTAACCGACCAGACCGGCGAGCAAGTGATGTACCAAGAGACTCAGACTCCAACAACCAACAACTACGGCGTTCTGAACGTTACGGTTGGAGCCGGTTCTCACGCCGAAGACCAGAACCTTCAGAACGTGAACTGGGCTAGCGGCGACGTTTGGTTGCGTGTTGAGATTGACCTGAATGGTAGCACAAACTATACCCATATGGGAACAACCAAAATTCAGGCTGTGCCAGTTGCTCTCTATGCCGCACGAAGTGGCAGCAGTTCTCAAGAAAATGGATTTCAGGGCAATGGCGTGCAGAATGGTGCTACAGCAACAGCTGACGGCGACGCCCTGTTCGATGTTAAAGACAAGGACGGAAACGTTGTTTTTGCCGTTTATCCTGAAGGCGTTCATGTTTATATTGACCCTAATGCCGCCGACGGCAGCAAGATGAAGCGCAGCGGATTTCTTGTAACCGGCCGCGAAGCTTCAAAAGATGGTGTTAGTAACGACTATTTTGCAGTAAATGGCGCCGGCACACAGGTGTTTGTTGGCGACGGTGACGACAAAATGAAACGCAGCGGATTCCTAGTAACCGGCCGTGAAGCTTCAAAAGAAGGCAAAAACAGTAGTTATCTATCAGTGAATGATGAAGGAACAAAGGTGTTCATCGACGACCAACTTGAGAACGATGCGAAATTAAAACGCAGTGGTTTCCTTGTAACAGGCCGTGAAGCATCAAAAGGTGACACAACCAATTATTTGAAGGTTGCCACTGATGGCACACAGGTGCATTTCGACAACAGCGCTGCAAAGATGAAGCGCAGCGGATTCCTTGTAACCGGCCGCGAAGCTTCAAAGGGCACAGCTGAAGAGTATATGGCCATCAACACTGACAGCACGCGTTTCTATATAAATGGTGCAGAAGGAGCAAAAGGATTTGCCGTTAGCGGACGTGAAGATGGCGCAAAAGACGGCGATGGCTCCGGCAGTTTTGGTGTTAGCGGCCGCGATGGCGCAACCAGCAACCTTTTCAATATCGACCTTACCACAAGCGCAGAAACCATCGACAGCGTGAACCGCATCTACTGGTACCCTGCCAAGAACGCCTTTATGGCTGGTAATCTGAAAGCTGAGCACCCCGACAGCGTGGGAACAAACTCATTCAGCGCAGGTTTCCAAAACAAAGCAATTGGCCAGTACTCACAAGCAATGGGCTATAAATCGCGCGCTAAAGGCGAATATGCCACTGCCATTGGTAGAAACGCCAATGCTGATAAAGACAACACCTACGCTTTTGGCGATTCGGCACA
The DNA here is from genome assembly GCA_017557605.1 of Salinivirgaceae bacterium. Taxonomy (GTDB): domain Bacteria; phylum Bacteroidota; class Bacteroidia; order Bacteroidales; family SZUA-534; genus RUG13583. The sequence goes on from JAFYYJ010000058.1 coordinate 1,838, forward strand.
AGCCACTGGCGAAAACGCAGTGGCTATCGGCAACACAGCTATAGCATCAGGAAAGAACTCCTACGCATTAGGCATGAATAGCTCGGCCTCGGGTGAGGGCAGCTATGCCTTTGGCGAAGGCGCAATAGCAAGCGGTGCAGGCAGTTTCGCCATGGGTATAGCAGGTACAGATTGGGGAGGAAATTTGCATAATCCCCCAACAGCATCCGGTAAATATTCCTACGCCATAGGTCCTGGAGCCGTGGCAAAATTTGATAACTCAATAGCAATCGGTTTTGGGTGTACGGCAGAAAAAGAAAATTGCCTGGCACTTGGACTTGGTTGTAATGCTTCAGGAGGAAATGCTGTTGCCTTGGGGTATGCTAATACGGCTTCTGGAAATTGGTCCACCGCTTTGGGACGTTACTCTCTAGCAGAAGGTATTTATTCCATAGCCATGGGATTCAATGCAAGGGCAAAATCACATTATGAAGTTGTAATTGGCTCTTATAACACAGACTATGAAGTGCAATCGTGGCAGAATAACGTTAACGAGCCCGATGGCAATCTTAGGGCTTTTACTGTAGCCAACGGATACGAATCATGGTATGGTAGTTGTACAATAACCAGAAGCGATGCTATGGTAATTCTGAAAAACGGCAATACTACAATAAACGGCATATTAACTGCGAATAATGTTTCTGCATCATCCGATTTCCGTCTGAAAAAAGATATTCAGCCACTTGATGGCGCATTGGATAAGGTGCTGAAGCTGCGCGGAGTTTCGTTCTATTGGAAGAGCAAGGAGGAGATGGCCGCCGCAAAAGGCAAAGATGTCAACAATATGAGCTACGGCTATAGCAAGGATAAGCAGATTGGCGTCATAGCACAGGAGATTGAAGAAGTTCTGCCAGAGCTGGTTGTAACAGATAATGAGGGCTTTAAGTCCGTTAAATACGAGAATCTTACACCTGTGCTAATCGAAGCCATGAAGGAGCAGCAAGCCATAATCGATGCGCAGAACCAAAAGATTGAGAGCCAGCAACAGCAAATAGATGAATTGAAGAAGATGATGGAAGAATTGCTGAAGAAATAAACAGAGATATTATATTCAATTTTGTTGTAGAGACGCCACATTGTGGCGTCTCTACGTGTTTAGGCGGGATAAATTTTTTCATTCAGATTTACAATAGAACGGATTATTTCCTACTTTTGGAATTATGGAACCAAATTCCAATAATGTAAGTCTTTACTGTAAATTATTGAATTATAATAACATAATTAAAATAATAAATCTATGAAAATCAGAAGATTTCTAATGACTATTGCCGCCACCGTGGCCACTATGGCAGCCGTGGCGAAAACCGATGGATTCTCGTACCAGGCTGTGGTGCGTAATGCACAAAACGAACTTGTGAGCAATACCAAAGTGGGGTTGCGCCTGACGCTGACCGACCAAACAGGTACCCCGGTGTTCTACCAAGAGACCCAGAGCAATGTGGCAACCAACGCCTAC
>JAFYYJ010000059.1 GCA_017557605.1 Salinivirgaceae bacterium
CATATAATCTTTGCCCAAAAACTTTTCAATAGTCTTGGCCTTGGCCGGTGACTCGACAATTACAAGGTTCTTTTGCATTAGATATCTCCTTATGGTTTGAAAATCGGCGCAAAGAAAAACAAAATTTTTAAAGGCAAACACTAAAAAGGCGATTCGGGGATTTTACACCTATTATATAAAGGACTATAGACTACGGACTACAGACAACGGACTCTTTGAAGGCGATGAGACATCAGCTGTGAGCGATGAGCTATCAGCTATGAGCAGGAAGGACTATGGTCTATGGCTGTGAGCTATCAGCTATGAGCGGTGAGCGCTTTGCGCTTCATTTTCAATTGTTCATTGTTATTTGTTAATTGTCAACCCCTTACTCTTTACACTTTACACCTTACACTTTACTCCTCACTCCACCCTCACCACCGGCGCTTTCGACCAATCAATCTGGCTCTCGGCGGTGGCCACATCGGTAAACTGAAAATCGGTGAGCCAACGGAGAAGTTTGGCCTCAGCCCCCTTCAACCCAACGTACGACTTGAACTTGCGCTTAAGCGGCAGACCGTGAAGCATTGGCTGACCTGCATCCAAATCGCGCGGATGGATGTACGACATCAAATAGTCTTGCTGACTGCTCCACCGCTTGATTAGCGGGTATGGAAACAGACGGAAATAGCCGCCGCCTGTGAAGATGATATGATGTCCGCCTATCAGTTTAGTTGTGATGGGAAACTCGCGGATTGTTATGCCATTGCGACTTATAATACTCGGCACGGGGCGGCTGTAGGTTGGCATTCCGCCGTGACCGTGATGAGCTGGGAACACCGAACAATCGGTTGTTATGCCTAACTCGGCCAGCGTCTCGAAAGCCCACCCCTCGCTCTCGCGAATTGAGAATCCCGGCACACGGAATGTGGTTACTTTCTGGCCTGTCAAATCCTCGAGAAACTTCACACTCGATGACACATCCTCCCTAAATTCCTCTGGTGTCTGGTTCCAAATGAGCTGATGGTTCATTGTGTGGCTGCCAATCTGATATTTGGCGGCAATCTGCTTAACCAAATCGGGGTAAGTTTTTGCTATCCAACCTACTATGAAAAACGTTGCGCGGCTGTTTGTCTCTTCGAGTATGCAAAACAGGCGCTCCACATTCTCGTAGATGCGCACTTCGTAACCGCGCCACTGCTCCTCGCTACGTGTCTCCTCAAAATCAAGGATATGGAACCACTCTTCGATATCAAAGGTTAGGATGTTCATAGTGTGCCAAATTTGGTTTATAGAGTTTCCTCTCTTTGGGGTATCTCCTTCACAACTTTTGCAGGAACGCCCATTGCCACTGTCCAAGCAGGAATATCCTTCACCACTAATGAGCCGGCGCCCACAATAGCCCCATCACCAATAGTCACTCCTGGCATAATGGTGCTCTCCATGCCTACCATCACCCCTTTTCCTATATGTATTTCGCCTTTGCGATAACCGCATAGTGCCGCATTATCGCCCACACGATAGTTTTTCAAATCACGTTGATGACAAAGCAACCTGCAACCACTCGTAATATGCGCATAATCATCAATATAAATCATGTTTGCATGCTGCAAATCGACCCGCACATAATCGCCAATGAAAACATTCTGGCCAACATTGCATCCTATTTTTCTCAACAATTTCGGACGCAGCTTGCGTGGCAGGAACGGGTCAAGTATGGCCCAATCCATCATCTTCTCAAGCCTTTTGCGGTGAATGTTTCCAAAGAACTGCTTGATAACCCGCCATAGGCTAACATTGCCATATTCCTCTTCAGAATAATGGAACCCGAATTTGCACAAAAGTCTGTATGTCAGACTTAATTTCTTTTGTTCTGTCATATTGCCAATATATCAGTTTTTCCCTAACAATCTTGCCCACATAATTCCAATACCGTACTTACACAAATACATTGTGCGGACTATTGTATTCCATAATGTCCCCAATTTGTTCTTGCGCCAAATTAGTCCCGTCAACCCCATCTTCTGCACCATCTTATTAGGGTGCTTTATCTCTCCTAATGCGAAACGGAATGCCGCGCCAACTCCAATCAGAACTTTATCGGGCAAATATTCGAATAGTCTTGCGGCAAAAAAATCCTGTTTGGGCGCCCTCAACGCAACCCAAACCACATCGGCGTTACTCTCGCGTATTCTTTGGGCAATATCCTCATAGTCAAACTCATCAACCTCGCAGAATGCAGGTGAATATGTGCCGACAATCGACGATTGCGAGTATCTGCTTTTCAAAGCCGACAATGTTTCTTCGGTATCGCCTAAAAGAAAATGCTTCAGGTCTTTTGTCGTATCGTTGAGCATCGCTACCATAAAATCGGGCCCTGTTGTGCGGTGCACGCTTTTCAGCCCCCATAATTTTGCCATCCAGACAAGCGGCATACCATCGGGCAAGCACATAAAGGCATTGTCCATCACTGCTCGATAATCGTTGTGTTTATTGGCATAAACCACTGTCCGCATATTGCTCACGCAGACATATCCGCCCTGCCCGCTTATTGCGGCTTGCTCAATGCGGCTTTGCGCATCGGCGGGGGTGGTTGCTGAAATATATGTTTTACCGATACGGTAACTGTTCTGATTTTTCACAATTCAATTTGTTTAACTTCTTAATGGATAATTTTTTCTCTAACCGATTGTATCCGATTTCAACCCGAGTTTTTCTCGCAAGCGACAACACTTAATTCCTAACCAAACTTATCCGAACTAAACCTAAAGACTAAAAATCAATATTTTGGATAAATTTGGGTTCGTTTGGTTAGCGATAAAACCCTGTTTAATTTTTTATCAAAATTTTCTTTCAATTTCTCGCGAAGCGACTCCGCATTTCAAATTGCCACCTGCGGCAATCAATTTCCGTGGTTTAGTTCCCGATAGCTATCGGGATTCCGTGGTTATAAAACTACGTAGTTAAAACCGCACTCAAACACTCGCGCATCCTGCTCTCAAACTTTTCCAATGTGAAGTTCTGCCTGTAAATCTCATACCCTGTATTCCCCATCTGGCAGCGCAGGGATGGATTAAGCAACAGCCGCTCAATGGCTGCGGCTAATGATTCGGCATTCTGGCGCTCGCAGATAAAGCCGTTTACGCCATCTTGGACCACATCGGGGATGCCACCTTCGTTGGTGGTTACTATTGGCAACTGATACTGCATGGCTTCGAGTAGCACCAAGGGGAAACAATCGTTATAAGTCGGGTGTATGAAAATATCAGAATCAGTGAAAAAACGTGTTTTTTCTGCGCCATACTTGCGACCATGGTATTGCACGATGCCTTCAAGACCGCGGCAAGAAACTTCGTTTTTGAAACCCCATTCTGAAATCTCTTTTGACTCCGCACCAACGAAATCACAAACGAACTCCTGCCCTTTATCCTTTAGGATTTTGCATGCATCAAGTAGCACATGCACTCCTTTAGTGATTATTAGATTCGACAGAAATAGCAAGTGCGGTACCTTATTGTTGCGGATAATCGTTTCCGAATTAGTCTGCGGAATGCCATTGGGGCAAATCATCACTTGCTCCTTTTTCACAACACGCTCAATATCAAGATAGAGATGCCATGAGAGCAAAATCACTTTTGCATTGCGATAAACCAGCGGCAATAGCCAATGGTACGGCCATTTATCGACATCGGCAGACATTCCTTTGTTGTGCTGATGAATAACGATCTTTCGGCGGAACAATTTGCATAGCAATGCAAACGGCGTATCCTTCAGGAATCCGCTACCGTGGCAGGTTAAGCCCAAATAGCAAAAAGCATAGCGGCGAGTGAGCAGTTTCCAGAACGTGATGAACAGTGCTGAAATAAACCGCCAAATCTTTATTGGATTCCGTTGCCCGATTTCGTTCATACTGCGCGATGTGGAAAAGTTTACCCAATCGCAGCAGAAAGTATCGCCAATCAACTTGCTATCTTTGATTTGCTGGCTCACCATGGCCGAGCCATGGATTGGCGGGGGAAGGGGAACAATGAAGAGTATTTTGGGTTTGTTGGCCATAAACTTTCAATAAAATTTGAGTTGTTTCATCCTGTCTGCAAGCAACTTGTCATCCTTGTCATTTGCATATTTCATCCTTCTTTCTGAAAAGGCAACAAGGTATGGTCGCCAATCGTTGATTCCGAATGACTGAAAGTATAAATCCAACATCGCTTTGTTTTCAGAAATAGCATCGTTGGCTGATTTATCTGATGAAAATAGCATATTAATTTGAGTAATAAATGTGAATAGGTCATAACCTAGTTCTCGCTCGTCTGCCATTTCCCAATCAATCAGCCTAATCTCACCATTTTTTACCAACATATTCCATGGTGTAAAATCACCATGCGACAGAGATGTTTGCAACTTGACTTCTGCGGTTTTATTGTCAAATAAATGCCGTTGACTAATCTTAATCGCTAAATCAACAACATCTTTCCCTAATCCTAATTGCTTGAATGTTGTTCCCTCAACGTATGCCGTACGCAAAAAACAAAAATTGCCGTCTTCTTTCCAATCGAAAACAGATGGCGCAAGACCTGTTCCTTTCAGGTTGTTTAGTGTTTGCCATTCGTTACGAGTCAAAGACATTGCTTTGGGTTTCTCACTGTATTTTGCGAAAAAGCGATTTCCTTCCGCGTCTGTTCCCAACATGGAAATCTTCTGTTCTGGCCCAGGCGTTCCCAAATTGAACGATGCCTTACAATTATTTGGCAGAAGTTCCATTAAATGCGAATACGGAAAAACCAAATCTGGATTTTTTGCTTCGTTAAACTTCCGCAACAAAGAGCAATGCCGGAACAACCACCAATAGCATTTTGCCATTCTGCCAAAAGGGAAATAGACTCCATAAAGGAATCTGTCACCTTTCCCTATTTGTGGGAAATAATAAGACGTTCTAAATGTTTTGAACCGGTACAGTTTCATATATCTTGCTTATGGCTTCCGCCTTGTCTTCCCAATTGAACTCTTTAGACCTTATTTGCGCACCTTTAGCCAACAAGTGTCTTCTTTCTTCATCTTTTTCAATCTCAATGATAGCCTTGTAAAAATCCTCAACAACCTGCTTCTTGTTGTTAATGGCTATTTTAATGCCACATGTTGGTGTTAGCACATTGCTGAACCCACAATGGTCAAGCGCTATCACTGGTAATCCGAATGAAAGCGCTTCAAGAATCACAGTACTCGTCAAATCTTTAAGGCTTGTAATGCAAAACAGATGGCAACTTTGCATAATCTGTAGGCCATTGTCGCGCGGTACCCATCCATGCCAAACAATGTTTCTCAAGCCTAATCGCTTCGACTTTCGTTTCCATCGTTTTGTTTCGCTTCCTTCACCCATCACATGCAGTTCCACTTTTTCGTTTTCGCCAAGTGCTATCGAGTCGAGCAACAAATTCAAAGATTTCCCTGGCGTATGTTGACCACTCCAACATATTTTCAGTTTTTCATCTGGCAGTCTGCGCGAAATCTGACACCCACCATTGCCTATCAAACCAACTTCTGGAATAATAATGCTGTCTTTTCCATAAAGTTGGCGAATGGCAGTCTGTACATCTTTGGTTGCTGCAATTAGACCAGAAGCCTTTTTCATGGCTGCCTTAACACGCCAATTCATCCGCATCTGCCAATTATTGATAATATTATGACAAGTATAGAATACCATTCCCCACAGACTCATTGATGGAATTAAACTCCAAGGAACCTTCCCAAAACCGCCTATTGGGCCCCAAACAAAAGGCTTGCCCATCTTCCACAAATAGCCCGGTTCTCTGTAACCAACCATATTTAGTTGATGGATAACATCGAAATGTTCTTTCCCTTCTAATTCCAAAGCCAGTTTGTATGCTTTTTTCTGCCAAGCCTTGTAGAACCAGTAATACGATGGCGGCCAAATTTTCCGCATCTTTTTATGGCGATTCTTTCTGATGAAATAGAAATGATAATATTCCTGTTCACCGGGGTGCTCGCAGAAATACTTCTCTAAATCAGGCTGGAACTTTGATTCAGTTATGATATGCAGTTCGTGCTTCTTTGCCAAGCAACGGACAAAATTCCAACCCATTCCTGGCTCACTACCCTTGAATGGCGAACATGCATAACAATTAACAAGGATTTTCATTTTTACTTTTTATTCGAAAAACGCTTCCCCATCATCTCCAATATTGCCTTTTTGGATGCAGCAATACTCTGTTCGGGTGTCACTGTTGTATCCACCCATACCGCATTCTTCCTTTTGGCACAAAAAACCTGCAAAGCATTAACCTGTCTTGATACTTCATCCAACGAAGTTTCGGGTTTCCTTTCATAAATCTTTTGCGTATCACCGCCAAGGCAAATAACCAAATCGGGCTTCGGCACAAACACTTCACCAATTCTTATCAGCCATTTTGGAAGTGAAATGCCCAATCTTCGTTGGTCTATGTAGTAGTCGTAGTAGTATCTGTCGAAAATGAATAGTTTGCATTTGAACGAGACCTGCGGCCAAATTGTTTTAAAATACCCCAGGATATAATCCAACAAATAATAACTCCATTTGACCAAAGAGCCTATAAGCCCTGATGGCTTATGTGCATGTGGGTTTGTCACAACTCTATTTGGTTCTGCCTTGCGTTTGCCGACTAAAACGCCCAAATCCTTAAACAATGTTGGCCTAAGATGTTTGTATGTTACACCATGATGAAACGCTTCATCCAACCATGGTGTGATAGATTCGATAATGGTGCTTTTTCCTGAGCCATCAGTTCCCATAACGGCTATAACATAACCCGGACGTGTCCTTGAACCAAATAAACTAACAGCATTCCATATTCTAACTAATCTCTGCATGTAATAACTTGAGATTGACGAGATACTTTGTATTTCAGATACACATTTTTTCCTAACCTTAATTAATCGTTTGCTGCTATAATCTCTTTCCTTGAGTGTTTCTACGAGAAGCGTTCTTGTTTTTCCCGAAAAACAATCCAAATATGAATCAAGAGCAGCGTTGTCGGTTTCTTCTATTACTCTTGACGCGTTTTCACAGTATTCCTTCTTACATGTACCATTGTTGAGAATCTCTTTAAAAAAACTAATAAGCCCATCTATTTTTGAATCTAAAACCCTTACACCGTTATGTATAGATGTATGATTATCTATTATGCTGCATTTCATATATGCCGCATTTCTATATTGAGCATCCTCAACATGCACATCGTACTGAATGCCCCAATCGTTGCCCATATAAATGTATCTTGGACAATCTTTACTATAAACACATGATACTTTTTCTCCACAATAGTCATTCGCAACAGATTCTAAAATATATAAGAATACTTTTAAATCTTCTTTTCGAACCCATATATCAATATCATGGCCTCCTGAACTGTCTGGTAATGTTTCCCAATTCCTAAGAACCGAATAATGGATTCCGTTTTTGTTTAATTCACTAAATAAACTATTAAAGTAATTCATTTAATTTACAATAAGATTTATTGCTATTATGTATAAAATCATAAGAATTGCAACATTTGTGTTAACCGCATAGATATGTTACCTTATATATTCCCATATCTTGAGTTTTTTAAAAAGGTTACGTATTTTTTTCCCAACCCCAATCATACGAACATTCCAAAAGTCTTTTGAATCATATTCGTATTGTTTTTTGTCTATTTCATAAATGTCATTATATCTTATGGGCCACGTCATTTCCCCTATTTCTAAGTCTGAATATGGGTCAACATCTCCATTTTGGTAATGAGTTCCTCCATCTATTCCAATATTTTTGGCTAAATTAACACCTGGAACAATGATAATTCCGTTGTTGGCTTGTATGCTAATATTCCATCGTGCCGCCCATGAAGTATAATTCTCAATATTTTTATATGCGGTCTTCCAGTAATACATTCTAACCAAACTCTCAAAGAAACCATAGCGCTTACTTAGTTTTCTTATAGTAAAGTCCGGTACTGCTGACATTGACATGTCCATCTTTTCCCAAGCTCTTGCCCATGATGCCCATCCCCAACACTCGTAACGGTAAGAATAAACGTAAGTATCATTAATATCATTCCTATGACTTTTGTTCTGTGCGGATATACTCATGATTCTATCTTCATTCGCATACCTTGGCAATAGTTCTTCGCATAAACGGAAGAAATCATTACCCAATACAATGTCGTCTTCGCAGATAATGCCATATTTTTCTTGCTCAAAGAACCAATTAATGGCCCCGTACACTGCTTGGGCGCAACCAAGGTTTTCTTCTCTAAATAATGTCTTTATTTCGCATGACCAATCCACGACATCGAGCATTGCTTTACGTGTTGCTTCCACGGCTTGTTTTTCTCCGCTCTTATATGCTCGTGGTCCGTCACACTCCAAATAAAGACGCTCTGGCTGGTACTTGCGTATGGCTTTCATTGCTTCTGCCACATGATCAGCACGATTAAATGCTAATACTAAAACGGGTATTTTCCCACTCATTTATAACATTCTTTTTAGATAACCTTCAGATGATTATATGGTCAGATTGACGTTATATGAGATTCTGTAATATGTGCGAAATATTATATTCCGAATCTAGTAACATTAGATTTTTATCGTTCTGAGATAAGGGCCCATTGTTGGTATGCATTAATGCTTTTTTTTGAGAAGATGGTATCACCATAGGGTGCGCACAATAATCACCTGTGGTCACTTTTATGTTGGCCAATATTTCCATAGCCTTTAACCACAAGTCATCTGTATTTAAAGCCAATTTTTTTATTTTTTCAATGTTATATAGTTCGGGATACTTAAATGACGCGGGGTACAGTACTCCACAAACACCTAAAGCCAAAAGAAAATGGGATGGATCATGATTAATTGCTAATTTATATTTAGAATAATTACCCAACCGTTCTCCATCTAATACGATTTTGGTTGTTTTATTTGCACATATCGCATTTGGATATTTTTTATGAAGATTTAATAACCGTTCAATAGTATTTTTATAATATAATCCATCGTCATCAATAGTAATAACCGTTCTATCTTGATACTTCTGGCGCGTATAAAAATACTTATTGTGTGGCCGCAGGTTATCTTCTGTAAAAAGAATTTCAACGCCTTTATCTAAAAAGAATTTCAATGATTTAGGCAACGATTCTAATCCTTGCGGAATCTCTTCTTTTGTTAGAACCACAATTATTTTTCCCGGCAATATGGTTTGTTGGTATATGCAATATAAAACCATCCATAAATTATTAATTCTCAATGGAAAAGTTGTCAAAGAAACTATTACTTTTTCTGGACTATCAATCAATGGAATTATTTTAACTAGTCCTGTTATACGTTTTATTTGTAAATAAGCATATGCTGTGTGGCGAACAACATATTTTATGCCATTAAGTATTAACCTTGAAATAAGAGTGCGCTCTTCTTTGGGTTTCAATTCAGAACCCTTTACGGTTAAAAAATGTATGTTCAATAATACTTCTAAAAAACCTTTCATTAAACATGTTTTAAATAAAAAATAATTTTTCCATCACTTTTGAATTCAAAAAAGAAGCAAACCAAATATATATTTTACTCTTGTTTGTTAATGAATGATATAGTGCCCGCGATTCTTCGAACATTTCTTTCTTTTTTCTTGATTTATTTTTCTCGGCTTTTTTAACGCTTACACTTACTAAATGAATGATTTTTGATGTGGGAACGGAAACAATAGTGTAACCTGCTTTTTTTATCCTATAACATAGTTCAGCATCTTCGAAATACATAAAAAATGCTGTATTAAAACCACCAATATTGTTAAAAATCTCTCTCTTGACCATTAAATCAGCACCAGATATGAATGACACATCCAAGACAGATTCCGTATTGTTAAATGACAAAGAGCCTTTATAAAACAGCTTTCCTGGTTTGTTATGCATCAATTTGTTCACATCTAAAATGATAGATGGTGGCAATAAAGAATATGAATATACAGGTTTTAAATCCTTATTATATAAATTGCCGCCACACGCCCCCACGGTTTCATTTTTATCCAAATAATCCGATAAAATTTTTGCAGCATTATTTATAAGCATTGTGTCTGAATTTAAAAAGAATAGATTGCGTCCTTGGGCATCTTTTGCACCAATATTGTTGGCCTTGCCAAATCCTAGATTTTCAGAATTATATATGTATTTAATTCGTTTTTCCTTCGAAAAATAGTCCTTGCTTCCATCTGTTGATGCATTATCAACCAATATGACTTCAAATTGCAAATCTCTAGTTTTTTCGAAAACACAATCTATACATTGTTTTGTCAATGCTAAAGTGTTGTAATTAATAATAATTATAGATAAATCCATTTGCCAAATATTTAGTTTAAAACACTATTAGATATAGGTTCTTTGTAGTATAAAGAATATATATAACCGACAAGCCCATAATATAATACTGACAACTGAGCGTATGAATTTATATTAAATGAAAATCCTGTCAGCACCCATGGCAGAAACATTATAACAACATACCGAAATAAATCGTGATTTGTACCTTTAGTTATAAATGCCTTGATAAAATAGAAGAGATAGAATAATATCGGAATTATTGCAAAAACCCCGTATTTCAACAATTCGGTTAGATAAAAGTTATCTAATGTGCCGAAACCTTTTATCAAACCAAAGGTCCCATATAATTGCCCAATATGATAAATATCATAGTCGCCATAGCCGTAAATATTATCCGATAATGCAGCGAATACCGTAGGATATGCCGCAAATCTGTGTTCACTTCCTTGTTCAAATCGTTCGCCAAATGCATTTAACACAGAATCCAATATTTGTGTGTTTAACACTAACACAATAAGGGCTAATAGTATAATAAACGGGATTATGTTTTTTTTGATTTTTCCAAAACCAAATGCTAAAAATACAATCCATTCTATTATTATCACTATTATCGTGGTTCGTTCTAGTGCAATTATGGCAGTATAGAATACTAACAATAGTAGCCATATTTTTATTTTCCCGTATGCTAGTAATTTGATCAACAAAAGAGCATGATATGCTAGTATTATTGCCGAAAAGATTAACGCATTACCGCACAATCCAGCAGCATGAGAAATTTCGTCATTCCTAGTTGTAGATAAATACCATACTCGATATGGTGTTATATCATAATGGAATTGTAATATGGCATATAAAGCCATAAATATGAATATTGCAGAAGTTATTGTGTATAGCGATTCTAATGACAAATCTTCATTATAGCACCATAGAAAAAACAAGTGAACATATAATAATAAATTCATTACTTTTATCAAACTACTTGAGACACTTCCATATAGAGAAAATATAAAAATGCACAAAATAGATATAATCCAAATGCCGGCAAATAGACGTTTACTTTGTCTACACAATACAATATAACCAACATTTATAATGACAGATAATCGGATAGAAGCAAAAATCCATCTTACCTTTCCAGCTAAAACGGGTTCTAATCCTAGTTCTCGCAACCCCACAAACATTGGCATACATAATGCCATTGCTATTACAACCAAAGGCGCTCCCGGCTTTCTTAGCATGGTCATAATTGTTGAGTATGCCACAACTAATAAAGCAAATGGTCTAACATTGGTGTAAATGCCATACGGAATAAAAATGAATACAGCAATTATCCCCCAAATAGCCCATCTTAAATCTTCGTTATTTGATATGTCAGGTTGCTCTATCATTGATTATGAATAGTCTAATTGTGGTTATTAATTGATATATGTTGAATCCTCATCTCCTTATCATTCGTTTGATCAAGGCCTTGGTTATCATTTTAACCGCCTTGCCAACAAAAGACAAATATGAAATTCTTCCATCGCTGAACTGTACTGCTACGCGGTTGTTATAGTCGCAATATTTTTTCCCTGTTCCCTTATAATCGAAGACAATATCTTTGTCTATCGTCTGATTATTATGACGAACTGCTGATTGTTCTCGTCTCTTAAGTATTTTATCACCATTTTTTTTATCAAAACTGAGCCCCAACAAATCCCATCCTTCATTGCGCACTTTTGACAAGGAAGGAACTACAACATACATGTCGTTGACAATGTTATATACCGTCAATACATTGTCCGTTATCCATAAATATTTCTTTTCTGGTTTCAATACCAATCCCAAATATGCCAGTAGTCTGTTATAGCCATGCCGTCGCACTTTTACATAGTTCTTAAGACTAAAAGTTTTCTTCAAACAACCATTTTTAATATCCTCAATAATTTTGTCTTGTCTGGCGGTCCAAACGCCATACCCCCAAGCCGAAAAATCTGTGTTGTGGAAAAAGAAGTTATCATCACCTGTTTTAAATGGATATGGGTGACAATATCCTATAATTGCACTAACTGAAGCATAATTCTCAAACTTATCCAACCCTTTGTTTATAAATTCCAAAAAGTTGGGGCTGAAAACATTATCGTCTTCTGTGAAAATGTAACAGTCGTAGTGTTCTTGTATGTTATTCTCCAACAACAATTCCCAATTGCCATCGGGTTTGCCAACTCCACAATTATGCTCTCGCCGTATCACATTTAGTTTTTTGAAACCATTATCCGATTCTTTTGCGAACAAATAGGAATCAATTTGCTTCCAGCCTTCCACATATTTTCCCGTAGGCGGATAATCCAATGCAACAAACACTTCGGTTTCGCTGGCGCCAGTACATTGTTCAAGTGATTCCAAACATTTGCGAAAATGGTCGTATCGATTAAGTGTAACTATACAAACTGGTGCGTGTTCCATTAATTGTCAGTTAAAAAAATTACGTAATAATGCCATCATTGCGGATTAGACAAGTTGCAACAAGTCTTTTTTCTATCCTTATGCTTTTGAGCGGGAATACCAAAACAAATACTCCATTCGGGCAAACTTTTGTTTACCAACGACATTGCACCAACGGCTGCACCTTCGCCTATTTCAACGTTTGGCAGAATGGTAGTGCATGAACCAATCTGGGAATATTTTCCCAATGTTATAGTCCCCTTAATAAGGTGGCGGTATTTATCGTCAACGCAAGCACCAACCAAATATTCTCCAGAGAAGTCATCAGTGGCACTCAGCAATGTGCAGCGTGGGGACAACCCGGAATTATCTTCCATTACAATTCCTCCACCACCATACAGAGCACAATACGCGGCTATATGAATGTTGTTTTTAATGGTTATTTGCCCCGATAGAATGCAAAAATCATCGATGCGCACATTGTTGCCTATAGATATTTTCTCAGGCGAATAAAAAGAAGCCTTTTTGCTTATCAGCACTTTCTGCCCAACAGACTTGAATCCTATTTTAAGTAACTCTTCTTCCGTGTAAAAACTTGTCTCCATGATTACTATACAATCAGCGATATTATTCTTTCAACATCCGTATCTAATAATCCTGCATAAATTGGCAGACAAATCACCTGTTGGGCAAGCTTTGTTGCTATCGGAAGATTCATCGGATTAGCAGATTCTAATCCGCGATACATTGGAAAATCAGAAATTAGCGGATAGAAATATCTGCGGCCTAAAATATTGTTTTCCTTCAACTTTTCATACAATGCATCGCGGCTCATTCCGTATTCTTCTGTAACGAATATCGGGAAATATGAGTAGTTATGCCGAACGCCTTCCTCATTAGAAAGTAGCCTTATCCCTGTAATACCACTTAAAGCTTTACGATATAATTCGGCAATGTGTTTGCGTTGGGCAATGGCTGAGTCAACCTGCTTAAGATTAAGCAAGCCGTATGCCGCACGAATTTCGTCCATTTTGCTGTTAATGCCAGGCGCCACAACAGTAACTTCATTTGCAAAACCAAAATTCTTTAGGTAGTCGATACGCTTTTTTGTGGCCTCGTCGCGGCAAATCAGAGCACCACCCTCAACGGTGGTGTAAACTTTCGTGGCATGGAAACTGAGTGTACTCATATCACCGTTCTCGAGTACCGATTTTCCGTTTGCGGTAACGCCAAAAGCGTGAGCCGCATCATAAATCACTTTCAGCCCGTAAATGTCAGCTATCTCTTGAATCCGCGCCATATTACATGGGGTTCCATAAACATGTACGGGCATTATAGCCGTAGTGTGCGGTGTTATGGCTGCTTCAATCTTTTCGGGGTCGATGTTGCCTGTTCCCTCCTCAACATCAACAAAAACAGGCTTCAGTCCGTTCCACCAAATGGAATGGGTTGTGGCCACAAAACTGTAAGGTGTTGTTATAACCTCACCAGTGATACGCAAAGCCTGCAAGGCTGTAATTAGCGGCAAAGTTCCGTTTGTGAATAGTGAGATGTACTTAACGCCTAAATAATCGGCCAAAGCCTTCTCTAATTCCTGATGGTAATGACCATTGTTAGTGAGCCATTTGCGCTGCCATATATCTTCAAGATATTTATCAAATTCCTTTAAATCAGGAAGCAACGGCGATGTGACGGTGATTATTTTATTATCCATTATTTCCTATTTTTTTGTCAATCAGTTTAAAGACGGGGTTTTCTAATACTTTAATTCTGCAATAGTCAATTATTGTGCAAACAACATACACTCCAACAACACTCAATATTGCGTGCAAATATATGTTGCCATTAAAATGGCTGGCATTGTTTAGTGTTTCTCGCCAAAGCCATTGCCGCATAGCCTCACAATTGGCGTGTATCAGCAATACACCAAACGTTGAAGCGGCAATTGTGTTGATAATTTTGCAGTAACCAATATTTAAATTCTTGAAGAACAAGAATGCACCAACGGCAGTTGCCAGAGCAAATGGCCTATTTGAATCGGACACAAAAAAGTAATACAATGGTTTATTGTACTTAATAGACAGCCATCCGCCAATAATTACACTTGCCATTGACAAGACTAAGCAACCCAATAATCCTAAACCTACTATTCTCTTGTTAAGCGACCACTGTGGTGGATACAGTCTTAAATAGGCAGCTATTAAATAAATCACCATAAACCAAATGAGATAACTATAATTGACTGGAATCAACATCAATGGGAAAACACTGAATATCAACAATAATAAACCCGCCAAAAGTAGATGCTGCTTTTGATTCATTCCTTTAATGAGAATGTTAAGGAATGGTATGAAACAGAAAAATGCTAAATAGCATGAGACAAAATCATATTTGATTGAAGATATGGGTAAAAGTCCTATAATTAATGACTTCAAAGAAATATCAATATATCCTGTGGCTACAAAAATGCAATAGAAAACCACATTGTAAAACTCCACTTCCAACAGCAGTTTCAAAGCTTTGCGTATTGTTATTGCCGATGTGCACATAAAATAACCAGTAATCATGACAAAGCAATTGATACCTGTTTTGCCAGCCCATCCGAATAGCAATAGAAAAATCGATTTTGCTGAAGGATAGTTTTCCATAATCGGCAACAACAAATTAGAGTTAACAACATAATGATGTGCCACTATAAGTAGCATAGTCACAATGCGAAACAACTCCAAATTGGAATCACGTTCCTTCGTTAACTTGTTTGTTTCTATGCCCATCTTTGAACTCCTTAATCAAACTGATTAAATATTCAAAACATTCCAAATGTAGTATTTTAGATACAGAAAAATAAAGCCCCACGCCAATTAACGGATACAATATGAGTTGCAGCCACGGATTAAGACTCAGATTTGTTAGATAGTAAATTATACCGCCTATGGTTATCGACAATATGTAAGACGGAACAACATCACGCATCTGTTCAAAATAACCATAATTCAAAAGTCGTTTGTTGGGATGTGCATTGATAAATGCTCCTATCAAAGCCGTTGCTGCGCCTGTAGTTGCGATGCCGATTGGTGTTCTAAACAAATAAATGAACAAGCACAGTACCGATATGCCAACACTCTTCTTGATTAACTCCAGTTTCAAGAATACATCACTCCGCCCGACAGCATTTATTGCAGACAAGTTTGAAGTGTGTATAGGCCAAAAAGAATATGTGATGCAACAGATTTGTATAAACGGCACACACGGTAACCATTTTTCACCCAATAAAACAAGTACCAGGGGCTTTGCCAATGCCGCCAAGCAAGCCATCAGCGGTACTATTACATACGAACTTGTTACGATTGCTCTGCGCGTCATTTGTTTAAGCCTAACGCGGTCGTCCTGATAAGACGACATGGTTGGCAGCAGCACCGATTGAATTGATGTGTTTACGTTAGATACAATTATTGACGGGAATTGATGACCTCTTGAATAAAAGCCCAATGCGGCGGGGGCAAACATTTTTCCTATTACAAAACTGTGTAACTCATTGTATCCCGTATTTAGTAATGCCGAAGCCAACAATTTCCATCCGAATGAAAAAAGTTTTTTAACTCTTGAAATAGAAAAAATCAACTGCGGTCGCCATTTCACAGAGAACCACATAAATAGGCATAACAAAAAGGCAGTTGCAAGTCTTTGTATCACAAGCGCCCAAACGCCCATTCCCCGATATGCGAAAAAAATGCCTATTGCACCTGCAGGTATGGCAACACTGATGCTTCTGTAAAACAGTTTCTTAAAAAGCAAGTTTCGAGTTATGTATGCCTCCTGAATAGAATTAACCGCGCCAATTATCAATGTAAATGACAACACTCTGACTATCGACACCAATTCGGGGCGGTTATAAAAGTTGGCGACAAATGGTGCTGAAAAGAAAATCGCAACATATAGTAAAACCGAAACGCCAATGCTCACATAAAACACCGATGAAAAGTCAAGATTGTCAGCATCTTTTTTCTGCACAAGCGCAGTGTTAAACCCGCTTTGTACAAAAACATCGGCAATATTCAAAAAAACAAGCACTAACGCGATAACACCAAAATCGGCTGGTGCAAGTAACCGTGCCAAAATAATGGAAACAATAAATTGAACGCCTTGTGTTCCGCCGCGTTCGAGAAATTTCCAAATCAAAGATGATATTACGTTACTTTTGGTTACTTCTCTTGATTCCATAATCATTGTTTGTGGATACCGTCTTCCCTAATAATATATTCCGACACGCGCTTCATTTTATCATCAATAATGTTGTTGTAGTTTCTGGTGTCAAAAAGGCTGTGCCCCAAACCACGCCACGCAGCATCAACATTCGCCATATCAAGAATTGTAGGGTACAAATCAATTTGGTTTATATCGCCATCAACCATGCAAGTATCAATATTGGCATTAACAATATAAATTGGCAGTTTATAATTGTTGGCCATAGTGCTGTCGGCTTTTAGCCCTTCTTTCCGCACTTCGTGGTCAGACACAATAATAAAAACCGTATTGCTTAGCGAACTGTCAGTTTTATGCCATTCAATATAATTTCCAATAACACTATCAGTGTAATGGCAAGTATTCAGATAGTTTCTAAATTGAACCGAATAATCCGTGGGAAAAATATAGTTGTAGTTTGGTACCCCTTTTCTAAGTGTCTCATAGCCGCCGTGCATGGTTGCTGTCAGTATAATATGGAAATATGGCTCTTTCATGAGCTTTTCTTTATTGTAGGCAAAGCGCAAAATGTCTTCGTCTAAAGAAAAATTAATATCGTAAATCGAGTAAAGACTATCAATTCCATAGACAATATTAACATCGCTTTGGTGCCAAAACGAAGGTCGCGTGGGTATTGTTATGTGGGTGCTATAGCCGCAACTATCACGCAATACTGCAGGAATGGCGGGGATTTTGTTTTTCAGTATTTTCACCACGGTCAACTCATTGCGCAATGGCAGCAACCCTGTCAACGAAATAAACTGGCCATCGCTTGATTCGCCATGCTCAATATTTGAACGCATATTACCATTGAAGTAATTGCCATCCGTATGCCGCAATTTGTTAAGGTTCGGTGTTATTTCCTTACCATCAATCACCAGGTCGGAACTTACAGAAAGGTATGATTCAACAATAATCAACACAATGTTTTTCCCCTTTATAGAGTTGCCGTAAAAGGATTGTTTCTCAGGGTTTGATAATCGTTTCAAATACGCTTCTATTTCTTCTTTTTCTTCTTGCGAATACAAACTCACGCCACCGCTCAATACGTTATATATGTTACAATAGACATGGCTTCTGAAAGTTCCACTATAAAGCACCATTCTTTCCATGTCGAAAGCATACGTACCGCAAAAATGTTCTCCCCAATTATTACCCCAAAAATTTTTGAAATTGAACCTGCTTTTTACACTAAATGTTGCCATATAAACGAACCAAACAAGAACAGGAACCAACAAATACAATTTCCAATTCATCATCAATTTAGCATTACATGCTTCCTTCACTTTTTGCTTTATGCCTAAAATGAACCCTGCAATTGTCAGCAAGTAAAGGCAATCAGTAGGTTCCAATCCGTTTACTACATATTCAAACCACCAAACGCCCGCAAAATTGTTTGTTTCCATAAAGGCACTAACAGGCATGTATTGGTTGAAATATCTGAAATAAATGACATTGGCGAAACTCCATAACAATGATATTATAAACGCTGCTGTATATGCTATTCTCGTTCGCCACAAACTTAACGCACCCGTTATCAGCAATAGCAGCGAAACGTCAAAAAACATGAACTCGACGGGAATAACCCATTTACCCACATACTCCCGTGGCGCACACACATAATGCATATAGGCAATGTTGGCAAACACCGTCAATATCATTAAAGCCGTTGGCCAATGTTTAGCAAATGCTTGTTTCAACAATTCCACAGTTTTTGAGAAATATGGGGGACAGGGCATGGTTTTTAAATATTATGGGCGCGAAATAGTATAAATACTCTATGCTGTTGCTCTTTCTATTATTTTCGGATTGAAAGATGCTAATCGTAAAATGCACAAAAATACTAATGTTGCTTGAATGATGCCATAATCTTGTGGAAGATAAAATGCATGTGCCACATTATTACGAATGTTCAACCCCTTTGGTGTAAAAACATACTCGAAGAAATCCGTATCTTCTTCTGTAAATATCAGTTCCATACAAGGTTCTCGAAGCAAATCATCTAATAGGGCTTGCGATGTATTACCATTCCTATCTACTTTCGTGATATTGCCGCCATATTTCACTATCATGTCACGTATTATGCCCTCAAATCGTAGCGATAGAGTATCTATCGGGATACGCCAATCGGATTGTTTTCCTTGCATGAATCTTTTATACTGCTTAACAAGTGTATCAATGGCATATTCTATTTGAGAAAACCATGTGGTTGTTATTATCACATTAGTTCGTCTATATTCGTGCTGCTTGCCAAAACATGTTCTTTTTAAAAACCAACTTTTAAGTTTAGCAAAAGTTATAAATTTCGTTTGAACTGCTGTTAGAATAATATCCAATACATAGTTCCTCATCAAGTTCATTAGCCAAATCTCGTATTTCCGCATTAATTCAAAATCTTCACTTGCTTTTCGGGTATTGCCATTAATGTCTTTTATCTTGTTTTCCCAAAAATGTTCTGCTGCAAATTCTCTACCAGACGACCATTCTTGTATCTTTTTATAAGATGGAAAACAAAAGCGTGTCGGTCGCGCCAGATTTGACATCAATTTGCAAAATTCATCATTCAATAATTCGTTTTTCAAAGAACTATAATACTTAACAATATCTTCGTTCGTTTTTTTCTGAACTTTAAAACCAAAATAAGTCAAATTCTTCTTGTTCTCTCTATACACTTTTTCGGCTTCACGTATTTTGTCATTAACCCTTGCTTCTTGATAATATGCAATTGCTTTTTCAAGATGACTGCCATTTATATGTGGTATGGCAATATTTTCAGGATTGTCGTTTGGATTTTTCAATTGAGCCATCTCCATGTCGCCCATAGACTCATAGAAAAAGCGTTTGTATTTATTACCATTGCGCTGAAGTTTTGCGGCATAAAACAATCCTGCTTCACAACAACTTTCTTTCCATCTATCTTTGGCTTTGTAAAATAATGATTTGCACAATTCAACCATTTTTTCAGCATTGCTAACTTGAAAAAAGCAACTCTCTTGTATTTTCTTTATGCATACTATTTTTGTCATATATCCATATTCGGAATATAAAATTCCCCACATTAGATTCGACACATCATTAATTCTGTATTTTATTCTTCTAGAAAGCAATAGCAATATTCTTATGGCATCTTCGGCATTATGTGGGTAATCATCTTTATTCGGTAATAATGATTCTATGCAACTAATCATTGCATCAATAGCATATTTGGCAAATTGATTGTTGTGTGACAACAAGAATGCAAAATAACTGTATCGATATTTAAACAACAGGTTTTTCGTTGTTCTAATGCGATTCTCAAAATATTTTATGGCCTTTATTTTGTCAATCTTACAATGCCCGTCTTCCACTAACCGCTCTATTTTCCACCATGTTAATATTTCAAGCCTAACTAATGGTTGCTCATCTAAAGGAAATGCATTCATTGGGTATACTGCTTCAATACCACCTACATCTTGTTTCCTTTCAATGAAATTATATAAATCTTGTAATTTAAACTTTACCTCATTCACGACGCAAAATTGGTTTTATAATCGCCTGCATAATAATGACTTATATCACCCGCATCGGTGCAATTATTTCACGTAGCATTCGCGGAACATCATCGTATTGTTCATACCAAATCACCCATACTCCAACACTTTCGAATTGTTGTTCAATAGTTTCAAAATAAGTTTTATTCTTTTTTACATCATTATTGCCATATAATGGTTCCCTCTTTAGAAATGCATAATGGTGTATTTCATTATCATTACTTGTATGAGATACATCCAAAAGGCGACGCAAATTAGGGTCGGACATTGATAAACCAATAAAGAAACACGTATTTCTATCCAAAGCATGAAGTTGTTCAATATTTGACCAATGAAATGATTCACGATAAATGTCGTGATATTCTTTTTCACTTAGCACTGGCGTTGCTGTCATTTTGGATTTATCTTGCGGTATCAATCCATGAACATGATACACGGGAATTTCGTTCCTTTTATTCCTGCTCTTTGCAACAACGCTGAATATTTGTTTCTTTCCTCTTTGTTCAATCGCAGTTTCTATCAAATCATCAAAGTTATAAGTAACAATACTTTCAACCTTATCAGTTTCGATAAACTCACATATTGCCTTAATAAGCTCTGATTCGTCCAAATTAACATCTTTGTATAATATGAACCTTTGCAAATAATCTGTTGTTCTTTTCAAAGTATGTTTGTCGGGTGCAAGATACCTTCCCATAATTATGGGTGACTTTCCACAAGAATTGTATATTCTTTTAAAATCTCGCTTATTTATTTTTTGAACCTTTTTAATGGCATTGAACAATAATCCTTCCCATGTCGGACCTCCTGCGCTAATTGTTACACCTGCTCCTAAAAAAAGCGAGCATTTATTCTCTCTAAGTGACCATTTTGCACTATTAATAACATCGTCTCGCTTTCCTTTCCAATTTTGCTCAAGTTTTTTCTTCTCGTCATTTAGTTTCTTCACTCTATCAATACGCATCAAAAATGCTCGTATTTCCAAAATATCTATCAATTTATCTTTTTTTGCAATGCGTATTATTTTGGTTGTTAATTGCCCCAAATCAGCATAAATAAAATACAACTTTGCTTCTGGCCATTTTTGTTGCAGTATCTTTGCTGTTTCATATGCCCTATAAATAGAATCTGAATTAAGATTGTACTTTAATTCAAAACAACTATAAGCTGGTATTTGCAATTTTGCAATACCAGTTGTTGTACATAGACTTATTGAAGAGAATTCTTCTCCCAATATTTTTCCCACATTAATATCAATGGTCTCTTCTTCTTTTTTTATTCTTGAAGAAAGGGCAAGATATACGATTGTCTTCAATAATCTAACCTTAACTTGATTTCCTTGTTCCCTATCATCAATATCTTTTAAGCTATCTTCGTATATTTTTTTATAAGATTCCATTAGCTGTTTTAATGCTTATAGTTTTTAGTTATGTTTCAATATCCTATATAGTTGCCACAAACCTTATACTAAATTCTGCACTCTTTTCACGTTCTGCCATATTAATTAAAATGTTTCACCAATAGTCATTAACGCAAAAGAGTGTTCTTCGCTAAGCGTTTGGTATTTGAAGCATTTTCGGACATAGAATTATAAATAGGCTTTTGTATAGGTGTAATGGTTATTTAATGAACAAAACATTTAGGCCTTTTTAAATGTGTGCGACAAAACATATAACTCACTACCCCATCGTGTAAGTTTGAAATGTATTGCTCTTTAGTCATATAAAAGTATTTGTATTCGATTATTCAGCAATTAAACTGGCACAAATCTTATCAGTTTATTAATGCCGTGCAAGGAAAAAGCACTGCCAATTTTGTGCAGTAAATTTTGTTTGAAGTTGTGTGAGTTATGAGCAATCTTAAGCTGTATTCTAAACGAACTATTCCTCGTGCATATTCTGTGCATGACAAGCGTCAACTATGGTAACCGTGCTACCGAAAGTATAGGCAAAATACCATTTGTCGGTGTTTGCCATGTAATAACCGTTCCAACGAGTTATGGTTGGATTTCGGCGTAAAAGAGTTTGTTCAATTTGGTAAATGGAAAAGACTGCATCATGAACATTCCGTTTCAAGTCGGCCTTATCATAAGTGTGGCGGTACTTCTTTGCCACATTCTGATAAAAAGAGAAAATCTTTTGCGCTGCGCGTGGCTTGATAATATAATTCAAATTAGCCATTGGCGTATATTGAATCAATCTCCTCCGAAATCACACCATATAAACCATCTACCGTTATGTCACGTTGCAGCGCAGACATGCGGCTTTCGGATTTCACATGAGCATCCAACACATCTTGAGCCCACTGGCGAATAGCTTCTCTGCTGTCAAGGTCAGGGCGGGCAGCCTTGATTGCATTCTCATCTATTTCTAAAGTTAATGTACACATGGTCTTATATGTTTTTTACAAATGTAACCGAATTTTAATAAATGTATAAGTTTGCATTAAATCCTTATAACAGACTTGCGACACGTATAGAGAAAGCCTCATTAAAAGGAATTTTCTCATGATTATCACAATACTCTTTCCATGCCTTCTCTTCATGACTTATACGAGATAACTCACGAGACGATTTCTTGCCAAGTAAAGAACAAACCTTATCCATTACTTGAAGTTCAATATCGGTAAACAAAGAAAC
Organism: Salinivirgaceae bacterium; assembly: GCA_017557605.1. GTDB lineage: Bacteria > Bacteroidota > Bacteroidia > Bacteroidales > SZUA-534 > RUG13583. The sequence continues at coordinate 23,151 of JAFYYJ010000059.1, forward strand.
ATCGGCGTTTTGAGTTGCAATCAGAACGCTCCCTTCAAAATCGCCTGCCTGGCGGAACTCTTGATGTACCTCAGGAAACTCGCTGTACACCTTCTCCCATCGTTCCGGCACCGGTCCAAAATCCACAGCCCGATACGAAAGCCCCGTAATAGCCATTCCACTGTCGCGATACGCGAGAAAATCTACATAAAACAACAGTTTGTTCATTTTGGTGCACCACACATCATCACATCTCTCTAATATGTATAACATCACGTTCTTCAACCTGTCCAACGATAGTTGCGCATAACCGTTTTCCCTGCTTCGCGATGTGGAAAAAATCCGTTTGATTTCATATTGTTCCAACTTATAAGAGTCGCTGTCAGCAATAATGGATTTCACCTTGTTGGCGATTTTTTGGTATTCGGATTGAGACATCTCATTCTTCGAACTCTCAACCATTTCCAACATCACCTTAGGGTTGCTTACAGACCGTATCATTCTTCCGTTCGAAACACTGGGGACTTCGCCTTGCTCATATTTACGGTACTGATTAACACCTATGCCAAGTATCAACGACATTTTTGCCGCACTGATATCATATTTGTTCCTTATCGATATTATTTCATCGGTATATGGAATGCCGTATTTATCTCTATATTGGTTGGTCACCTGTACAAACCCCGCAGTATCGCTCAAATCATCGGTAAAACTCTCACCGGAATCACTGCAGAACCATGATGAATGTTCATACTCATACTGTTCGCCACGAAAATTCCAGATGCGTTTCTCGTATACACGCTGCATTTCTTTACCTGTAAACGGACTTTTCATAACTACTCCTCCATTTTAAACGGATACAACAAAGGCTGTTCGGCTATATGAAAAGAGATACAAATTGTTTGACAACCAACTCCGCCTAACATAATCTTGATATATATTTCACGGCCTTTTACATCTTTTCCGAAAACCCACATTTTACCAAGTTTGTTCAACTCGTCCACTACCGGGCCTTGCACGTAATCCTCAACCATAAGGTTTTCGATAACAACTCTTCTGTACGAAGGGACAATCTCTAATTCTTCAAGTGTTTTCTGGTTTTTCCCTCTATCATCGCGATAGATTATGCCAAAAACTTTCAACTTTTGATGAAATTGCACCAAGAATTTTTGTACTTCATCTTTTGTTATCATAATTCACTTTTAAGTTGCAAAAGTATTTGATTTAACGCAAAAATGCAACTTTAAGGTTGTTTATAATTTGACAAATTATAAATGTTTGAATGTGGAATGTGAAATTGTGTGGTATTCGAAGACGGTCAATTTTCTTTAATGCCATTCAACAATTCTTGTATCTGAAATGTGAGCGAAGGAATGATATTCTTTGCAACATCCCAAACTATATGATAATTAACACCCATGTAATCATGCACCAATCTGTCGCGCATACCCGCCATCTGTTTCCATTCTATACTTCTCCATTCATATTTAACATCGGCGGGTATTTTCTTTGTTGCCTCACCAATTATTGAAAGGCTTCTTGTCACAGCACGTTTCAATGTCTCATCAGCAAGAAATTGGTCAATGACCATTTCTTTGGTTATTACCGAGTTAATGTAATTGCACTCATCAAGAATGTGCTGAAGATATGGGATAAACGATTTACACATATTCCACTTCGTTTAATATGATTTTACCAATATAAGGGCTCATTCCGTTACGGGTAACAACATCGAGTTTGTGCCGTTTGAAATTTTGTTCAAGAATTTGACACGCATCAATAAAATTCACATACGTTTCCTGCCCTTCTTTAAAATCGAGCAAAATATCGATGTCACTATGGGCGGTATTATCACCACGGACAGTTGACCCAAAAAGCCCCAATTGTGACACGCCAACATTGCTCAACTGCTCTTTTAGGCTATTCAGCCTATGCAATACAGAACTTTTCTTCATAGCTAATGTAACTCAAAATATTATTACAGAAAACCTCTCCACAAATGAATGAACATCATTCATGTCGCTTTCTCCCACAGCTTCGCCACTGTCGGGCGCGGGTTTCGCACGACAATGACTTATCAAACAAATGTAGAAAAAAAGCAGAATGGATTTAAAAGATTTATTGTTTTGCCGATGGGCACGGCAGCCATGTACTTTACTCTTTACTCTTTACTCTTTACTCTCTTACTTTACTCTCCCCACCTTACACTTTACTCTCTTGCATCATCGTTCCATCTTACGGTCCATAAGGCGGCGCATCAGGTCCCAGAATCCTTTGCGCTCAACGTGCGATGCCTCGCCAACACGCAGCAGCCATTGGTAGATGGCCGAATTGCGGCGCTGTTGGACTCTGACAAACTGATAGAACCCGAAGGTGACGAGCATAGCCAGCAGCAGAACAATGTAGAGTTGAAGATTGATTGACGCGCCCAACTTGTACGACAGGAACCAGACAACCACCACCGCAAAGTCGGTGAGAATAAGGCAGACGGTAGTGCCAACATGCGAGAATCCCATCTCAATGAACAGATGGTGCAGGTGCAGTTTGTCGGGGCGGAAAGGCGGCAAGCCGTTGATTATACGGGCAAGCATCACCCTTAACGTGTCGAACACAGGCACAGCCAGAACAGCCAGTGTGAACGGAATCAGACCCACACCTTTCAGCATCAGAGCGGTGCTAGCAGGGTTGGTTGTCAGAATCGTCATCACAAACAGTGCCATGATGGTACCCATAAGCAGTGTGCCGCCATCGCCAATGAACATTTTCGACTTGCGGCCGAACACATTATGCAGGAAGAATGGTATGAGAGCGCCAGCGGCACCCACGGCGATTATCATCATTGTCTGATTTCCAAGAGCATAGAACATGATGGCAAACACCGAGCAGGCCATTGCGCCAAAGCCCGACGAGTAGCCGTCGACACCGTCGATAAGGTTGATGGCGTTCATGATGCCCACCGATGCGAACACCGTGAGCGGAACGCAAAAATAATCGGGAACGCTGCGAACGCCCCAGAGTCGGTAAAAATCACCTAACTTGATGTCGCCCAAATAGATGACATACAGCACAACACCTATCTCGAAGATGAATCTCACTGCGGGTGACAAGCCTTTGGCATCGTCGATGGTGCCGATAATCAGCATCACCGTCATGGCAATGACTGTGATTGTGAGCATTTTGGTGTCCAAGAAGAAAACACCAAGGATTGTAACAATCAGAATGCCAACAAAAACGGTTATGCCGCCAAGCACAGGCACAGGCACGCGCTGCAGTTTACGGGCGTCGGGATTGTCAACAATGCCGTATTTGATGGCGAAGTTCAACACCCAATCGTAGATGAACCACGTCGACACAAATGCTGTTACAAATGATATGGCTACCTTCCAAAACATTGCGCTACATCAGTTTTTTCCACCACAAAAATACACTTTTTTGTTTTCGGTTGTCATCATTCTACAAAAATCGTACTAAAGTCGACCGTCAACTTTATCTTTTGGCAGCACACCCTTCACATCGAAAATTATGTGGTTCTTTTTCAGGAACGATTCAATGTCGAGCGCTTTAAACTCGTCGTGGGCCACGGCCAGAACGGCGGCGTCAAATTGTTGACTATCAATTTTACTAGCAATATCTATGCCATACTCGCGTTTTGCAGCGGCGGCATTTGCCCAAGGGTCGTAAATTGTGATGTTCAGATTGTACTCGCGCAGCGACCGCACAATGTCGAAAACCTTGGTGTTGCGCACATCGGGGCAGTTTTCCTTGAAGGTGAAGCCCAGAATCAGGATGTTCGAGCCCAGAACCTGAATGCCCTTCTTCAGCATCAGTTTAATCACCTGATTTGCAACATAATCGCCCATTCCGTCGTTCATGCGGCGGCCCGCCAGAATAATTTCGGGGTTGTAGCCGTAGCGTTGAGCGCACTGCGCCAGATAGTACGGGTCCACACCAATGCAGTGTCCGCCAACCAGTCCGGGTTTGAACGGCAGGAAGTTCCATTTGGTGGATGCGGCCTCAAGCACGTCGTTGGTATCGATTCCCATCAGGGTGAAAATCTTCGACAGCTCATTGACGAAGGCGATGTTGATGTCGCGTTGCGAGTTCTCGATCACCTTTGCAGCCTCTGCCACTTTGATGGTCGGGGCAAGATGTGTTCCCGCGCTGATGACCGACGAATAAACCTCGTTGATTTTCCGTCCGGCCTCAGGGGTCGAGCCCGATGTCACCTTCTTGATTTTCTCAACAGTGTGCAGTTTGTCGCCCGGGTTGATGCGCTCCGGTGAGTATCCGGCAAAGAAATCGATGTTGAGTTTCAATCCCGAGACTTTTTCAATTACAGGGATGCACTCTTCTTCAGTCACTCCGGGATAAACAGTTGATTCGTAAACAACTATATCGCCTTTCGAAATAACTTTTCCGATGGTCTCGCTAGCACCATAGAGCGGTGTCAGGTCGGGGTTGTTGTCCTTGTCAACGGGTGTCGGCACTGCCACAACGTAGAAGTTGCAGTCGCGAATCTGCTCAATGTCAGCCGTGCAGCGGAATCCGCCTTTGATGGCCGATTGCAGCAACTCGTCGCTCACCTCGAGCGTGGCGTCGTGCCCCTGCATCAGAGCATCAACGCGGGCTTTGTTCATATCAAACCCAACAGTTTCGTATTTAGTAGAAAACAGCCTTGCGAGCGGAAGCCCAACATAGCCCAGACCGATTACACAGATTTTCATTCCTTTAATTTTTTTTGACATCAGACTACAGACATCAGACTACAGACTTTAAGTTATAGGCATCCGACCATAGTTTTGAATTATATTATTTCTTTTTATTTGTCTCTAAATATTTGATTAAATTATATATACCACTAATAATGGTTGTAATGTCCGACTGCAATTTTATGCGGGTCTCCTCGCTGCAATAGTTCAAATCAGAACACAAATACAACATACTTTTTACTTCGGAACAACTACCTTTTGAGATGTTTAAGTATCGAATGAAAGTTGCATCAGAACCCGACTCAAATCCTTCGGCAATATTATTCATTATCGATACTGCGGCACGTTGTATTTGGTCGCGGAACCCATAGTCACGGCTATCTTGAAGCACCTTATATATTTCGACCACCAAAGCACGACTTTGCTGCCAAATCTTTAAGTTCTCCAATTGTCTTACAGCACTTTCCATTTTCTTCTCATTTGTCTGTTGTCCGTAGTCCGTTGTCTAAAGTCCAGTACCATTTGCACGCCTCCTTCAGCCCCTCCTTAAAGAAAAATTTCGGTGCATAACCCAACAGATTCTTCGCTTTTTCGATTGATGCAAGCGAGTGCGGAATGTCGCCAGCGCGGTTCGGGCCATAGACGGGTTCGATTTTTGCAATCTCCGCATCGTATTCCGACAGATTTTCTTTCAGATAATCAAACAGTTGATTCAATGTTGTGCGCTCGCCGCAAGCAGTGTTGTAAATCTGATTGATGGCTTGCGGATTGTTAGTCTGCATTGCCAAAAGGTTCATTTCCACCACATTGTCAATGTAAGTGAAATCGCGGCTGTAATCGCCTGTGCCGTTGATGGTCGGCTGCTCATGAGCGATTAATTTCTTCACAAACAACGGAATAACTGCGGCGTATGCTCCATTCGGGTCTTGTCGGCGGCCAAAAACGTTGAAATAACGTAGTCCGATATATTCAATGCCATATGTCCGTGCAAAAACATCAGCATACAACTCATTGACATACTTTGTGATAGCGTATGGTGACAATGGTTTGCCAATCACATCCTCAACCTTTGGCAGAGTAGTCGAATCGCCGTAGGTGGATGAACTAGCGGCAAAAATGAAGCGTTTCACTTTGGCATCGCGGGCTGCGATAAGCATATTCAGAAATCCGCTGATATTCACAGCGTTGGTTGTGGCGGGATCTTTAATCGAGCGTGGCACCGAACCTAAAGCGGCCTCGTGCAGCACATATTCGACACCCTCAACAGCAGCGGCACAATCGGCAGCATTGCGGATATCGCCCACGATAAGACTGAAACGGTCAGGGTATTTTTCGAGCAGCGGGTTAATGTTCTCGATATGGCCGGTTGAGAAGTTGTCGAGACAGACAACCTCATCGCCACGCTCAAGAAGCGCCTCGCACAAATTCGAGCCTATGAATCCCGCTCCGCCGGTTACTAATATTTTGCTCATCTGCAATCAAAATCGGCTGCGCCACAATGCGCTTAACCAAGCGGCAAATATAGGTATTTAGGCTCATTGTGGCATCGAAAATTGACCACCGCGCATTAGGTGTTGACAATCAAACAGCTTCCTGCCCAAAGGTATTACTCCACCGTTGATTCAGATAGATAGTTGTCTCTCAACGATTTCACAACCTTTCTTCCTTTCAGCGTTATATTCTGCTGCAGACGAATGTCGGTTGACGATGCGCCGATCTTCACGCTGAACTTGCCCGGGGCGATGTTCCATTGGCGGCTGCCGTTGTTGCTGTAGTAGCCGAACTGCTCGGTGTAGAGCTTCACTCGCACGGTTTTTGTTTCGCCCGGGTTGAGCGATACACGGGCGAATCCCTGCAACTGAATTGGACGAATATTCTGATTGTCATCCGTTGGCGAAAGGTAAATCTGCGCAATCTCGTCGGCGGTCATTGAGCCGGTGTTCTTCACTTCAAACGAAATGTCGATGCTGCTGTCATGGGTCGATGCCTCGTTTGCGATTTGCATATTCCCATATTCGAAAGTGCTGTAGCTCAAGCCATAACCGAATGGCCACTGAACGCGGCTGTCGGGTGTGGTGGAGCGGTTGTAGCAAATCGGCTCGTAAACCTCAGCATTGGGGTAACTGATTGATAATTTTGCCGATGGCGATACACGGCCGTAGAGAATGTCGGCCACGGCGTTGCCACCTTCTTCGCCCGGATACCAAGCCTGAATAACGGCTGCGCACTTCTCGGCCAATCCCGAAACCACTTGGGCACGGCCGCCAAAGATGACAAGAACAACAGGCTTACCAGTTGCAATCAACTCATTCACAAACTCTTCCTGACGGCCGGGCAGACGCAAACCTTGGCGGTCGCGGTTCTCGCCGCAGAGCATCACATTCTCGCCCACAGCGGCCACAATCACATCGCTCTTTGCGGCCATACGCAAGGCTTCTGCTTTGTCGGCCTTCTCACCTGAGTCCACCTTGCGGTGCAGAATCTTATAATCCCAAGCGCGCTCATCGCCACCGTTCGACAGTTTGGTTTCAATGGTGTCGGTCCAGTCACAACCGCGTGAGTAGCTGATGCTGACGCCTTCGGGCTTACGCGATGTCATTCCCTCAAGCAACGGCACCACGTGTGGATGGTCCAAATCGGTCATTATCCTCTTCCAAAAATAGGTCATTGCCGGGAACGAATAGTCGCCGCACATTGCCCACATTGAGTTGGCGTTGGGGCCTGTCAGCAGGATTTTCAAGTCTGATTCTTGATTATTGATTTTTGATTCCGCTTTTGTGCCAAGCGGAAGAATGCCGTTATTCTCAAGCAGTACAATCGATTGTGTTGCAATCTGATACGACAATTGTCGCTCTTCAGGTGTATCCAGTTCGATGTTGTCGGTAGTGTAGAGATACGGATTTTTGTCGAGCAGACCAGCGCGTTGTTTGTGGCGCAAAACGTCCTTCACAGCGCGTTCAAAGGCTTCGGGCTGAACCAATCCGCTGTCGATGGCCTGCTGCAGATACTGATAGTTAGCGCCGTGCGGAAAATCGACATCGCAACCGCCGTTGATGGCCGCAGCCGCCTTATGCATGGCATCGGGTTGCTCGGGGATTTGGTCGATGGCGGTGTAGTCGCTCACAACCATTCCGTCGAATCTAATGTAATCGCGCAGAATATCGATAAGTATCTCGCTGTTTTCCACACAGTTGATTCCGTGAACAGCGTGGTAGCCAGGCATCACCACACGGCTTCCGGCAAGACGAATCATCGCTTCGTGCGGCAACAAGATTTCTTCCATAAGCTCCTTCTCATCGGCATCACCGCCACCGCCGTAGCCAAGATAGTGCTTCGAGCAAGTGCCAACACCTTTCTTCAGGTCGCCCTGCTGCAGTCCGCGAACAAAGGCAACGCCCATTGCCGCCGACAGGTAGCCGTCCTCGCCATACGACTCCTCGAGCCGGTTGAACGAAGGCGTGCGGCACACATCCACCATCGGCGAAAGCGACAGCACACCGCCCATTTTGCGCATTGCAATGCCAGTCTGCAGCGTTTTGAGTTCGGCCAATTCAGTGTTGAACGAGCAAGCCTGCCCAATCTGCTGCGGGTAGATGGTCGCGCCGCGTGTGTTGACACCCGTCAGCACCTCCTCGTGGTAAAGTGCCGGAATGCCGTTGGGCGTGCTCGTCATCAGCCATTGCTGGACGGCTGCCACACGGTCACGTAACACGTTGGGGTCCCTTGGTTTCTGGCTGGCATACTGCGAGAAATGGCCGATTCCGTAGGGTATCATTTGGCGGCAGCGTGCCGTGTCGAGTTGGCCCTGCTCATTAAAAAGTGTGTCCATATACATACTTCGCAGTTGCGCAATGCGCTCTTGCTGCGACATTCGGTTGTAGAGTGCGTCAATCTGCTGTTCATCGATGTTGGTGGTTGTGCAACTTGCCAAAACAGCGGCTATGCACAAGAGTTTGATTGCTTTCATTCGATTTTAATCTACCTGTAAATTATTTATTATCAGATGTAACATGATTCGAATTGCACTATCAATGCTTTTTTCCGAATCAAATGCCAAAATCAGTTTTCGGGCTAAAAGTAGCTATAATCAAGACGAGTCGCCAATTTTAAGGAAAGAATTTTTAATCAGAGCTATCTTTGTGTGTTATAAGCAAATAAAAGAAAACTATCAATTCCAGTTAGTTCATTTTCAAACAACATTGGCGGCTTTGGCCAAAATGTGTGTTGCGAAATCTAAAAGCATTGTGTAATATTGCAGTCCCAAAAACAAGGGGTTCAGGACCCATAGCTCAGTTGGTTAGCAGCACCTGACTCATAATCAGGGGGTCGTTGGTTCAAGCCCAACTGGGTCCACAAAAGGCACTCATCAGCGTGAGTGCTTTTTTTGTTTAAATTGCGTACCAGTATGCGAATCAGAGACATCGATTTAGGTGAGAAGCCTGTGGCCTTTGCGCCAATGGAAGACATCAGCGACCCATCGTTCCGCCGCCTGTGCAAGGAGCAAGGTGCCGACCTGATGTACTCTGAATTTGTGTCGGCTGACGGACTGATACGCGATGCCGAGAAAAGTCTGCGCAAACTCGACATTGCCGACAGTGAGCGGCCTGTGGGCATACAGATTTACGGCAAGGACCCCGACGCAATGGTTGAAGCCGCCCAACGCGTTGAGCAGGCCCATCCCGACCTGATTGACATCAACTTTGGCTGCCCGGTGAAAAAAATCGCGGGCAAAGGTGCTGGTGCCGGTCTACTGCAGAACATCCCGCTGATGATTGAGATTACTCGCCGCGTGGTACAGGCTGTGAAACTGCCCGTAACGGTGAAGACGCGACTTGGCTGGGACGAGACCGACAAACCGATTGTGGAACTTGCCGAGCGGCTGCAGGATGTTGGTGCTGAAGCAATAACCATTCATGGACGCACTCGCAGCCAAATGTATAAGGGAGAAGCTGATTGGACACTCATCGGACAGACGAAAGCAAATCCGCGCCTGCATATCCCTGTTATCGGCAACGGCGACATCGACAGCCCGCAGAAAGCCGCCGAAATGTTCAACCGCTATGGCGTTGACGGCATTATGATTGGACGCGCTGCCATTGGCAATCCTTGGATTTTCAGTCAGACAAAGCACTATCTGAAAACAGGCGAGTTGCTGCCAAAACCCACTATACCACAAAAAGTTGAACTGGTAAAACGTCATCTTCAATACTCGCTCGAATGGAAAGGCGACTATGTGGGCGTTTTTGAGCTGCGTCAGCATCTGTCGAACTACTTCAAAGGCCTGCCCGACTTCAAAGACACGCGCATCAAGCTTGTCACCGAAAAAGATCCGGCTGCCATTATGCAGATTCTTGATGAGATTGCCGTACGTTGGGCTGATTTTTAGGCGATTTTGCTTATAATTGTGCAGTTTGAACATAACAATGGAACGTAAGATTTTGGGCATCGACCCGGGAACAAACATAATGGGCTACGGCGTGATTTCAGCGGATGGCAATAAGCCTAAGCTGGAAACAATGGGGGTGATTGTGCTTAACAAAATTACCGATCCGTATGTTAAACTGGCTACTATTCACAAACGCACCACCGAGCTAATTGAGGAGTTTTTGCCTGACGAGTGCGCCATTGAGGCACCTTTTTTCGGACAGAACGTGCAATCGATGCTGAAGTTGGGAAGAGCACAAGGTGTGGCCATTGCTGCGGTCATCGCTCGGCAGATACCAATTACCGAATACGCCCCGCGAAAAATCAAACTTTCCATCACGGGCAATGGCGATGCATCGAAGGAACAGGTGGCAGGCATCCTGCAAAAGATGTTGGGTTTTGCCGACATCCCAAAGAATCTCGATGCCACCGATGGTCTGGCCGCAGCCGTGTGCCATTTTTACCAAAAGGTTCCAACCACCAACACCAAAGCCTGCAAATCGTGGACCGACTTTGTAAACCGCAACCCGGACAAGGTTGTGGGGCGGAAGGGGTGATGAATTGCAGTCTTCTGGTCAAAGAAGGGTAGTGGTGCCATAAACCAACATCCCATCCCGACAGCAATCGGGGTCAATACCTAAAACCCTTACTTGTACCTTACAACTTGCACCTTGTAACTCATAAATTCCTATTTTTGCCGCCGTTATCAAATTTGCAAAAGTGGTAAAGAGATACGATTTCTTGGTAATTGGTTCGGGCGTGGCCGGAATGAGTTACGCGCTGAAAGTGGCCAACGCTGGCAAGGGCCGCGTGGCAATGGTTTGCAAGACAACTCTGGCCGAAGCCAACACTGCCAAAGCACAGGGCGGCATTGCATCGGTCACCAACCTTAAGGTTGACGATTTCGATAAGCACATTGAAGACACAATGATTGCCGGCGACCATTTGAGCGACCGCAAGGCCGTGGAACAGGTGGTTCGCAACGCACCGTCGCAGATTGCCGAACTTGTGAAATGGGGCGTCAACTTCGACCGCACCGACAGTGGCGAGTTCGACCTTCATCGCGAAGGCGGACACTCTGAATTCCGCATCCTTCACCACGCCGACGACACGGGCGCCGAGATTCAGCGCGGGCTGATGGAAGCCGTACGTCGGAATCCGAACATCGATGTGCTTGAAAATCACTTTGCTGTGGAGATTATCACACAGCACCATCTGGGCGTTGAAGTTACGCGCCGCACACCCGACATTGAGTGCTTCGGAGCCTACATTCTGAATCCCGAAACCAACAAAATCGACACCTATCTGTCGCGTGTCACGCTGATGGCAACGGGCGGAATCGGCTCAATCTACGCCACCACCACCAACCCCAACATTGCCACGGGCGACGGCATTGCAATGGTCTATCGCGCAAAGGGAACGGTGCAGGATATGGAGTTTGTGCAGTTTCACCCAACGGCGCTTTTCCACCCTGGTGAGACGCATCCCGCCTACCTTATCACCGAAGCGATGCGCGGCTACGGCGGCATTCTGCGTCTGCCTAACGGCGAAGAGTTTATGCACAAATACGATGAGCGCCTGAGCCTTGCCCCGCGCGACATTGTGGCCCGCGCCATCGACAAAGAGATGAAAATCCATGGTCTGGACCACGTCTGCCTTGATGTCACGCACAAGGACCCCGAAGAGACCAAGCACCACTTCCCGAACATCTACGCCAAGTGCCTGAGCATTGGCATCGACATAACCAAGCAGTACATTCCCGTTGCACCTTGCGCCCACTATATGTGCGGCGGCATCAAGGTCGATTTGAACGCCTGCTCAAGCATCCGCCGCCTGTATGCCGTGGGCGAGTGCTCGTGCACGGGTCTGCACGGCGGTAACCGTCTGGCTTCCAACTCGTTGATTGAAGCGGTGGTTTATGCCGACGCTGCCGCGAAACACAGTCTGCAGCATATTGATGAATACTCGTTCAACGAGCGGATTCCCGAATGGAACGACGAAGGCACGATGACCAACGAAGAGAAAGTGCTTATCGCTCAAGACGTTAAGGAAGTGGGGCAGATTATGAGCACCTACGTGGGCATTGTCCGCAGTAACCTGCGCCTGAAACGCGCCTGGGACCGCCTTGACCTGCTCTACGAAGAGACCGAAGACCTTTTCAAACGCGTGAAAGCCACCCGCGACATCTGCGAGTTGCGCAATATGATAAATGTGGGCTATCTGGTTACCCGTCAAGCCATTGAGCGCAAAGAGAGCCGCGGCCTGCACTTCAATGTGGATTATCCGCCAGTGACGAAGGATTGAAGGACTGAAGGAGTGAAGGAGTGAATAACTGAAGGGCTGATTGAGTAGGGGACTTTCGGCTGTTCTTCCTTTTCCTATTTGTTGAATTGTCGTCTGACGTCGTTTGCCCGATGCCAGTAGTTCAATTTTTTTCCTATCTTGCCCCTACAAAACTTATAACTTTTAAACTCATATTAAAACTTCCAATGTCCGAAGATTTTCTGCATTTCCTTTGGAAAAACGGCCTTTATCAGATGCCGCTCACTGAGTTCTACTCGGGCGAGACCATCGAAGTGCTGAATCCAGGACTGCACAACCGCGACCAGGGCCCTGATTTCTTCAACGCGCGCATCCGCATCGGGCAGACTGTTTGGGCGGGGAATGTTGAGATTCACCTGCGCTCGAGCGATTGGCTGCGACACCGCCACCAAACTGACGACCACTACAACAACGTTGTGCTGCACGTGGTGGGGCAGAACGATGCCGAAATCCGCAGCCAGACGGGGCAACTCATTCCCGCCACCGAAATCCGCTGCCCGCAACCGCTGCTTGAGCGATATCAGTTTCTGATGCGCACCGACCGTTGGCTGCCGTGCCAGTCGTATATTGCTGATATCGACTCGTTTGTGATGCAGCAGTGGTACGAGTCGTTGACCGTTGAGCGGCTTGAAAACAAAACATCGGTCATTGCCGAAAACCTGCGGCTCACGCAGAACAATTGGGAAGAATCGTTCTACTACACTGTGGCTCAATCGTTTGGTTTTAAGACAAATGCACAGCCATTTCTGATGTTGGCGCAGTCGCTGCCGCTCAACGTGATTGCCCACCACAAAAATAGCCTGCCGCAGGTTGAAGCGCTGCTTTTCGGTCAGGCGGGACTGCTGCCCGCCGAGCCCGCCGACGCCTACACGCAACTGCTCGCCCGCGAGTATAACCACCTGAAAATCAAATATCGGCTTGAGCCCATTCCGAGCCACGTGTGGAAATTCGCCCGAATGCGGCCAGGCAATCTGCCCACCGTGCGCATTGCACAGTTGGCGTCGCTCATCAGCAAATCGTCGGCGTTGCTGTCGAAAATAATTGATTGCCAATTGGTTGACGATGTAAAACGCCTTTTCGCGACAAGCGTTTCCGACTATTGGCTTACGCACTATGTTTTTGAAAAACCGTCGGCGCGGAAAGACAAGAATTTAGGCGACGCATCGCTCAATCTGCTAGTTATCAATGCTTTTGTGCCATTTATGTTCCACTATGGAAAGAGCATCGGCAAGACCGAACTCACCGACCGCGCCCTGCAGTGGCTCGAAGACGTGCCCGCCGAGCGCAACACCATTATCAGCCAGTGGGAAAAGTTCGGAATCGAAGCCAAATGCGCGCTCGAGAGCCAGGCGCTCATTGAGTTGGCCAACTGCTACTGCCAGAAAAAACAATGCCTGAAATGTCGAGTGGGGCGGCAAGTGATGGTTGTTCAGTCAACCGACGGCTTAAGCAAATAACTGAAATCTAACGGAATACGCATTTCGGCAACGCACCCGCGCGGCTCGCCGTCAACCCTGTCTTTAGCCGAATAACTAATTGCGATTTTTTGGTCGTTTATGGCGTTCAAACGAGCAATCAACTCATTGAGCACCTTGACGTTATGCGGTTGGTCGGCATCGGTTTTTGGGTTGCGGAAAAGTCCGTCGTCAGCGACGGTCACCACCAGCGTGTTGTTGTTCTTGTCTTCGTCGATGGTCAGGGCAATGTGGCCAGGTTCCTGTCTTGACAGCACACCCTTCTTCAGCGCATTCTCGATAAGGCAGAAAATGCTGAACGACGGCACTTTAGCCATATCGTTCACGTAGGGCATCATCTTGAAAGTGAAGTCGAACTGCTCTTTGAACCTGAATTTTTCGAGCGCCAGATAGTTCTTGATGAAACTCACTTCGGTGCTCAATTCGTGGCCGAAATTGCCGATGTTTTCAAGCGATGTGCGCATCAGTTTCGACAGCGTGCCCAGGTTTTCCGATGCCGTGTTCGTGTCGTCTTTGTGGATTGAGTACGACACCGAGTTGATGGCGTTGAACAGAAAATGCGGGTCGAGCGATGTTTTTATCAGATTGGTTTTCAAGTTGAAATAGGCTGCCTGACTCTCAAGAGCCTTTTTATTCTGCCGTTTCTGAAGCAGCAATGCGACAACTGCCGCAGCCGCCATAACGAGCATCACAATGAGTTTAGCGGCAAACGTTTCGGCAAAAAAACTTGCCAGAGCGATGGCAACCAAAACAGCAGCGGCAACAATCAGATTACGTTTCATTTTTTTCGCGATATAGTGTAGTCAATCAGGTCGATAAGCGATTGGCGGGCCGCGTTGTCGGGCGTTTCGGCCAGCACCGCTTTCGCCTTCTCAACATATTCGGCCATCACCGTTTGGGCGTGCTCAATGCCACCGTGGCGGCGCACAAAATCCATCAGCGTATCGATGTCGGCATCGGTTTTCACCTTCTGACGCAGGATTTTTATCATTTGCCGACGCTCGCTCGGCGTGCTGTTTTGCAGGGCGTGCATCAGCGGAAGCGTGATTTTGCGTTCGCGAAGGTCGTTGCCTGCAGGCTTGCCGAAAATGCCATTTACTTCATAATCAAACAAATCGTCGCGGATTTGGAACGCAATGCCAATGTATTCGCCCAGCCGTTCCACCCGCTCAACATCGGCTTCGGCCGCACCCACCGAGCAGGCGCCAGCAGTGGTGCAGGCAATCATCAGCGCGGCCGTTTTCTTGCGGATGACATCGAAATATGTCTGATTATCAATGTTCAAATGCCGAGCCTTCTCAATTTGCAGCAGTTCGCCTTCGCTCATCTCTTCAACGGCGCGCGACACAATCTCGAGTTGCCGATGCTCGCTTTTGTTCACCGCCAGCAGCAGGCCGCGAGCCAGCAGATAGTCACCCAAAAGCACCGCCACCTTGTTCTTCCAGATGGCGTTCACCGACCAGAATCCGCGCCGCTTGTCCGACTCGTCAACCACATCGTCGTGCACGAGCGAAGCCGTGTGCATCAGTTCGATGAGCGCGGCGGCGTGGTAGGTGTGCTCGTTGACGGTGCCGTAGAGTTTGGCCGTCAAGAACACCAGCATCGGCCTGATTTGCTTGCCTTTCTGCTTCTGCACGTAGAAAAGCAGCAGGTCGAGCAGGCGCGTGCCGCTACGCAGAAAATTGCGGAAAAAGGGCTGAAACTCGTCCATTTCCGCCTTGATGGGTGCCTTGATAGTCTGCAAATCAGCCATTCGTAGGTTTTTCGCCAAAAGTATAACAATTTGCCGTCGTTAGTGCGGTTTTTTCCGAATTGTTGGTGAAATATAAGAGACTGAATCCTATCGCCAACCTTGACCGAATTGGTCTTTCAGCCAAAGTGTCATAAATTTGTCGGTTAGAAAGAATTTCTTATAACCGTCAGTTATTGAATAAGTTATCCAGTCGTTGGCAAGCAGTTGATTGGTGGCTGATTGCACCGAACTTGCCGATGACAGTTTATGCCGACGGATAAATTCGCCCGATGTAAGCCGCTGAGCAACACCGTCTTTGGCTATTGCAATCAGCAATTCCTTTGGCTTCGGTGGCAACAGAGCAAGGCGACTTTGATAATTGCGCTCGTTTTCGAGTAAAATGCTTGCAATGGAATCTTCAGCAATCTGCATCGAACACTCGGTTTCTGTTGCCGAAAATGTGGCGTTGAATGTTTTCTGCATACAATATGTGTTTCCGTCAAACAACCCATATACATATTCAATAATTT
This sequence comes from Salinivirgaceae bacterium, assembly GCA_017557605.1. Classification (GTDB taxonomy): domain Bacteria; phylum Bacteroidota; class Bacteroidia; order Bacteroidales; family SZUA-534; genus RUG13583. The sequence goes on from JAFYYJ010000059.1 coordinate 39,322, forward strand.
GGCTATCAATGGTTTTGCCAAACTTTTCGAACAGTCGGGTAACAAACTCTGAGTATTTGTCAAGTTTGAGTTCGTCAAGATTCAAGGGGCTTGTGCTTGCATAGAACGGTCGCGAGTAGGAATTGAACATTTCGGCCAGTATGTGACGTTCCGATCCCGCAAAAATAAAATTGGCGTTACTGCAGTGTTGGATATGCGTACGCAATATGGCTTCGATATTTTTTTCAGGATAGTTCACTATCTGCTGAAACTCATCAATGGCAATGATACACCGCCTGTCAGCTTTATCTATATATGTAAATATCTCGTTTAGAGTGTGTTGTGGATTTTCGATCGCACCCAATGAAATATTGAATTTGGGTAAACCTGTAATCACATCGTAACCGAACTCACCACTAATTGAGCGAACGGTGTTAAAGAACAGGTCGATAAGTTTTTGGCTTTTTGTTTTAAGCGCTTCAAATATTTGTTGACCAAACACATATGTAAATTCACGAAGGTTTGATGTCCCCAAAATATCAACAAAAATGGTGTGGTATTTTTCGTTTAGTTCTGATTGCTGAAAACAATGCTCAACTAATCCTGTTTTTCCAACTCTGCGCGGTGAAGTCAGTACCACATTGTTGCCGTTTAGAAGCAACTTGATTAATGATGCACTTTCGTCTACGCGGTCGCAAAAATACTCTGTCGGAATTTTTCCGTTAATAATGAATGGATTACTTATGCTTGCCATAATTTTTTTTACAAAAATAATAGATTGATTCTTTTATGCAAACAAAATTATGTTATTAGCATAATGTTGGTGACATAATCGCTGTTTGTGGCATAAAACACGTAGGGGCGAATAACCATTCGCCCCTACATATATGCGATAATAAATTACCTATCAATCATTCACCATCACCCGTTTGGCCTCGGCGCCAACCTTCACAATGTAAACGCCTGCGCCGCTGACGCGGATTTCTGCACGGATGCCCGATTCGGCAACCGTAGAGACGTTGCGCGCCGCGTTTCTACACACAAGACGTCCCATCGCATTGTAAACACGGATTTCTTCTGTTGCGTTCTCCACCACAATCACATTATGATGTGCGTAGATGCTGACAGCATCGGCGGCTGATTCCTCAACTGCTGTAGAAGTGCCTTCACCGGGTGTCTCGGTCAGTTTGGTGCCCACTGCCACACGGCTGACGCTTGAACCGCATCCGTGCTTGCATAATGCTGTCTCGGTGCCGTCCGATTCGGTGGTTGCATCATTGTTGTAGACATACGCGCCAAACTCATGACCAAATGCCGGCACTTCTTTCTGCGCCACCAGAACAGTGTTGCAGACCGAGCAATGCTTGCCATCGGTCCAACCGGTAACGGTGCAGGTGGCAGGCACAGCCAAATCCACCACCACCTGATGCCCTGTGGCGGCAATCACTTCCTGCGCTGTAATCACTTTGTTGCAAACCGAGCAGTGCTTGCCATCGGTTTTGCCAGCGTTTTTGTGCGAAAAACTACAGCCGTAAAAACACAAAACGCGGCCCCGTTCCGAGCCGCGTTCAGCGTTTATTACCACTCAAATATTATTCAAACTCTTTCCTGATTTTCTCGGCAATAGCCTCAAACTCATCCTTTGTCAGTTCCTGCTTCTTGTCGAAACGCACATCGGCCTCGCTGTTCATCGGAATCAGATGGATGTGAGCGTGCGGCACTTCGAGTCCCAGAACAACCACAGCCACCTTTTTGCACGGAATGGCCTTGCGGATGGCCTTTGCCACGCGCTGCGCAAACTGATGCAGACCGCCCAGAACCGCAGGCTCAAGGTCGAAAATGTAGTCAACCTCCTGCTTCGGAATCACCAGCACGTGACCTTTCTGCACAGGGCTGATGTCGAGAAAAGCAAAATAATCCTTGTCCTCCGCTATCTTATAGCAGGGGATTTCGCCGTTGACGATTTTTGTGAATATCGATGCCATAACTCAAGAGATTGGACCGATTTCAACAATCTCGAACTTCATTATTCCGTTCGGAACCTTCACCTCGGCAACATCGCCCACCTTGTGGCCCATCAGGCCCTGAGCAATCGGCGTGTTGACCGAAATCTTGAACTCCTTCAGGTTTGCTTCGGTTTCCGAAACGATGCTGTAGGTCATTGTGGCGCCGTTGGCCACGTTCTTGATTTTCACTTTCGAAAGGATTTGCACCTTGCTGAAGTCGAGTTTCGACTCATCGATGACGCGTGAGTTTATGATTTTCGCCTCAAGTTGCGATATTTTCATTTCCAGAAGGCCCTGAGCCTCTTTAGCGGCATCGTACTCCGCATTCTCCGACAGGTCGCCCTTGTCTCTTGCCTCGGCAATAGCCTGCGAGATGCGCGGACGCTCAACTGATTTCAGATACTCCACTTCGGCCACGAGTTTTTTTAACCCTTCGCTTGTAATGTAGGATACTTTGTCCATGTCAATGTTTTTTTAAAAATTATATAAAACAAAAAGAATCCCGCGGTACGCGGAACTCTTTCGGTTAGCAAATATACTGTTTTTTCGTTAAAGTCCGCCTAAAAGTCGGATTTTAACGTTTTTTATTTCTCTTTGAAGCCTACCAATATTGAAACACAGCCGCTTTTTGGCTCTTCGTCGGTGGTGTTTTCCGGCACGCTCACCTCAACAGTCAGCAGTTGGGTTGAGTTGGTCGAGAAGTCCCAAGTGTCGGTGTAGTTGTGGTCGGCATTGGTAAACAGTTCCTTGCCTTGAAGGTCGAGCAGGCGGAAGGTCACATCGCCCAACCCGTCGCTGCAAACCACAATGCGGTAGTCTTGGTTGCTATAGAAGGTAAGCATCAGTTCGGCAAAATCGCCCTGGTTCAGAACGGCGCTGTTCATCTGCCCGTTGTAGATGTAGGGCGAGAGTTTTGGTTTGCATTCGTTCTTGATGAATGTCTTGCATTGTGCCTGTGCGCCAAAGTTTACGGCTAGACAAAGTGCGGCAACCGATAAAACGCTTATTAACTTTTTCATTTTTCTATTTTTTTTCGTTAACGGGTTATCCAATTATTTTGTTTCTGATGCCTTTAATCAAATTGGCAATTTCCTTCAGTTGGTCTTTGGTGATGTTCACCGTCATTGGTGCATCGATGCTGGTAACGTGGTCTTCCTGGTCGGTGCTGACAACAACTGATTTGTCGTATACAACTTCAATCGAGTTGTAGATTTCCTGAATCTTGTTGAAACCGTCAATCAGAGAAGTTACTTCGGGTGTCTCGCTATAGGTGTTGAGCAGGTTGACAAGGTTGGTCACCGTGTATTTCTGGTCGACAATGTTGTTGATGATGTCGTCTTTTGCATTGGGCTGGATGGCAAGGGTTGTTGCGAAATACATTCCTTCAACCCAAGCGCCTGCCAAAATGAGCGAAGCGGTCATGTCGCGCTCGTTCTCTTTCAGATAGCTGTCGGCGCGAGCGTAAGTGTCTGAAATGATGTAGAATATCGAGTCGCGGTTTTCAAGGCTCTGCTCAATGCGGTTGATGGTTTCCGAACCTTCTTCTTCAGGAATCTGCAGCTTCTCGGTAACCTTCTTGATTACAGACAGATAGTTGATGGCTTCCTGCAGTTGGTCGTAAACGCGGCAGTAGCAAAGGTCGGCGCCGTAGATGCCGAAGTTGAGCGCCAAGCTGCTCGATGTGTTGTATTTCTCAAGGTTGTCCGATGAGTTCAGCATGTCGCTGTTAAACGGCTCTTCGGTTTTGAGAAGTGTCTGCGTGATTTCGACAGGTGAAGGCAGATTGAAGAAGATTTTCTTGACTGCGGCTTCGCATTCGTTGCTGTCGATGGTCAAAGCGCTCTTGAGTTGTTGTTCTTTTTGCTTTTTGTTATTGCTTGTACAGGCCACTGCCAAGCAAATGACAAAGAGCGGCAACATTTTGAATGTCAATCTCATATAAGTAGATATTAAGTTCTATGCGAATCATTTGCGCTCACTCGCGCGTCGGATTTTGCATACGAGCCAAAGTTAATCAAACTTATGTGTTTTCGCCACAACGGGGCAATTTTTTTTTGAAATGCCGTATTTTACTGATGCCGGCTCACTTTTTTAGCCCTGTCCGGGTTCCACGAATCACTTGAACTGACCGATGATTGCCTTGATTTTATCGAGTTTTTCGCTGAGCATCTGCTTGGTTTTGGCTTCGGCCAAAAGTCGCAGATAGGGCTCGGTGTTCGACGGGCGGATGTTGAACCACCAATCGGAGAACTCAACGCGGTAGCCGTCGAAATCGTACGAAGCGGTGGCCTGCTCGGTCTGCGTGAAATAGTCGCGCACAGCGTCCATAGCCTGCTGCTTCTGCTCAATCTTGAAGTTGATTTCGCCCGAATTGGCGTAGCGCGATATGGCCGCAATGGCTTCGGAAATGGTCCGGCCCTGCCGCTTGAGTCCGGCCACGATGCCGAGCACGATGAGCGACGCCATTATGCCCGAATCGCTGTAGAAGAAGTCGCGGAAATAGTAGTGCCCGGCCAACTCGCCGCCGTAGATGCCGTCAATCTCGCGCAGCTTCGGCGCGGCGTAGGCGCGACCGACACGCCACATATTGATGATGCCGCCGAACTTTGCCACATATTCGCCCACGGCTTTCGATGTGCGGATGTCTTGCAGCACGTTACCCTTCAGACCACGCTCTTCAAGGAAATAGTGTGCCATCAGGCCGATAATCAGGTCGGGACTGATGAAGCAGCCGCGCTCGTCGATGAACATCACGCGGTCGGCATCGCCGTCGTAGATGACGCCCACATCGGCCTTGACTTGGCGGACAAGCGCTTCAAGGTCGCGGCAGTTGTCTTCAATGAGCGGATTGGGCTCGTGGTGCGGGAAGGTGCCGTCGAGCGTGTCGTATATATAAGTAGGTGTGTCGCCCAAAATGTCGTGCACGAGCATCGACGCCATACCGTTCGAGCAGTCGACGGCAATCGTCAGGTTCGACAGGTCCTTCAGATACTGCTTTTGGAAACTGATGTACTCGGCCCGGAAATCGAAATCGGTGATTTTGCCCTTCTGAGCCACCGGTGCTATTGGGCGCGTTTCCATCATCTGCTTCAGGTCGCCAAGGCCGGTGTCGAGTCCGACGGGCAGAGCGTTGGCGCGCGAAATCTTCATTCCGTTGTACTCGCATGGATTGTGCGACGCGGTTATCTGCACCGATGCGTCGAAACCGAATTTGGCCGTGGCGTAGTAAATCATCGGTGTGGTGGTGAGTCCGGCGTTGCACACGTCGGCGCCGGCGTCGGTGATGCCGCGGCAGAGCGACTCAAAAATCTCGGGCGACGATGTGCGCATATCGCGGCCAACGAGTATCTTTTTGGTTTTCAACAGTTCCGGCAGAAAAAAACCGATTTTGTAGCAGTCGTCTTTATTGAATTGCTCGGGGTAGATGCCGCGAATGTCGTAGGCGTGAAATGCGTTCATAGCTGTGAGTTTTTAGTTTTTCACGAAGATATGATTTTTGTTTAATCGGTGAATCGGCCAATTGTATAATTGTCGGGGTTCGGATTTTTAAATTTAGGGAAAGCTGTTTCAAATTCGGATATTTTTAACACTGAATACCGATTTATTGCCGCGCCGGAAAACCACCGGCATCAATTTTAATTATGTTTGTGTACCGTAAACTAAACTTAAACACGTAATAATATGAAGAACAAGAGTTTGATTGTTGTTGGTGCCGCATTTGCCATTGCTGGCTGCACATCGACACAACAGCCGCCATTGGTTTACAATGCGGAAAACACCGGCGCCGCTCTGCCGAAAATTGAGTATGTGAACCCCGACCAACTGCCGCAGTGCGCTGCATTGCCTGACCCGTTTGCTTGGTCGGATGGCAGCGGACGCTCGACAAAGTTTGCCGATTGGGAACGCCGCCGCAACGAGATTAAATCGGAAATGGAATTTTACGAAATCGGCGCCAAGCCCGACAAGCCGGAAGAAGTTACGGCATCGCTCACCGACACGGTTCTGACCGTTACCATTAAGCACAACGGCGAGACGCTGACGCTCACAAGCCGCCTGCGCATACCGAAGACAGGCGAAGGTCCGTTCCCCATCAGCATTGGAATGGGCCGTTTCAGCGGCACGGGTGCTCTGCGCCGCGATTTGTTCGATGGCTGCATCCAAGTGCCTTTCGACCACGATCAAGTAATCCGCAGTAGTCATCAGGCTGTGCGCGACGATAGTGCACGGTTCTACAAGTTGTATCCCGACGCGCGCGCCAACGGCAACTACAGCGCGTGGGCTTGGGGTGTGAGCCGCATCATCGATGGCCTTGAGCAAGTGGCTGACCAAATTAATGCCGATTTGGCTCACATCTGCGTGACAGGCTGCTCGTATGCCGGAAAAATGGCGATGTACTCGAGCGCTCTCGATGAGCGCGTGGCTCTTGCCATTGTGCAGGAATCGGGTGGCGGCGGCATCAACTCGTGGCGCGTGAGCGACGATTTCACCGCCCGTACCGACACCAACGTCGAGCGCATCACCAACACCAACTACACTTGGTTCAGCCCGGCTCTGAAGGATAATTTCGATGGCCGCGTCGACCGTCTGCCGTTCGACCATCACGAGATTCTGGCAATGATTGCACCGCGTGCCGTGCTGGTTCTGGGCAACGGCGACTACGAGTGGCTCTGCGACCATTCGGGCTACGTATCGTGCCGCGCCGCCGAGTATGTTTATCAGACATTCGGCATTGCCGACCGCTTCGGCTACGTGTTCGACAACAAGCATCCGCACTGCCGTGCATCGGACCTGCAGTCAGACGCCGTGAAGGCTTTTGTGGCGAAATATCTGTTTGGCGACCAAACTGCCAACACTATGATTCGTGAAGCCACCCCGACGCTTAACAACATCGATTACAAGAAATGGATTGACGCGTGGGCGAAGTGATTTTTGATTTAGGATTTTTGATTTGGCCCTGATAGTTATCGGGGTTAGCATAACCAAAAAGAGCCGCAAGATTCGTCTTACGGCTCTTTTTGGTTTATATCATCTGTAAATTACAGATTGAAAGCGTTTTTAACAATATCGACATAGTCGAGTTTTTCCCAAGTGAAGAGTTCCACAGTGAGTTCGCGGCGGCCCATATACGGCGACTCAAACACTTTTGTCACTGTTTTCGGCTCACGGCCCATATGTCCGTACGATGCGGTCTCTTCATAAATCGGGTTGCGCAGTTTCAGGCGGTCTTCGATGGCTGCCGGGCGAAGGTCGAAAATCTCGGCCACCTTCTGGGCAATCTCGCCGTCGGTCATCTTAACTTTCGATGTGCCGTAGGTGTTCACAAACACGCCCACTGGCTTGGCAACGCCAATGGCATAAGCCACCTGCACAAGCATTTCAGAAGCAACGCCGGCTGCAACCATATTTTTGGCAATGTGGCGTGCCGCATAGGCTGCCGAGCGGTCAACCTTCGATGGGTCTTTGCCCGAGAAAGCGCCACCACCGTGAGCGCCGCGGCCGCCGTAGGTGTCCACAATAATCTTGCGACCGGTCAGGCCGGTATCGCCGTGGGGGCCGCCAATCACAAACTTGCCTGTGGGGTTCACGTGCAGAGTGAAGGATCCGTCGAACAATTTCTGAACGCGTGCCGGCAGTTTGGCAACGGTGCGCGGAATCAGAATATCTTTCACATCCTGCTTGATTTTGGCAAGCATCGGCTCGTCGGCATCAAACTCGTCGTGCTGTGTCGAAACAACAATGGTATCAATGCGTTTCGGCTGGTTGTTGTCGTCGTACTCAATTGTCACCTGGCTTTTTGCGTCGGGGCGCAAATAGGTCATCACCTTGCCTTCGCGGCGGATGGCGGCCAACTCAATGAGCAGGCTGTGAGCAAGTTCGAGCGGCAGCGGCATATAGTTGTCGGTCTCTGAACAAGCGTAACCGAACATCATTCCCTGGTCGCCGGCGCCCTGGTCCATATGGTTGGCGCGCTCAACACCACGGTTGATGTCGGCCGACTGCTCGTGAATGGCCGAAAGCACGCCACACGAGTCGCCTTCAAAACGATACTCGCCCTTGGTGTAGCCAATGCGGTTGATGACGCGGCGCGCAACTTCCTGCACGTCGATGTAGGCGTCGCTGCGGACTTCGCCGGCAAGCACCACCTGGCCGGTTGTTACAAGCGTTTCGCAAGCCACCTTCGATTTGGGGTCGAAAGCAAGAAAGCGGTCAACAAGCGCGTCTGAAATTTGGTCGGCAACTTTGTCAGGATGTCCTTCCGAAACCGACTCTGAAGTAAATAAGTAACCCATATCTATAAAGTTTTAAATTAGAAACTTAACTGATGGGAAAAATCGGGGAAGGTGCAATTGAAAAATCGTGCTTTAGCATTTTTTTCTGTGGTTGCAATCAACTCAAATCTTTCCACAACGGGGGCAAAGGTAATATAAAATTGGTGTTGTGCGGTGAAAAATAATCGGCAGCACACAAAAAAGGCCGAACCCCTTGTCGGAATTCGGCCTTTTCCTGTTTTTTAGAACATCGGGCTAAAGTATCGCAGTATCTTAATACGCACACTCGTGAACACCCTTCACGGCGCGGCCGCTGGGGTCGTTGAGTTTTTTCCAGGCGGCGTCCCACTCAAGGGCAATGGCGGTTGAGCAAGCCACCGAAGCCTCGTGCGGCACGCTGGCGGCGGCAGAATCGCTTGGGAACAACTCACTGAAAATGGTGCGGTAGTAGTATTCCTCTTTGTTCATCGGCGGGTTGATTGGGAAGCGCTCGGCGGCGTGTGCCATCTGCTCGTCGGTGACGGCGCTGGCGGTGAGTGCCTTCAGGCTGTCAATCCAACTGTAGCCGACACCATCGCTGAACTGCTCTTTCTGACGCCAGGCTATGCTTTCGGGCAGCATATCGGTAAAAGCTTCGCGCACAATGCGTTTCTCGATTTCTTTGCCAGGACACATCTTCGCCTGCGGATTAATGCGCATTGCCACATCAAGGAACTCCTTGTCAAGGAACGGCACGCGGCCCTCAACACCCCACGCTGCAAGCGATTTGTTGGCGCGCAGACAGTCGTAAAGGTAGAGTTTGCCAAGTTTGCGTACTGTCTCGTCGTGGAAGGCGCGGGCGTCGGGGGCTTTGTGGAAATAGAGATAACCGCCGAAAATCTCGTCGGCACCCTCGCCACTCAACACCATCTTAATACCCATCGACTTGATAACCCTTGCCAAAAGGTACATCGGGGTGCTTGCGCGAACGGTTGTAACATCGTATGTCTCAATATGATAAATGACATCGCGAATGGCATCCAGACCTTCCTGAACGGTGTAGTTCACCTCGTGGTGGACAGTGCCCAGGTGTTCGGCCATCACGCGGGCCTTCGCCAAATCGGGCGAACCCTTGATACCCACGGCAAACGAGTGCAGACGCGGCCACCAGGCATCGGCCTTGTCGCCAGTCTCGATTCGCTTTGCGGAATACATATTGGCAATGGCCGAAATGACCGAACTGTCCAATCCGCCCGAGAGCAACACGCCGTAAGGCACGTCACTCATCAGTTGGCGCTTGACGGCGGCTTTCAGCGCATCGCCAAGGGCTGCAGAGTCGGCACCGCAGTCCTTAACTGCATCATACTCAAACCAGTCGCGTGTCCACCAACGGCGCATCTCGCCCTCGCGGCTGCTGTAGTAATGGCCAGGCAGGAACGGCTCGTAGCGGTCGCAGAAGCCTTCGAGAGCCTTCAGTTCGCTGGCGGCATACACGGTTCCGTCGGCATCGAACCCAATGTAGAGCGGAATGACGCCGATTGGGTCGCGGGCAATCAGAAACTCGTCTTTTTCCTCATCGTAAAGAGCGAAGGCGAAAATGCCGTTCAAATCTTCTAAAAAGTTGATACCCTTTTCTTTATACAGGGCAAGAATAACCTCGCAGTCAGAGCCAGTCTTGAAGGCGTAGGTGTCGGCCATCCGCTGGCGAATCTGCTGGTGGTTGTAAATCTCGCCGTTAACGGCCAGAACTTGCTTGTGGTCAGTTGAATAGAGCGGCTGTCCGCCCGAGAGCGGGTCGACAATGGCCAGGCGCTCGTGGGCCAGCACGCATTTTTCACTACTGTAAACGCCGCTCCAGTCGGGTCCGCGGTGACGGATTTTTGCCGACATCTTTAGTGCCTTTTCGCGCATTTCGGCTGACTTGCCCTGCGCAATGTTGAAAATTGATACGAATCCACACATAATTTACTGATTTATTGATTAATAGATTTATTGATTTCTGATTTATCGCACTGATTAACACTAGTTTTCGGATTCGGCACGCCACGTCCCTACAAATCCATATTCCAACACCCAATACCTAAAACCTAATACCATCACTGCATTCATTTTTAATTTCAAATTTCAAATTTTCAATTATTAAAATACTCTGCCAGTTCGCGGTTTTCGTCTGTAAGACGGCCGTAGTGCTCGTCGTGCTGCGAAATGTCGAGTCCGACGGTCTCATCGGCCTGGCTCACGCGCATCGTAACCATCTTATTTGTAATGTAATAGAGCACGTAGGTGACGGCAAACGTGAACACAAAGACAATCACAATGGCCAGCACGTGGTTGAAAATGAACTGCGAGTGCGTAACACCTTCTGCCATAAGGCTTTCGGCTTCATACTGATAGACGAATATTCCCGAGAGAATTGTGCCAACAATACCGCCCACGCCGTGAGTGGGGAACACATCTAGGGCATCGTCGACGCTGGTGTGGTTCTTCCAGTGGCAGGCCGTGTTCGAGATAATGGTGGTGATAATGGCGATTATTATGCTGTCGCTCACCGACACCCATCCTGCCGAAGGCGTAATGGCCACCAGACCGAGCACTCCGCCCACTGCGGCGCCCATTGCCGACGGCTTGCGGCCAATCATACAATCGATAAAAACCCACATCAGCATTGCCGTGGCTGCCGCCGTGTTGGTGTTCAGGAAGGCTTTGACAGCCATTCCGTCGGCGTGAAGCGAACTGCCCGCGTTGAATCCGAACCAGCCGAGCCAGAGCAGCACGGCGCCCAGAACAACGTACGGCACGTTGGCAGGCTCCGATTTCTTATCGCGACGGCGCCCCAAAAAGATTGCGCCAACCAAAGCGGCAATACCACTCGAAGCGTGAACCACAATGCCACCCGCGAAATCCTTGACGTGCATTCGGCAGAAAAGGCCATCGGGGTGCCAGGTCATATGCGCAAGCGGGCAATAGACGAAAATGCAGAACA
>JAFYYJ010000060.1 GCA_017557605.1 Salinivirgaceae bacterium
GAGGACATCATTCGCGCTAAGAAAAACACAGTGTTGGTGGGCGCCGAATCGGTTTTTCAGTCGCTCACGTCAACAGTGACGATGAATTTGTCGGTGATTTTCAAACTGCGAGGTATCAACTTTACCATAGCCAGCGCATGCGCAAGTAGTTCGCACGCTATTGGCATGGCCTGTCTGCTTATAAAACAAGGGCTTCAAGATATTATCCTTTGCGGTGGAGCACAGGAACTGAATCCTCACTCCGTTAGTAGTTTTGACGGCTTGAGCGCCTTTTCGACTCAGGAGTCCGACCCAACCAAGGCTTCGAAACCGTTCGACCGCCGTCGCGACGGACTGGTGCCTAGCGGAGGTGCGGCCAGTGTGGTTGTTGAGAGCTACGAGAGCGCAATCAAACGCGGTGCGCCTATTGTGGCGGAGATTGTCGGCTACGGCTTCTCATCGAACGGTGACCACCTTTCAGTGCCGAATGTTGAGGGACCGAAACGCTCGCTGTTGCGAGCGTTAGATAGTGCAGGGCTTGTAGCCGCCAATATCCCGTATATAAACGCCCACGCCACTTCGACACCTGCCGGCGACCTGAACGAGGCCCGCGCCATTGCTGAGGTTTTCGGTGCAAGTCGTCCCTATGTGGCCTCTACCAAATCGATGACTGGCCACGAAATGTGGATGGCTGGCGCAAGCGAGGTAATCTACTCGACACTGATGATGAACAACGGCTTCATTGCACCCAACATCAACTTTGAAGAGCCCGACGAGGCCTCGTGCCAATTAAATATTCCCAAAGCGCGGATAGATACGGATTTTGATTTATTTTTGACGAATTCGTTCGGGTTTGGTGGCACAAATTCCACATTGATAATTAAGAAATTCAAATAGCATATTATGACCAACGAGGAGATTATCGAAAAGATTAATAATATTTTAGCCGAAGAATTTGAAGTTGATAAAAACATTATCAAACCTGACGCGCCACTGATGGCGACTTTGGAACTCGACAGCCTTGACCTTGTGGACGTTGTTGTTCTGGTGGAGCAGAACTTCGGCTTCAACGTTACGGGCGAAGATTTTGCCAAAATCCGCACTTTCCAGGATTTCTACAACCTTGTGATTGAGCGCACCCAAAAACAACCACCGCCGATGGCCGACTGGAAGGGAAAAACACGCGGCGGAAGTTTCGGTTACTTCTTCTTTATCAAACTGATACAATACATAGGCGTTCGCGCGGCCTACTTTTTTCTGGCGTTTGTTGTCGTCTATTTTATTCCGTTTGCACCAAAGGCCACTGGCAGCACGTGGCGATATGCCCGCAAAGCACTGAAACTAAGCCGATTGAAATCGGTCGGTCTGCTTTTCCGCAACTACTACCGTCTGGGCCAGACGCTGATTGATAAGATTGCTATCGGCAGCGGAATGACCAACAAATACCACTTTAAATTTGAAAATTATCAGGAGTTTCTCGACGTGCTGAACTCGCAGCAGGGCGTGATAATGCTGGGCGGCCACATCGGCAACTGGGAGATTGGCGCGCCTTTCTTCGGCGATTACGGCAAGAACATCAATATTGTGATGTACGATGCTGAATATCAGAAAATCAAGGAGATGCTGGAGAAGAACTCAACCGGCCACGACTACAAGGTCATCCCCGTGAACAACGACACACTGACGCACGTCTTCCAAATTACCGAAGCGCTGAACCGCCACGAGTATGTCTGTTTTCAAGGCGACCGCTACGTAAACGCCGACAAACTGCTGACCGCAACATTTATGGGCCGTGAGGCCGATTTCCCGTCGGGACCGTTCCTGCTGGCATCACGGCTGAAGGTGCCGGTGGTGTTCTACTTCGCAATGCGCGAAAAACCGATGACCTACCACTATCGGTTCACCATTGCGCAACCTGTTGCCCGCACCCGCGACCGCAAACCAGAGCAGGCAATGCTTGAGCAGTATGTGGCCAATTTCGAGAAGATTCTGAAGGAATACCCCGAGCAGTGGTTTAATTATTATGAGTTTTGGAAAAAGTAAACAATAATCTAAAGCAGACAGATATGGAGAATAAAAATGATACAAAATCGAAATGAAACGCCTGCCATTTGTGATTTTTGCGTTTGTTTGTATAGAATTATTTTTCGTTAGCGTTAGTGTCAGTGTTTTTAGTTAGTGTTATAAAATTATGAAACTATTTCCTGCATTAGAGAAGATGTATACTAAAGAGCACCAATCAGCTCTTGAGGCGCAGAGGCTTGCACATTTCATTGCCGGTGCGCCGGTGGTTTTTCAGGTATCGCGCCTGATGATTAAGTTTGGCATTCTGAAGGCTTTGGCCGATAGCAAAAACGGTCTTACGCAAAGCGAGATTGCCAACAAGTGCAAACTATCGGAATATGCCGCACAGGTGCTACTGGAAGCATCGCTGTCGATAGGCACGGTGATATTCGCCAACGAGCGATATCAGATTACAAAAGCTGGTTGGTTCCTTATCAACGATACAATGGTGAACGCCAATCTGAACTTCAATCACGATGTCAACTATTTGGGATTGTTTAAGTTGGAAGAATCGCTCTTGAACGGCAAGCCCGAAGGTTTGAAGGTGTTCGGAGAGTGGCCTACAATTTACGAGGGACTGTCGCAGCTGCCACCCGAGGTGCAGAAAAGCTGGTTCGGGTTCGACCATTTCTACAGCGACAATTCGTTTGCCGAAGCATTGAAGATTGTGTTCGCCAATCATCCGCGCACACTGCTCGATGTGGGCGGCAACACCGGCCGCTGGGCTATGCAGTGTGTTGGTTTCGATTCCGATGTGAACGTGACCATTATGGACCTTCCGCAGCAGATTGAGATGATGAAAAAACAGACTGCCGGACAGCCTGGTGCCGACCGCATCCACGGACACGGAGCTAATTTGCTCGACCCTGCAGTGCCCTTCCCCACCGGATTTGAGGCCATTTGGATGAGTCAGTTCCTTGATTGTTTCTCGGAATCTGAAGTGACTAGCATACTGACACGCGCCGCATGCTCGATGGACAAATCGTCGACGGTGTTCATTATGGAGACGTTCTGGGACCGTCAACGTTTCGAGACCGCCGCTTTCGACCTTACAATGACAAGCGTCTATTTCACCGCAATGGCCAACGGCAACAGCAAGATGTACCATTCCGACGATATGACACGTTGCATCGAGGCCGCAGGTCTGCAAGTAGTAAAAATGCACGACGGCGTGGGCCTTGGACACTCTATTGTGGAGTGCAAATTGAAGGATTGATGTATTGAATTTCCGATAGATTATCGAGGCATATGAATGAACGGAGGTAATTGTTCAATCATATTTGCCATTCTTAAAAACATTTTGAGATTTTTGACATAACCATTCTTTTATCTCAAATTTTATGCAAATACCACATCCCAATGTGCCAAGCGACACATTGGGATTTTTCGTATTTTTACTAAAACAAAAAAATAAAAATATGGCTCGAAGAGGACTGTCAAAATCAAAATACGTGGCGTTTTGCTCGTGCGAAAAGTTGTTATGGTTACGAGTTTATAAATCGGAACTTGCCGAAGTTGATGAAGCATCACAGGCTCGGATGGATACGGGTAACGACGTGGGTGACCTTGCTATGGGATTGTTCGGTGATTATGTTGAGGTTACTGCACACAAAGAAGATGGTTCCCTCTATCTTGCAAAGATGATTGAAGACACTCAAAAATGCTTGGCAGATGGTGTGGAAAATATCTGTGAGGCCTCGTTCAGCTATAATGGTTGCTATTGTGCCGTTGATATTCTTAAAAAAGAAAAAGGCGGATATGCGATTTACGAGGTGAAAAGTTCTACCGATGTAAAAGATTATCATCTGACGGATATTGCATATCAAAAATATGTGCTTGAAAAATGTGGTGTGAACGTTACAGGAACCTACATTGTTCACATTGACAACACGTATGTGTTTGACGGCAATCTTGACGTTACAAAACTATTTATGGTTGAAGACGTTGCAGAACAAATGGAAAATGAATACATAAAAGTTCCGAATCTTTTGCCTGCCGCTTTGAAATTAATAGCATCTGACCAAGAGCCTATAAAGGATATTGACGAAAAATGCTGTGGTTGTGAGTTCTGGGGATATTGTGCGAAACACGTGCCGACGCCGTCGGTATTTGATTTGTATAATATGAGAACTTCAAAGAAATTAGAGTTTTATAGAGAAGGACTGATTTCGTACGAAGATTTGCAAAAGGCGAAATGCATAGATAATCCCATACGAATAATGCAATTGGAAGGAGCATTGCAGGGTAAGACTTTTATAAACAAAAAAGGAATTTCCGACTTCTTGAAAACGTTGTCTTATCCGCTTTATTTCCTTGATTTCGAGACAATGCAACAAGTGATTCCCGACATAATAGGAACACGGCCGTATCAGCAAATAACGTTTCAATATTCACTTCATTATATTGAAACCGAAGGCGGAGAACTGAAGCACAAGGAATTTCTTGCCGAATCGGGGAAAAATCCGCTTCGCGATATCGCCGAACAATTGTGTCGTGACATTCCCAAGAATGTCTGCACGATGGCGTATAATAAGGCCTTCGAATGTACGAGAATAAGGGAACTCGCTGATTTGTTCCCCGATTTATCGGAACATTTGTTAAACATAAAGAATCATATCGTCGATTTGTTGGTTCCGTTTCAGCAGGGCAATTACTATGTGAAGGAAATGGGTGGCTCGTTTTCAATAAAAAGTGTGCTGCCCGCCTTGTTTCCTGATGACCCAAGTTTGAATTACCACAATTTGGACGAACGAGTGCAAAACGGAGGCGATGCAATGACGATTTTCCCGAAAATAAAGGATATGCCACCCGAAGAACAGGAAGCGACCCGCAAGGCTTTGCTTGAATACTGCAAACTCGACACGTTGGCAATGGTAAAAATCTGGCAACGATTATTGGATGTTGTGAAGTGATAGTCGTTGGGCCAAAATTATACCGCCGCAATCAGGGTAAAATGCCTTTCGTGGCGGAACAGTTTTGTTTTACTGGCGAAGAATATGACTTAAAATGCAATTCAAAATAAAAGTTCCATAGCGTTTGCCTTGGGGCTTCTTTGTCTTCTGTCATTGGTTGTTTTCCAATTAACATTTTTCCCAGTGGGGTGGTATATTCGGCTAAAGTTTGCGTTTGATTTTTCAGTGTTTAACTTTGCGTTTCAATATCTTTAATCGTTATTGTCAACGTTAAATATGGATTGCACTGAATTATTTGAGAAAGTCCGCCAGGCAAGCCGCAGTATGGTTTTCTTGAGCGAAGAAAAGATTAACAATATTTTGCGCGATGTGGCCGATACCATTGTTTCGCGTACCAGCGAGATTTTAGCCGCCAACAACAAGGATTTGGCGCGTATGGACAAGGCCAATCCAGTTTACGACCGTCTGCAACTCACCGAGCAGCGCATTGCCGACATTGCCGGCGATATGCGCAACGTGGCCTCGCTGCCTTATCCAGTTGGCCGCACACTTGAAGAGCGCGAACTCCCCAACGGACTGAAACTCAAAAAAGTAACTGTGCCAATCGGTGTTATCGGAATGATTTATGAAGCGCGTCCGAATGTAACATACGATGTCTTCTCGCTTTGCCTGAAATCGGGCAATGCCTGCATACTTAAAGGCGGTTCCGACGCCTACGATTCGAACGTTGTCGGTGTCGGCATTATAAAAGAAGTGTTGCGCAAGCACAATGTCGATGAGAACACAATCGCACTTCTGCCGGCCGGTCACGCCGAAACCGAGCAGTTGCTGAAAGCCACCGATTATGTTGATTTGATAATACCGCGCGGCAGCAAGCGGCTTATCGATTTTGTGCGTCAGAATTCCATTGTGCCTGTCATTGAGACCGGCGCCGGAATCTGTCACACCTATTTCGACGAGTTCGGAAACCTCGAGTGGGGCAAGCGCATAATCTTCAATGCCAAAACGCGCCGTGTGAGCGTCTGCAACGCCCTCGATTGTGTGATAATCAATCGGAAACGCTTGGCCGATTTGGCGGCTTTGGTTGCCGATTGCGCCACCAAAAATGTCATTATCTACGCCGATGAGCAGGCTTTTGCCGCACTCGACGGAAAATATCCCGCTAATCTACTACAACACGCTGACGACCAGTCGTTTGGTACAGAGTTTATGGATTACAAAATGGCTGTCAAAACCGTTGGCTCGATTGACGAAGCGCTGACACATATTGCCCGTTACAGTTCGCGGCATAGCGAGTGCATTGTAACTGACAATCAGGCGAATGCCGATTTGTTCCGCAAGGCTGTTGATGCGGCAGTGGTTTATGTGAACGCCCCGACCGCCTTCACCGATGGTGCACAATTCGGATTGGGTGCCGAGATTGGCATTTCAACGCAGAAACTTCACGCCCGTGGCCCAATGGCTTTGCGCGAGCTCAACTCGTACAAATGGCTTGTGACGGGTGAAGGGCAAACGCGTAAATAATTGGGAATTAATGTTGTAGAGACGTAGCGCGCTACGTCTCTACTGCACAAATAAATCGAAAAACAAAAGAATATGTCAGTTGCTGAAAATCTGAACAAAATAAAATCGACCTTGCCGGCAGGTGTGCGGCTTGTTGCGGTATCGAAAACCAAGCCCGAATCCGACATTATGGAAGCCTACAATGCCGGACACCGCATTTTTGGCGAGAACCACGCGCAGGAAATGAAGCAGAAGCACGCCGACCTTCCTGCCGATATCGAATGGAACTTCATTGGCCACCTGCAGACCAACAAGATAAAGTACATTGTCGATTACGTCAAACTGATACACAGTATCGACAGCGCCAGCCTGCTGCAGGCCGTGAACAAGGAGGCTGCCAAGCACGGTGTTGTGGTAGATTGCCTGTTGCAGTTTTTCATTGCCACCGAGGAGACCAAATTCGGTATGAGTCTCGATGAAGCCCGTCAATTGCTTGAATCCGATGAATTTAAGGCAATGCAGAACATTCGTATCTGCGGTGTGATGGGCATTGGCAGCCTAACCGACGACAAAGACCAGACCAATCGTGAGTTCGCCCACCTGAAACAAATCTTCGACACCCTCAAAGCCGATTATTTTGCCGCAAACGACGAGTTCAAGGAAATATCGATGGGAATGTCGGGCGACTACCAGCTGGCCATTGCCCACGGCTCGACAATGGTTCGCGTTGGCTCGTCAATCTTCGGGCAGAGGTATTACGCAAATAAATAGTAGTCCGATGCGCTGATAAATAACATTTTGCACCCTAAGAAGATTTTGCGGTTTTTCAAAAAATCTTTATTCGGAATTAAAAATGCTTTGGTGTAATAAAAATTGATACTTTTAGCCGTTTTTGAAAAACGAATTTTAAAATGAAAAAATACAGTTTATTATTGATTGCTGCAATAGGCTTAATTGCAGCCGGTTGCAGCAGCAACAGCAAAAAGCCGAAAATGGCATCTGAAATGGAAGAGGGCGAAATCAACGAGTCGGTTGAGAAGGCAAAACAGGTTTTCTACGCATTGCCGTCGCCCGTCGAGACAGCTTATTTGATACAGACAACAGGTGTTCCTTACAATGTCGATTTGGCTAATCCGGCCGAGAATGCAAGCAACTACACCACAACATTCCAGAAAGCTCTGAATTTTGGCGTCTACGGAGCCGATTTGAGCTATGCTGGTCTTTTCAATCAGACACAAACTTCGATTCGTTATATGGCAACGGCTAAGAAAATGGCCGATGAGCTGGGTATCCTCGAGTTTGTCAAGAACGACATCGTTGAGCGTATCGAGCACAATATCAACAACCGCGACTCGCTTATGGAAATCCTGACCGAAGGTTTTGTAGGTTCGAGTGATTATCTGAAAGAGACTGGCCGCGCCGAGGTTGCCGCACTGATTGCAGTTGGTGGTTGGATTGAAGGCCTTTACCTCTCCACATCGCTTGCCGACCTTGCAGCCAATAACGAAAAGCTGAAAGACCTTGTGGTTGACCAACGCCTGTCGCTCTCAATATTGCTCAAGTTGCTCGACAACTACAAAAACAGCCCCAACGTAACAAAAGTGTATGAGTGGCTTGTCGACTTGCAGAATACCTATAATAGTATAAACACCGTTGCATCAGAAATCAGCGCTGAGGTTACATCCGACGGCAAGACGGTGCTTGGCTCATCGCAGCGTCCGACAGTGAACGATGTGATTTTTGATGCTATCTGCCACAAAGCCGACAGCATCCGCAGCTTGATAGTTGACTAAGTATCACAAAAACATAATCGCAAAGCTCTCACATTGTGGGAGCTTTTTTTGTCTCGTATTGGCAATCTGATATGCTGAAATGTGCTGCGAATAGGCTATTCATGCAAAACAATAGCCGCCATTCGTACAATGCGGTCGATAATAAAAACGATGAAAAAAATGCATTGCAACTTGTTTAAAATCTTGTTTACAAATAAGGTAAAACGTACTTTTGCACCAAGTCAAATATTATATATTTGTGCATTAAGGTGGTGGGCGTAAAGCGGCCATATCTTATTTATTATCAGGTTTAAAGGAATTGTTAATGGCAACAAAAATTAAAAACGCTCTTATTTCGGTCTTTTACAAAGACCAATTGGAGCCGATAGTGAAGGAACTTGACAAGCTGGGTGTCAACCTCATCTCGACTGGCGGAACCTACGATTTCATCAAAAAATTAGGCGTGAATGTGCAGACAGTTGAGTCGCTGACAACCTACCCGTCGATTCTGGGCGGACGCGTGAAGACTCTGCACCCGAAGATTTTCGGTGGCATTCTTGGCCGTCGCGACAACGCACAGGACAAAGAGCAGATGAAACAGTACGAGATTGACGACATCGACCTTGTGATTGTTGACCTTTATCCGTTTGAGCAGACAGTTGCAAGCGGCGCAAGCGAGGCCGACATCATCGAGAAAATCGATATCGGCGGAATCTCACTCATCCGCGCGGCTGCAAAGAACTTCAAAGACGTGGTGATTGTAAGTTCGCGTGAGCAGTACGGTGAGTTGCTCGAAATTCTGCAAAAACAAGGTGCCGAAACCACTCTTGAGCAACGCCGCGAGTTTGCCCGCAAGGCTTTCGACACATCGTCGCACTACGATTCGGCAATCTTCAACTACTTCAACAAAGACAACGAAGAATCGGAGAAAATAAGCCTGACCAACGGCAAGGTGCTTCGCTACGGCGAAAACCCGCACCAAAAAGCCGTTTTCTATCCTTTCAAAAACACCAATCTCGAGCACACGCTGGCCGGTTCGCCGTGCCTGCAGGGCAAAGAGATTTCATACAACAATATGCTCGACGCTGATGCTGCCTGGAAGGCTGCAAGCGACGCCTACAACGCTGTCGACAACATCAAGAACAAAGTTGGCGTGGCGGTTGTTAAGCACCTGAACCCCTGCGGTCTGGCAGTAGCCGACAGCCCGATGAAAGCCCTTGAGTTGGCTTGGGCTGGTGACCCTGTGAGCGCCTACGGTGGCATTGTCTGCTTCACCTGCGAGGTTGACAAGCAGATTGCTGAATGGTTCACTGGAAAATTCATTGAGATAATCATTGCCCCATCGTTCACCGAAGAGGCAAAAGAGGTTCTGGCAAAGAAGAAAAACCTGCGCGTGCTTGTCACACCGGTTAAGCCGACAATCACTGGCGAGAAGATGTACCGCTCGGTGAACGGCGGTCTGCTGGTTCAGGACGAGGACGAGGGAATGGACAAAGAATACAAACCTGTTACCGACTGCAAGTTCACTGACAAGCAGATTGACCTTGCAAAATTCGGAACACAGGCCTGCAAATATTTGAAGAGCAACTCAATGGCGCTTGTATCGCAAGCCGCTGACGGTTCTTATTGGCTGACAGGTGCCGGAATGGGCCAACCAAACCGCATCGACAGTCTGCAACGCCTGACAGTGCCGCGCTTCAACTTGAAACAAGGCTGCACAATTGGCGAGAGCGTGCTCATTTCTGACGCCTTCTTCCCATTCAGCGACAGCGTTGAGGCCTGCAACGAGTTTGGCATTAAATACATTGTAACGCCGGGCGGCAGCATCCATGACCCTGAAGTCATCGAGGCCTGCAACAAGTACGGCATTGCAATGGTATTCACCGGAATTAGACATTTCAAACACTAGAAAATACATAAACAATGGGATTGTTTTCGTTTTTAACTCAAGAACTTGCAATTGACTTAGGTACAGCCAATTCAATCATTATTCACAACGACAAGATTGTGGTTGACGAACCTTCGATAGTGGCTATCGACAATAACACGCAAAAGGTTATAGCCATTGGCGAGAAGGCGCGTATGATGCACGGCAAGACCCACGAACACATAAAAACCATTCGTCCGTTGCGCGACGGTGTGATTGCCGACTTCGACGCTGCAGAAAAGATGATTCGCGGACTTATCAGAATGGTGAACGAGAAAAAGACACAGCTTTTCACTCCAGCTTTGAAAATCGTTATCTGCGTGCCGTCGGGCTCAACTGAGGTTGAGCTGCGTGCCGTGCGCGACTCTTCGGAGCACGCTGGCGGCCGCGAGGTGCTGATGATTTACGAGCCAATGGCAGCTGCGCTTGGTATGGGTGTCGATGTTGAGGCGCCGGAGGGCCACATGGTTGTCGATATCGGCGGTGGTACCACTGAGATTGCAGTCATTTCGTTGGGCGGTATTGTGGCCGACGAGTCAATCCGCATCGCCGGTGACGAGTTTACCGAGGATATCCGCGAGTATATGCGTCATCAGCATAATATCAAGATAGGTGAGCCGACAGCTGAGGACATCAAGATTAAAGTTGGTTCGGCGCTGCCTGACCTTGACGAGCCGCCTGCAGACTATCTGGTTCGCGGCCCGCACCAGATGACGGCACTGCCAATCGAGATTCCGGTTTCGTATCAGGAGATTGCCCACTGCCTCGACCGCTCTATCAGCAAGATTGAGACAGCCATTTTGGCAACCCTGGAGCACACTCCGCCTGAGTTGTACGCTGACATCTACCGCAAAGGCATCTATCTTACTGGCGGCGGCGCACTGTTGCGCGGACTCGACAAACGTCTGACCGAAAAGACAAAGATTCCGTTCCACGTTGCCGAAGACCCATTGCACTGCGTGGCACGCGGCACCGGCATCGCACTGAAGAATTCGAACAAATTCAAATTCTTGATACGATAAAAAACGAATAGTGCCTGTCAAATGATTGACGGGCATTATTCATTTATTGAATAACTGAATTATTTAGGATTGATAGTTGGGAGGATTTAAAGGTTTAGAAAGTTGATTTCCTAAACAGCGAAGCGCTAATTTCTAGACTTTAAACTTGTTAAACAGCGGGGCAGTTAAACCTTTAAACAATAAATGCGAAACCTGATTCTGTTCATATTGCGAAACCACTACGTGATTCTCTTCGTGCTGATAGAGAGTTTGTCGTTGTTTCTGGTTATGCAATACAACGGCTATCAGCGCAGTTGTTTCATCAATTCGTCGTCGGCGGTGGCTGGCGGCGTCAATACGGTGTTTTCTGCTGTTGACCATTATCTTTATCTGAATCAGAAAAACCAAGAGCTGAACGAGGAACTGGCGCGACTGCGCAGCCAGATGCCTTCGGCTTTTAAATGCGACACGGCGGAGGTGCAATGTGTCAAAGATGAGGTCTATACCCAGCAGTACGAGTACATTCCGTGTATGGTTATCGGCAACTCGGTTGAGACTTCGAACAACTTCCTGACCTTGAATGTGGGCAGCAAGCATGGCATTGAGCCGGGAATGGCTGTGGTGTCGGCGTCGGGTGTTGTGGGTGTTGTGAAGGATGTGTCGCCCAATTTCGCTTCGGTTATCGGGGTGCTGAACCAGGATTTGAACATAAGCGCGATGCTTGAAAATAACGGCTACTTCGGTACTCTAACCTGGGACGGCCGCGACTATCATTATGCCATTCTGAAAGATTTGCCGGCTCACATCCGTGTCTTTAAAAACGATGCTGTGATAACGAGTGGCTATTCAACCATTTTCCCGAAAGGCGAGCCGATAGGCCGCGTCGATACCATTCTTGATTCGGGTACCAACGGCTTTATAACATTGCGGGTGCGTTTGGCGGTCGATTTCAAGAAACTGACAAACGTGCAGGTTGTTCGCAATCTGCTTAAGAAGGAACAATTGGAATTGCAAAACCGAGCAGAAAATGAATAATGTGCTTTTAAGAAATATCATCCGATTTGTTATTCTGGTGCTTCTGCAGGTGGGAGTGCTCAATCAGGTGCAGCTTGGCGGTTTCATCAACCCCTATCTGTATATTCTGTTTGTCATAATGCTGCCGTTCACCATTCCGGGGTGGTTCACGCTTGTTCTGTCGTTTGCAATCGGCATCTGCATCGATATGTTCTGCAACTCGCCGGGCATACACGCATCAGCCACTGTTTTTGCCGGTTTCCTGCGTCAGTATGTCATTGCCGGCCTGATGCCGCGTGATAATATCGACCCGATAGAAACACCGAATATCCGCACTTTCGGTGTTGGGTGGTTTTTCAAATACAGCTTGGTTATTGTGGTGGCGCATCATGTGTTCCTGTTTGTTGTCGAAGCCTTCAAATTCAGCGATTTGCATCTGGTTTTGGGACGGGCTTTGCTCAGCATCGTCTTCACAATGTTTCTTATATTCCTGAGTCAATTCTTGTTTGTGCGTAACAAATGAACCCTTTCCGCCAACGGTGTTTTGTGATTGGAGGATTGTTCGCATTTATCTTCCTGATATACGTTTGCCGCTTGTTTTTTCTGCAGGTTATCGACCAGTCGTATAAGATGTCAGCGTCGAACAACGTGCTGCGTTATGTGACGCAGTACCCTGCCCGTGGCCTCATCTATGACCGCAATGGCGAGCTGCTTGTCTATAATCAGGCGGCCTACGACCTTATGGTTACGCCCAACCAGCTGCATGAGTTCGACACGGCGCTGTTCTGCAGTTTGTTGGATATCACTCCCGACCAGGTGAACCGTCGTTTACAGAAGGCCAAACGCTACTCGTATTACAAATCGTCGGTTTTCTTGGAACAGATTTCGGCCGAGCTGTATGGCGCCTTTCAGGAGAATCTGTACAAGTTCAAAGGCTTTTACGCCCAGACACGAAGCTTGCGCATCTATCCGCACAATATTGCCGCGCACATCTTCGGATATGTGGGCGAGGTTGACGCCAACACAACTAAAAAAGACGCGTATTACAATTCGGGCGACTACATCGGCATAAGCGGTGTGGAACGTATGTACGAGCCGCAACTGCGCGGAAAGAAAGGCGTCGAGATTTATATGGTGGACGTCCATAACCGCATAAAAGGCCGCTATCAGGACGGCATGTACGACACAGCCGCTGTCGACGGAAATGATATTGTGCTCACTATCGATGCCCAGCTGCAGGCTTACGGCGAGGAGCTGATGCGCGGCAAGCTGGGTTCCGTTGTGGCCATTGAGCCGTCGACGGGCGAGATTCTGGCAATGGTGTCG
The DNA here is from genome assembly GCA_017557605.1 of Salinivirgaceae bacterium. Taxonomy (GTDB): domain Bacteria; phylum Bacteroidota; class Bacteroidia; order Bacteroidales; family SZUA-534; genus RUG13583. Next base: position 13,499 of record JAFYYJ010000060.1, read on the forward strand.
TCGCCGACCTACGACCCGGGTTTGCTTGTGGGGCGCGCGCGTTCCGACAACTACGCCATGCTCCGTGCCGACTCGCTCAATCCGCTGTTCTGCCGTCCGTTGCAGGCGCGCTATCCGCCCGGCTCAACGTTCAAGACGGTGAACGCGCTCATCGGTCTTCAGGAAGGTTCGATAACGGGACTATACACACGCTACGGCTGCCACTACGGTTACACTGTCGGGCGTTTCCACATGGGCTGCCACGGCCACGCCTCGCCGCTGAATATTGTCGAGGCGCTGCAGCACTCGTGCAATGCCTATTTCGCAGCCGATTTCCGCAACATTCTCGACAATCCGAAATACGGCTCAATTGACAGCGCTTTCACAGTGTGGCGCAATCATGTCACATCGTTCGGACTTGGTTCGAAATTGGGTGTTGACCTGCCTTATGAGGTAAGCGGTTACATCCCGACATTGAGTTACTACAGCCGCGTTTTCGGAAAAAGCCGGATGAAATCACTCAATATTGTGTCGCTGTCTATTGGGCAGGGCGAGCTGCTGCTCACTCCGTTGCAAATGGCCAATCTGGCATCAACCATTGCCAACCATGGATATTACTACACGCCTCACGTTGTAAAGGAAGTGGTTGATTCAAAGGATGATGTGCTGGCCGAGTTTCATCAGAAACATTTGACCGACATTGACACGGTGTTCTTCCCGACGATTATCGAGGGAATGTACCGTGCTGTCAATTCGCCTGAGGGTGGAACGGCCGGCATTGCAGCGATACGTGGTATTGAGGTGTGCGGAAAGACAGGCACAGCGCAGAATCCGCATGGCAAGGACCACTCGATTTTTATGGCCTTCGCCCCGCGCGAGAATCCGAAGATTGCAATATCGGTTTACATTGAAAACGCCGGCTTTGGCGCAACATACGCCGCTCCGGTGGCAAGCCTGATGATTGAGCGATATCTGACCGACACCATTACGCGGCCATGGCTCGAGAAACGGATACTGACAACAGATTTTATTAATGGAACAAAGAAATAACATACTGCGCAATATCGATTGGTTTACAGTCATCCTGTATTTGGTGCTGGTTACGCTCGGCTGGTTCAACATCTACTCGGCGTCGTACTCGCCCGACAACATCAGTTTCAGCCTGGCCACTCGTTACGGTCGTCAGCTTATGTGGATTGGCGCGGCGGCGCTTATCGGCATCATAATGCTGCTGATAGACAGTAAGTTTTATTCAACATTCGCCGAAATAATCTACATTGCGCTAATGCTGGTGCTGCTGGGTGTATTGCTATTCGGCTCAACGGTGAACGGCGCCAAATCGTGGATTGTGCTGGGCCCGATTCAGGTGCAGCCTGCCGAATTCGCCAAGATAGCCGCCTCGATGCTGTTGGCCAAGTGCATGTCGCGTTACAATTTCAATCCCAACGGGTTCCGCTGGATATTGAGAATTCTGGTGATATGTTTTATGCCGTCGGCGCTCATTCTGCTGCAGAACGACACCGGTTCGGCCTTGGTTTTTGCGGCGTTGCTGATAGCCTATTTCCGCGAGGGAATGAAACCTATCTATTTCATTTTAGGGCTGATACTGTTGGCGATTTTCATCATGTCGCTGCTGGTCGAGATGCACATAATAATATTGACAATAGAGGTTATAGCATTCATCGCTTTTTATGTTTTGCGCGACAACCCGAAGGAGATTGGCATTGCAGCCGTTGTCTTGACTGGTGTCACAGGCTTGGCTTTTGTGGCTTGGTGGCTGCTGGTTCCCAGCTGGCCTAAATACATTCCGCAGCTTGTCGGCATAGGCTTGTCGATTCCGTTCTTCCTTGTCTATACCTATTGGCACAAACTGGGCAAGATTGCGGCCGTCATCGGCATTGCCGTGGCGTCAATCGGGTTTGCCTTTTCGGTTGGATATTTCTTCGATAACGTTCTGGCGCCGCACCAACGCGCCCGTATCAACCATTTGCTTGGAATTGAGGTCGATTTGAAGGGTGCTGGTTACAACGTCAACCAATCGATGATTGCCATTGGGTCGGGTGGATTCGCTGGCAAGGGCTATCTGCAAGGCACACAGACCAAATTCAAATTCGTGCCCGAACAAAGCACTGACTTCATTTTCTGTACCATTGGCGAGGAATGGGGCTTTGTGGGCACCACTGTGCTGCTGCTGCTCTTCCTGACGCTGCTTGTGCGTCTGCTTGTGCTGGCCGAGCGCCAAAAATCGAAGTTCAGCCGCATATACGGCTATTGTGTGGCGTCAATATTCTTCTTCCACATTGTGGTCAACATCGGAATGACTATCGGATTAATGCCCGTCATCGGCATTCCGCTGCCGTTCTTTAGTTATGGCGGCTCGTCGCTCTGGGGCTTCACAATGCTGTTGTTCATCTTCTTGAAGTTGGATTGCAATAGGATGGAGTTGATAACCTAACTTGGTGTTAGGTGTCAGGTGTTGGGTGTTAGTGTATTCGAAAACCAACACCTAAAACCCAACACCCAATACCAATTTTCTATAAATCAGTTAATCAATAAATCAAAAATATAATGGTACTACCCGAACAACAAAAAGACCTTGTGAGCCGCGTTGAGGCGCTGCGTAAGCATCTCGACATCGACAGCCGTCTTGTTGAACTCGACGAGGAGCAGCAGAAAAGTCAGGCACCCGATTTCTGGGACGACCCCAAAAAGGCGGAGGCGCAACTGAAAAAAATCAACGGCATCAAGAGTTGGATTGCCTGCTATAACGGCGCCAAATCGGCAGTTGACGACCTGCTGGTGCTGATGGATTTTTTCGCACTCGGCGAGAGCACAGAGGAGGAAGTAGACGCGCAATACACGACGGCGCTTGAGAAGGTGGAGTCGGCCGAATCGCGCAATATGCTGCGCCGTGAGGAGGACAAAATGAGCGCCATTGTGAAACTGAACGCGGGAGCGGGCGGCACCGAAAGTCAGGACTGGACCGAAATGTTGATGCGAATGTATATCCGCTGGGGCGAGAAAAACGGCTACAAGGTGCGCGAACAGAACTTTCTGCCGGGCGATGAGGCTGGTGTGAAAACCGTTACTCTTGAGTTTGAGGGAGACTACGCTTACGGCTACCTGAAGAGCGAGAACGGTGTGCACCGTTTGGTCCGCATATCGCCATTCAACGCGCAAGGCAAGCGGCAGACTTCGTTCTCATCGGTTTTTGTCACCCCGTCAATCGACGACGATATCGAGATA
>JAFYYJ010000061.1 GCA_017557605.1 Salinivirgaceae bacterium
ACATTTGATTACCACATTTTAAAAATCCAAACGCCGAAGGTGTGACATATCACAGGCCGGGGTGTGAACCCCGGATGAGCGTCAGCGCATAAAATGAACGCCGAAGGCGTGGCACAACAATTTATTATATGCCGCCCCGTCAGGGCTCGGTTTGTGGTTCGCGTATTTGAGCGGTGGTTCACACCACCGCCTATGTTATACCGTTCCTTAGGAACTGATTTCTGCCGCTAACCAAACGAATCCCAATTGAAACCGATATAAACGCTGTAGAGACGCAGCGCGCTACGTCTCTACAATACAGAATATCAATAAATTACCAAATTATTTCGCTTTTTTCCGGCCTTTGGTTTTGGTCTCGGGCTGGTTGGCGGTTAATTGTTTGTATCTTTTATATAACTCTCTAACTATTTCATTTTCACTCATTTCGGCATTGAAACCATATGCTTTCATTACTGCATCATCGTTTGCTCTGTGCGCGGCGATAAGGTCTTGGAACAAATATGATTTTTTGCCATAAAGTTGTTTATAATTACAATCTGCATATTTTGCGCGAACATCAAGAATGGCTTGAGCTGTCTGCTCAATTCTCTCTCTCTGCTTGATAGTAACTTTTGGCCACGGAAAATTGTTGTAGACTATGTTGGCAGAATATCTAAAACGGACTTCCAAACGCCCACATATTGCAAATGTCCACGCCATATGTACTGATGATGTTAAAACTCCAAAATGATAATTTGTAGCATTGGGAATAATAAGATTTGCATTGGTTGAAATCACATCACAAGTTTCAAACCCTATTGGTATGTATTCTCTAAATTCTCCAGAATGGCAAGGTATTAGCAAATAGTTTCCTTTCTCAGGTTGTCTAATCTCGCCAAATAGCATTGGGGTTTTGGATGTTTTTTGTGTGGCAATGCGAGTAGATATTGCTCGTTTTTCTCTAACAATATCAATTACATCGGTAATTGGCTTAATATCAACATATTCGCTTGGACTTATATTCTTTAACCACAAACACCACCTTTCTGTATTGTCCAAAAATTCATCGGCTCCCATAACCCGTTTGAACATTTTTTCAGCTTTTGGGTATTTTGCCACTATTGCATCTTTCTGTTCTGTACTAAAATTACTTAATCGGCCTCTGTCATCATTTGGTGTGCTTCCCATTATAATTTTGGGACCATCACTTATTTGCGCATTTCTATCAGTAATGAAAAGATTTGGTGCATCATCAAGATATGGATTTATGTTTTCTGTTTCTAAGGAACTACCATCAGCATTGAAAATGCGTTTCTTATGGTTTTTAGCATTGGTTATCTCTCTATTCAAAAAACCAATTATTACACAATGTACTTTAGCTTCTCCCTTGGCGCCATTATCCCAGCGGAAAGTTCTGTATGCATAATCAATATCAATATTGTATGTTTCAATTAAAGGTTGCCATAAAACAGAAACCTGTTCCCCTTGTGTAATACTGTTTGTTGATACTAATGCTGACTTTATGTTTGTATTTGTTTGCATCATTTGTGCGCATTTTAGATACCAACCTGCCACGTAATCAAGGTTACCAGCTTTTTCCCATTTAGAACCGAACACAATAGCCATATCTTTCTTTTGTTCACTTCCACTTTTCATTACGCGCGCACCAGAAAATGGCGGATTGCCAATTATATACGACAATTGTTCTGCTGGGCAAACACTATTCCAATCGATACGTAAGGCGTTGCCTTCAACAATATTTGCATTCGATTTAAGTGGCAGAAAATCAAAGTTTTGGTTTACAATTCCTTCTGTCTCGGCAAGCATTTGGCTCTCGGCAATCCACAATGCGGTTTTTGCAACCGAAACGGCAAAATCGTTAATCTCTATGCCGTAGAACTGATTGATTTTCACTTTTATAACATCTCCTAAATCAAAGTAGCCTGTTCCGCCGCTTAATACCTTTAGTATTTTGTTTTCCAAACGGCGCAGACTCAAATAGGTTTCAGTCAAGAAGTTGCCACTGCCGCAAGCTGGGTCTAGAAAGCGTAGTTTGCCTAAATCACTTTGTAGTGCATTCAATTTGTTTGAACGTTCTTTTCCAGTTAGTTTTATAGCTTCATCAAACCGACTTTGCAACTCGTTCATAAACAATGGGACAATCACTTTATGAATGTTTTCGATTGACGTATAGTGCATTCCGCCACTCCGTCGAGTTTCCATATTTAGTGTCGATTCGAAAAGTGAGCCGAAAATAGTCGGACTGATTTGGCTCCAATCGAAATCATCGCTTGCTTTTGTTATCAAAAGAATTTTGATTTCTTCGGTTAGTTGTGGAATCTCATCGAGTGTGGCTCTAGAAAACAAACCTCCGTTAACGTATGGAAACTCAAGAAGTTCTGGTTTTTCGTATTTACTGCGCTCACTTTCTTTTTGGTCGAGAATACGGAACAAATTGAGCAAAGCATCGCGCAAACTGTCGGCGTTGAACCGTTTCAAATAGTCGCCAAATATGGATTTTTTACCAAAAATGCCAGCATCTTCGGCATAAAGGCAAAACACCAAACGTACGCATAACTTGTTGAGATTTTTTAAGTTGTCGTCCGACTCATCGCCATATTGCACTTTCAGTTTGTCGTAGAGCAACCCGACCAACTCACCCGATTGGAAAGTGAGGTCTTTTTCTTTTTGCAAATGAACGGTTGTCTCGTCAACCAAAAATGAAAGTCTATAATATTCTTTTTCAAGGTCTTTTAAAAATATTTGTGCGGGCTCGTCGTTTGGTTTTTCCATATCGTAAACCAAAAACTCAGAAAAATTGCAAGTTATAATCCATTTCGGATGTTGACTTAATGGTAGGTCGGGCACATATTTTTTTGCCTGTTGAACTGGTGTGAGCATAGTACCGTCCGATTGTTTGATTGGCTCCCGCAAATCTTTATTGCTAGATTTTTGCTCAATCATAACACGAGTTTCAGGAATGTACGCGTCTATGAAATTTGTAATTATCTTATTTTTAATCAGGTTTTTAACTTGTTCTTCAAATAAGATATAGTGTGGGTTTTCAACTCCAAACACACGTGTTAGAAGATTGTTCCAAAATGTTTGTGTTTCACCCTTTTCGTAGCCGTGGCTTGCCCAATCTGCAGCAAATTTTTTTGCTGCCTTTGCTTGTTCTTTTGGTGTCATAGGGTTGATAGTTTAGCTGGCACTAACTACCAACACTAGTTATTGAACCAGAAAAAGAAAGGCGTCGGCCTCTCTACTCACGTTCACGGGGAAGTCCGCTAAGAAACCCCGCCCACAACAATAGATAAGCCCACGCCGAAGCGTGGCTATCTTTACTGTTGTGGCACGAGTTAATTATTGAAACTATCCCGTGAACATTATTATCCGATTCGTAAGAAAATCAGTTTAGCGGACTTTTTTCTTTTGAACGTGAATAATAGATAATGCCTTGTATGTTAATGTATTAGTTTATTACTTTCTGTTTCTTATACTATTCGTTTAATTCGTTACTATTCATAAATCTCTATCATTCAACAATTTGTTTTGCCCATTCAGGTAGTTGCTCAACGTAGCGTTTGGCAACTTTGCCGTCGGCATATCTGATAAGCAATTGTGCTTCAGTATTTTCTGCCGAATTGTCGTACAGATAAACACGTTGGATTTTCCGTACAATGCGGCTGCAATTAAAAATGGATTTTTGGTAACGGCTCACAATTTTGGTAATAGGCACATCGTGTCCGCCTTTCAACACTCTGTTGGCAATGCGCGCGGCATTAAGGGCTGGCGATGATGTGCAGACAAAAAACAGTCGCACAAAAAATCCCGCTTCAAGGGCGCGGTTGATAAAATCAATCTTTTCGTCGGTCGAGAAAACGGTCTCGAATATCAGGCTTTGTTTTTCCGCCAAGCATTTTTCGCGCCACTCCTCGCAGTATTTCACCGATTTAAGCACGGCCTCCGCCGAGTTCCAATCGCCAAAACGCTCTTGTGCCACAATGTCGGGGTTGATATACACAGAATTCTCCAACCACTGGTGGCGAAGAATTTTGCTTGTTACCGTGGTTTTGCCCGAACCATTTGGACCTGCAACGATTATCAATACTGGCTTCTTTTCGCTCATTGCTTCTCTGCATATTTTTTGCGCATCTCTGCAATCTCTTCAAAATACTTTTTCAGAGCCGCTTCGTTGCTTGTGCGTGCATCTTCAGCCGCCTCTCGCATAATGTAAGCCAGCATTTCGTCGGTTGGCTCCTCCATACTTGTCAGCCTGTAACTGTTTATTTGCTCTTCCGACATAACTATTTGCCTTTTAATCTATTGAATTGTCGCATTTTTTGCGACAAGTGCTTTTTTGCCGAGCTGTCAAGTAATCCTTGACAACTCAATTTTTGTCTTATTCTCTAAATTTGAACTGTTGCATTTTTTGCAATAGTTGCATCTTCGTAAAGATAGATAAAAAACTCCATTTAATAGAAAATGAAACGAAAACAAAAAACGCAACCTCAGCGGCTGCGTTTCGTGCTTATATGCAATGTTTTATCTATACAAACTCTTTGCTGATTTTTGCGGCTATCGCCTCAAATTCCTCTTTGGTCAGTGTCTGTTTTTTGTCGAAACGGACATCGGCCTCGCTGTTCATCGGAATAAGATGAATGTGTGCGTGCGGAACTTCAAGCCCCAGAACCACAACAGCAACCTTACGGCACGGAATGGCTTTCTTAATAGCCTTTGCCACGCGCTGCGCAAACTGATGCAGACCGCCCAAAACAGCCGGCTCAAGGTCAAAGATGTAGTCAACTTCCTGTTTCGGAATAACCAGCACGTGTCCTTTCTGCACCGGGCTGATGTCGAGAAAAGCAAAATAGTCCTTGTCCTCAGCTATCTTGTAGCATGGGATTTCGCCGTTTACGATTTTTGTGAATATCGATGCCATTGTCTTACGCGATTGGTCCTATTTCAAGAATTTCGAATTTCATTATTCCGTTCGGAACCTTAACCTCGGCTATTTCGCCAACCTTGTGTCCCATAAGGCCTTGCGCTATTGGCGTGCTAACCGAAATCTTGAATTCCTTCAGATTGGCTTCGGTTTCCGAAACAATGCTGTATGTCATTGTCGCGCCGTTGGCGACATTTTTGATTTTCACTTTCGACAATATCTGCACCTTCGAAAAATCAAGTTTCGATTCGTCAATAACGCGCGAGTTGATGATTTTTGCCTCAAGCTGCGATATTTTCATCTCGAGCAGTCCCTGCGCCTCTTTTGCAGCATCATATTCTGCATTTTCCGATAAATCTCCCTTGTCGCGTGCTTCAGCTATAGCTTGCGATATGCGTGGACGTTCCACTGATTTCAGGTATTCCACTTCAGCAACAAGTTTTTTCAATCCTTCGCTTGTAATGTAGGATACTTTGTCCATGATTCTCTTTTTTAATTTTGATATAAAACAAAAAGAATCCCGCTTTTATGCGGAACTCTTTTATACAAATATACAGTTTTTCTTTTAAACCGAGCCCTTTTTTAAAAAAGAACCCGTTTTTGACTATTTATTTTTCCTTGAAACCTACTAAAATCGATACGCAACCGCTTTTAGTGTCCTCGCTGGTCTTGTTCTCGGGGATGCTCACCTCAACAGTAAGCAGCTGTGTTGAGTTGGTCGAGAAATCCCAGTGGTCGGCATTGCCGTGGTTGGTGTTCGAGTAAAGCTCCTTGCCTGTCAGGTCAACCAGACGGAACTGAACATCGTCAAACTCATCGGCGCAAACAACAATACGGTAATCCTGGTTGCTGTAGAATGTCAGCATCAGCTCGGCAATATCGCCCTGATTCAGCACCGCGCTGTTCATCTGTCCGTTATAGATGTAAGGGTCGAGTTTCGGCTTGCACACATTCTTGATAAATGTTTTGCATTGAGCGTCAACACTTGTCTGAAGAGTCATACAAGCTATGGCAACCGCTAAAATTCTAATTATCTTTTTCATGTCGTATCTTTTTAATTATCAATATTCTGTTAAATTATATTGTTTCTGATTTTATCAACCAATTCTGCGATTTTCTTCACTTGGTCGGCGGTTACTTTCACTGTCACCGGCGCGTCAATGGTTGTCGAGTGTTTGTCTTGGTCGGTTACCACAACCGATTTGTCGTAAACAATTTCAATGTTGTTGTATTCTTCCTGGAGTTTGTTGAAATCGTCAATCAGAACAGCAATTTCAGGTGTTCCTTTGTATTCCTCCATTAGATTGATAAGGTTGGTAACCGTATGTTTCTGGTCGATAATGCTCTGCACCATATCGCCTTTGGTGTTCGGTCTAATGGCCAGTTGTGTGGCGTAGTGCATTCCCTCAACCCAGGCACCCACCAAGATGAGCGATGCTGTCATGTCGCGCTCTGTTTCTTTCAGATAGCTGTCGGCTTTTGCGTAAGTGTCTGAAATGATATAAAAAATGGTGTCGCGGTTTTCGATGCTTTGCTCTACGCGGTTGATTGTTTCCGAGCCTTCCTCCTCAGGGATTTGCAGCTTTTCAGTAACTTTTTTGATAACTGACAGATAGCTGATAGCTTCCTGCAACTGGTCGTAAACGCGGCAATAGCACAAGTCGGCGCCATACACACCAAAGTTCAACGCCAGCGCGCTCGATGTGTTGTATTTGTCAAGATTGGCGGCCGAATTGAGCAGGTTGGCGTCAAAATCCTCTTCGGTTTTCAGCAATGTCTGTGTAATTTCAACAGGCGAAGGCAGATTAAAGAATATCTTTTTCGCTGTTGTCTGACTCATGCTGCTGTCAACGGCAAGAGCCTCAGCAAGCTGCTGTTGTTTTTGCTTTTTCTCGTTCGAACATGCTGTTACTAAGCATATTAGCAAAACTGCCGTTAGTGCGCGATATATGTTCATTTTACACATTTTTAAGTTGTTTTCTTATAAATTGTCGCAATGGCGTATGTCTATTGCACACGCAACCAAAAGTAATGAAATAAACGGTATGCAAAATGTTATTGCAAAAATTTTATGATTGTTGATACAAAAGTTATGCCAATAAAACGGTTTTTTGTTCGTGCTTTTTTCTATCCACGCTCAAAATTCAAATAAACCAGCCTTGTTCCAACTCTCTCTTTTTTAATTGAATGTGCCGATTATCTCTTTGATTTTCTTCAGTTTCTCGTCGAGCATCTGCTGTGTTTTGGCTTCGGCCAGAAGTCGCAGATAAGGCTCGGTATTCGACGGGCGGATATTGAACCACCAGTCAGGGAACTCAACGCGGTAGCCGTCGAAATCGAACATGGCGGTTGGCTTTTCGGTGCTGGTGAAATAGTCGCGCACAGCATCCATAGCCTCTTTCTTCTTCTCTATTTTGAAGTTGATTTCGCCTGAATTGCAGTATTTTGCAATGCCGGCAATGGCTTGCGAGAATGTTTTTCCCTGCTTTTTCAAGTTCGACACAATGCCAAGCACTATGAGCGAGGCCATTATGCCCGAATCGGAGTAGTAGAAGTCGCGGAAGTAGTAGTGTCCGGCCAGCTCGCCGCCGTAGATGCCGTCAATCTCGCGCAGTTTGAGTGCGGCATAAGCGCGACCCACGCGCCACATATTCATTTTTGAACCAAATTTCTCGATGTACTCGCCCACGGCTTTCGAAGTGCGGATGTCTTGCAGCACATTGCCCTTCAAACCTTTCTCCTCGAGGAAGTAGTGCGCCAGCAGACCGATAATCAGGTCGGGGCTGATAAAGCGGCCTTGCTCGTCGATGAACATCACGCGGTCGGCATCGCCGTCGTAGATGACGCCAACATCGGCTTTTTCACGCTTCACAAGTTCCTCAAGGTCAGCGCAGTTAGCCTCGATGAGCGGATTCGGCTCGTGGTGTGGGAAGGTTCCGTCGAGCGTATCGTAGATGTAGGTTGGCGCATCGCCCAAAATATCGTGAATCAGCATCGATGCCATACCGTTCGAGCAATCGATAGCTATTTTCAGATTCGACAGGTCTTTTAGATATTTTCGCTGAAAATCAATGTATTCAGCTTTGAAATCAAAATCAACAATTTTGCCTTTTTTGGCCACGGGAGCCACTTGGCGCGTCTCAACCATTGTCTTGAGTTCGCCCAAACCCGAGTCAAGACCAACGGGCAACGCCTGTGCCCGCGAAATCTTCAAACCATTGTATTCCTTCGAGTTATGCGAGGCCGTTATTTGCACCGACGCTTCGAAATTGAATTTTGCGGTGGCATAGTAGACCATTGGCGTGGTGGTAAGCCCGGCGGCGTAAACATCGGCGCCCGCATCGGTTATGCCGCGGCACAGCGAGTCAAAAATCTCCGGCGACGATGTGCGCATATCGCGGCCCACAAGTATCTTGTTGGTTTTGAACAGTTCAGGAATAAAAAAGCCGATTTTGTAAACATCGTCTTTGTTGAATTGGTCGGGATAGATTCCGCGAATGTCATAGGCGTGAAATGCGTTCATAACTCAAAGTTTTTGTTATGCCGAAGATAGAAAATGTCGGTGATGAAAACCAATTATTCCGCAGATTTTTACTTGCCGAGGGTTTTCCGATAGTGGCAGTTGATTACCTCGTCGCATGCGCCGTGCCAGTTATGCATTCCGTTTCCGAGGCAGAGATTGAAAGCTTTGCACTCTTTGCAAATTCCTTTTTTCGCCCATTTGCGGTTTCTGAACGGTTCAAACCTGTTGTTCCAAACCTCGAAAAAGTTGTCATTGTAGATGCTTCCTTGCGAAAAACGGTCACGGTCAATGTTGGGGCAGGCGCAGATGCGGCCGTCAATCAAAACTGACGCAATGTTGATGCCTGCATGGCAGAAAAACGGCATGTTTCGCACTTGGCACTCGTAACGGCCAAGATATCCCTCACAACTGAATGTCACTCGCATCGGTTGGTTTGGTAGCTCGCGTTTTGCCTTGATAAACTCCATGAGTTCAACAAATTGGCTGTCGGTCAGGTGCAAATCGGGCTCGTTTTGGGCACGGCCTATTGGTATTATTGTGAATATCCGCCACTGCCTTACGCCCAGGCCGCTAAGCAAATTGTAGATTTCCTCCAGCTCACCAATGTTGCGTTTGTTGACACATGTCACCACATCGAATGTTAATCGTTTCTCTTTGGCAGCAAGTCCGATAGCCGATACGGCATGACTGAAACTGCCGGTTTTTCCGCGCATCCAATCGTGAGAGCCTTCCAATCCGTCGAGGCTGATTGTCAGCGATTCCATGCCGGCCAATAGTAGTTTTTTCTGTTTTTCGGCTGTGTAGAAATATCCGTTGCTCACCATTCCCCAATGACAGCCGTTGGCGCGCAGTTGCCGTCCAATCTCCTCAATATCAGGCCTTAGCAACGGTTCTCCGCCTGTCAGCACAACATGGAATTTCTTGACTTTCTCTTTCGGAGGAATGGTTTTCAGCGCACCAATAAAATCGGCCTGCGGCATATCGGGCTCGCCTTTCGACTCCGAACAATCGCTGCCACAATGACGACAATGCAGATTGCAACGGGTAGTGCACTCCCAAAACAGATAATTGAGTTCGTGGACTTTAGTCTCGTTCCAACGGAAAAACCGGAACAGAAGATTGCGGATAGCGGCTCGCATAATCGAATTTTAAGTGCCCGCAAACCAACAGATTACTTCTTGTTGAGTTTTATAACATATTTTGCCGGCCCTGTATATTTTACAACGGTGTCTTTTTCCTGGTAATAGTCTTTCGGCTTGAATTTGAACCAGATACTGTCGCACTCGTTGTAAATATCACATCCGTAGACGGTTCCTTTTATATCGGTTATTCCTATATTAAACCAGTCTTCCGACTCTTTGGTTTTCGACAAAACCTCAACATCGGGAATGCATTTGCCCGACTCGTCGGTAACAATGAATCGCATTTCTTCAAAATAGTCGTAATCGGAGCCGTCACCGTAACATGCTTGAAATGTGAATAATACGGCTGAAAACGAGAAACATTTCAATAGATTATGCAACCATTTCATAACAACCGGATTTAAGGTTTTACTTCAATTCGATTTCTGTTGTTCCAATCATGTTGCCGTCGCAGAAGATATCGGTTTTGTAGACACCGGTCTTCAGCTCGCCCTCCTCGCACTCATAGTAAATTACCATGTCAATCTTTTCGCCTTTGTAATCAACCTGACGCAGGGCCGAGAAGGTGATTTTGTCATCCTCAAATTTGAAGGTGTCCTGCTCCTTATTTATAAGCATCAGCCCGTCGGGCGAAGTGATGCGGACATACACTTTTTTGTTGCCGCGCGGTGCAATTGGGTTTTCATCGAGTGTGAAACTTACAGCCAGCCGTTTGATTTTCTTGGCTTTATTGGCGGGTTTACCTTTGGCGTTGAAGCTTGTCATCGACGAATTGATAGCCTTAATGACAGATGCCTTCGCCACTTTGGCTTGCGACTCCTCATATTTTTGAGTCAGTTGCTTGTTCTCTTTTTTGGCGGCCGTAATCTGCTTTTTCACTTCGGTGTTCTCCTCGGTCAACTGAATATTAAGAGTGTTGAGCGAATCTATCTGATGCACAAAGTTTTTCATCACATCGCGCAAGGTTTTCAGCTCTTTTTTCATCTTGGCAATCTGCGCTTTGTTTTCCGATTTTGTGGTCTTCAGTTCTGTCATCAACTCACGAATGTGCTCCTTCTGTTGCTCTAGTTGTGCCGAAATACTATCGTTTGTTGTTTCGATATTCTCATAATCGGCCAACAAATTCTGATATTGCGCCGCCAGCGAGTCTTTTTCAGCACTGACAGTTACTATTTGCACTTGCTGTACGGTGGTTGTGTGCTGTTTTGTAAAATAGAGCACGCACATTACAGCTAATAAAATGGTTTCGATAGCAATTATAACAACATATTTCTTGTTTCCGTTGCCATTGGCCGATTCAAAATCTTTCAAGTTGTCCACGATAGTAAGTTTTATTTATCAGATAATCAGCATTGCGTCTCCATAAGCACCAAACCGGTACCCTTCTTTAAGGGCTAGTTGGTAGGTGTCCATCAATAGGTCGTAGCCGGCGTAAGCGGCAACCATCATCAGCATTGTCGATTGCGGCAAATGGAAGTTTGACACCATCGACGATGCCACGCTGAAGTCGTATGGCGGGAAAATGAATTTATTTGTCCAGCCCTCATAAGGCTTCAGGTATCCGTATGTCGATACTGAGCTTTCGAGTGTGCGCATCACTGTTGTGCTTATGGCGCAAACCTGATGTTTCTCCTCTTTTGCCTTGTTGACAATATTGGCGGCTTCCTCCGATATGAAAATCTGTTCGGAATCCATTTTGTGTTTTGTCAAATCCTCAACATCGACAGAGCGGAAATTGCCAAGTCCGATGTGAAGTGTTATCTCGGCGAATTTTATGCCCTTTATCTCGCAGCGTTTAAGAAGTTCGCGGCTGAAATGCAAACCAGCTGTAGGAGCGGCAACAGCGCCTTCGTGTTTGGCAAATATCGTTTGGTAACGAATAGCGTCTTCTGGCTCAACCGGGCGTTTGATTGAACGCGGCAGCGGTGTTTCACCAAGCGAGTAAAGCGTCTTCTTGAACTCTTCGTACGGGCCGTCGAACAAGAAGCGAAGCGTACGGCCACGTGATGTGGTGTTGTCTATAACTTCAGCCACAAGCGAATCGTCTTCTCCAAAATAGAGCTTGTTGCCTATGCGGATTTTGCGAGCCGGGTCAACCAAAACGTCCCAAAGACGCTGGTCGTGGTTCAGTTCACGAAGCAGGAAAACTTCGATTTTTGCTCCAGTCTTTTCTTTATTTCCATACAAACGTGCCGGAAAAACTTTGGTGTTGTTGAACACAAACACATCCTTGTCGTCGAAATAATTGATTATTTCCTTGAAAATCTTATGTTCAACCTGTCCTGTCTTACGGTTCAAAACTAACAATCTTGATTCATCACGGTTTTCAGTAGGGTACAACGCTATCCTGTCCTCTGGTAAATCGTAGTTAAATTGTGAAAGTTTCATTGGAAATTTATGTTTTTATATGAATAATAAACTGAGTTTTTCTGTTCTTATTGTTAAGAAAATGAGTTCGTTTGCCTATCCGCGAAATTCGGCGCAATTTTTTATAATTTTTTCAAATTCCAAAATATCAACAGCATTATTTAAAGTGAAATCGCCTATACGTGTGCGCTGCAGTCCGCCAAGATACGCTCCGGAGTTTAGTCTTTCTCCCAAATCGCGCGCTATCGACCTGATATACGTGCCTTTACTGCATACTATCCGGGCCGTTACTTCAGGAAAATTGTAGCTAACCAGTTCACATTTCTCAATGTTGATTAGCGAAGGTTTCATTTCGACATTTTTCCCTTTACGGGCAGCAATATAGGCACGCTGTCCGTCTACCATTTTGGCCGAAAAAAGTGGCGGAATCTGCTCTTGCTCTCCTTCGAACGACTTGAGCGCCTCTCGCACTTTTTCTTCGGTTATTCCTTCGGTAGAATATGTGTTATCTATCTCGGTTTCAAGGTCATAAGAAGGAGTTGTGGCGCCCAGTACAAATGTGCCGACATATTCTTTAACGCTTGCCTGCAGCTCTTCTATCTTTTTGGTGAATTTGCCGGTGCAAACTATCAGAAGGCCCGTAGCCAAAGGGTCCAACGTTCCGCAATGGCCAACTTTTATTTTTTTGTAACCAAACTGATTCCTAAGCAGATAACGCACTTTGTTCACAACATCGAACGAAGTCCATTTCAACGGTTTGTTAATCAATATGATTTGCCCTTCCTCAAAATCATATTGTTCTTTTCCGGGTGTAAATATCATTGAATGAAAATGTTACTCTTTTTCCGGTTTGTGCATTATGGCATAGATTTCGAAAAAGAATCCGGCTAAAACAATGATTGGCGCCACAATTATCCGGCGCGCGCTGAACATTGCTTCGTTGAACACCTGCGGGTCGTTTGAGCGGCCTCCTGTCATAAGTATAAAACCAAAGATTATCAATGCTATGCCAATCAGTATGAACCTATAGTTTTTCTGGCTTAAGGCAAAGCCGCTTTTTGATTTATTATCTTCCATTTCTGTTATTTTAAGCGTAAAGTTCGTTACCTTTCATTCGTAAATATCTGTTGACTGCAAAAAAGTTTGAAATCCAGACAATTAAGAAGCCAACAACCATAATGCCAGCATAAAGAATGGCAATTGTATCAAGCTCGCACATTATCTCAAGCTCTTGCACATGCTCGTTTATCATATAGATAACACCGCCAAGCAGAATGTAAGCTATTATTATGCTGTAAAGCGCATGGCACAAACTTTTGATAATGAACGGCGCACGGACAAACGACCGTGTGGCACCAACAAGCTCCATTGTTTTTATCAGGAACCGGCGCGCATAAACTGACAATCGTATGGTGTTGTTGATTAGTGAAAGCGATATGATGAACAGCAGTCCGCAGAAAACAAGCAAAATAATGCTTATCCTTTTGACATTCTGATTGATAGTTTCAATCAGTGACTTTTGGTATGATACCTCTTTCACCAACGAATATTTGGACAGTTTCTTCTCGATTTTAGCAATGCTGTCAATGTTGGCGTAATCGGCTTTCAGCTTCACTTCTATCGACGGCGACAATGGATTGTATCCCAAGAAACTAACAAAATCCTCCCCTATTTCTTGTGTCAGCTCGCGAGCAGCTGAATCTTTCGAAACAAATGCTGTTTGTCTTACAAAATCCGATGTTTTGAGGATATTTTCAAATCGAATCATTTCCACCTCTTTGACATCGTCGTTCAAAAAGATAGTCAATTCAATGTTTTCTTTAACATGCTGCGAAATCTTGTGTGCGTTCAGAATCAGCAAACCCACCAATCCTATTACAAACAGCACCAGCGAGATGCTGATAACTGTTGTTATATAAGAACTTCGCAATTGCCGCGAAGAGATTCGTTTTTCTTTTTTGTTCATTTTCAACAGAATTTGAATGACAAAAATAGAATGTTTTGGCGGTTTTTCTATTTTTTTTCGTTTTTGTATGCGTTTTCTTCGTATTTCGACAAAAATGCTTTTATCGACCCAACAGCAATTTTAGCCTGCACAAGTATCGGAACACACTTGTCATCGGCTGTTACCCAGGCAACAAGGTCTTCGCCACCGTTGAAAATTGTGCCGCTAACCATCATCACTGCAAATTTCCGGCAAGTGTGAGTTTTTTCGTTGCGGTCAGTCACATCTTCTTTTCCTAAATATCTGATATGCAGATTATAAAATTTGTTTCCAACAATCACCGGTATCGGCACTTGCTGGTTTACTTTGATATTTTTGAAATCGATAGACCTGCAAATGTATATAGCTGACACCAAATCTGTTACCTGCCTGTTTATTTTGATAGTGTCTATTCCGTAAGCTCTTTTGGCTGTTTCGGTTTTGGTTATGGCTATGCTGTCGGCATAATTAAAAACAGCCTCCTCTTTGTCCCAAAAACTGCCTTCGTGTGTGTTGCATCGGAACCAATATGGCCGGTATTCGTTAGGTTCCACTATAGCCTCATATGTATCGCGAACTTTGAAAAACCAGTCGTAGCCCGGATTTGTCGCGCCAGTGCTGTACAAATGGAGCGCCTTTGTTTTATTATATAATGTGTCTCTTATTTCGAATTTTGCCCAACCTGCATTCAGCCAGATGAAGCCCCAGTTGTAATAAATATCGAGAGTGAACGACTCTCCCGATTTGAATTTTCCGTAGTTGTAATTAATCTGCGGATGAGCAAAAAGCGGCAGGAGACACAGAAAAAAAACTATTGCTTGTTTTTTACACATCATTCAACAATCCAAGTGTATTCCATATCCCAACCTGATTTTGTCTCAATATTTCTACCAAAGTAGAATACTTTTTCAGGTTGCCTACGTTCTTTGTAATTGCCTGTATCCCAAACTCCATTACCATTATCATCGTAAATTAGTTTGCATTTGTAGGTTCCGGGCGACAAATAATTGATAGTGATTGTTGTATTGCCTGTAACTTTATGTTCTTCAAGCACTTTTTCTTTGGCATTGAGCAATTGTAAAATACAATTCGGGTTTTTCACGCCACTTAGGTTCATTATTATGCTACTGTAATACTCTGAACCGCGTGTAAAAAATTCTGTTTTAAGAGTGTCGTTAGTGTTGCCGTAAATATCTGTAAACGAGCCTTCTGATATTTCTACATAATATTTTGACGCTTCTTTGGGACTGAATTTCAAATTAAATATCCGGTCACTGACGCTGTCTTTTTCGATTGTGAAATCAACTTCATATTCATTTTCCTCTTCCTTTCTTACAAATTTCACATTTTCAGCCGAATAGTGTTTTATAGGATATTTCATTGTAAGTTTTACCGGTTGATTCAAATCGAAGTCTTCCTTCATATTGTGGTTTATTTTCAATTCCGATTCTTTTCTTTTTTCTTCTTTGTCAGCATTATCGGTGTTTTCCTCGCCTATTATTTTTGTCAACAAATTGTTTCCTCGTTTCTTTTTATCCTTGCTGGCCTTTTCTTTATTGGCTTGCTTGCTGTCGAAAATAAAATCAAGCGTATCGGTTCTTACATAATCAACTGTGTCTGTCATTAAATAACTTACAGCAATTTTTATTGTGTCTTTCTTATAGATTGTAGAATCGGTTATCCAAAACACTACTGAATCGGTGGGTTGCTCTCCCTCAATCTGATACCAGTTTTCATTATAAGTTGAATCTGAAATCAATTTGAATGAGAACGATTCGTCGAGTTCACTATTGAAAGCAATGGAACATAGTCTGTCTTGTTTCCGATAAATGCCATGCAAATACTGAATTTTATGTTCTTCGGTAAACATATTCAGCTTTATATCGTCAATGGTTGTCACCATTACTGTATATGTATAGATTGAATCACGGAAAACTGTGTCTTTTTTGTTTTTAGATATTGATTCAATAATGTGCAGTGTGTCAGTGAATTCGGCCGGTTTGAATGTCGGGCGGAAAACGCTGTCGCAAAATGCTATCGCCTCATTCGGTAAATCGAATAACATGTTGTTATTCATATCTTTAAGCGCAAAAATGTAATATGGGACATCGCGCATATTAGGCACTATAAAATAGCCGTCTTTATTGGTTTTTCCCACACATTCTGGCTTTGTCTTGCGCGGAATAGAATCGTCATAACTTCTGTAAAGCAATATGTATGCGTTCTCGATAGGGTTACAGTCGAAAGCACTCAGCAATCGGCCGCCTAAATATATTGAGTCAAACGAGCTGCCTGTCGAAAACTCAAACTGAAAATTCTCAAGCACATTTCCTTCGTTCAAGTCGGTTATTGAGTTGAAAAAGTTGAAGTTATACGTTGTGCTATCAGCTAGTTGATTGTTTATTGTCACAACCATTTTCTTTCCACGCATCAAAACCTTCGGCTTTTTTTCGAGCAGCGGTGAAACTATAAGTTCCTGATTCACATTCTTCAAATCGATGAACTCATCAAATTCGACAATAAATTTTTTGCCTTTGAAATTTGTGGAATAGTTAACAGGTGAGCTTCGCAAAGCAACTGGCGGTTCGGTGTCTTTTGGTCCACCCACCGGTGATGATTGTTTTGCACAACCAGTTATAAACAAAACAAATACGATTGATATTATTTGTATGTGTTTCAAATTCATCTGAATTTTGTTTTGGTCGCAAACTTAATTATTGTTTTGCAACCTTTGAAGTCATCGGATACTTGTTTCCTTTAACATTTTCCATTACAGCCCTTATACTGCCTATCTTAAGTTTCGATTCTATTAGAATAGGTATCTTGTTTTGGTCGTCGGTAAGCCAAATGGTCATAACTTCGCCCTTATCAAAAAGGTCGCCCTCAACAAAGTAAGGACATATCTTCAAACATTTGTAAGTTTCTCCTTTTCTGAGTGTTATGAGTTCTTTTCCTGCATATCGCCAATAAAGGTCATAAAGGTCCATTTGAAAAACCGACGGCATTGGAATTTTCTGGTTTTTATAAATTTTACTGAAATCGGTATTTCGCAAGCCATATAAAATGGTTACAACATCTAAATACATTTTCTCATTTCTGATTGTAGTATCCTTTTTCAAGCCGTCGCGCTTGTATTTTTTTATGCGTAAAAGATTTTCACCATTCTCATCTTTTGTATAAGTTGTCTGGTACGAAGCAAAGTAATCGTCTTCGTGCGACTGCACCTGAGTAAAGTACGGTTCCATTGTTTCAGCATCAACTATTGCCCGGAGAGTGTCGCGAACTTTGAAAGCCTTGAACGCTTTAATTGTTTTTGCCCCTATCTCAAGAGTCACGGCATCTTTTCCTTCATATTTACAAGCATTTGCGGTGATGTTTGCTTGTGCTGCTTTCAATTCTATAAAACCTAAGGTATAACCTATTGTTAGTCTGATGTTTTCACCTACTTGCCATGCGTTTTCTTGCTGGGAATAACTCTTTGCGACAGAAAAAATTATTATCGATATTGAAATCAAAAGTGTCCTGAACATTCTCATTTTAATTCCGTTACGATTTTAAAATCATTTGTTTCTATAAATCAAACAAATATAAACCTTTTGCTTTTTATTGATGTTTTTAACAATGGTTAATTTTTTAAAATTCAATCTTATATGAATTTCATTTTTAGTATATGATTGATAATGAATTTTAAAATATTATGTTAAATTGTTAATATCATAAAAAGACTGTTGTTTATTTCTTTTATGAAATTTTTCTTGCTTTTTATTTTTAACAATTGGATATAAAAAATATTGTTCTTGCAAATTTTTTAAAGGACTTTTTTTGTTTGAAAAATCAACACTCTGTTTGGTTTTTAACATTTTGGTTTTTCAACAATTTTATCAGCTTTCATGTTTTCAACAATCTGTTTGTTCCAATACATAATGCCCTGATTTTTAATTAAAGCACCTGTTATAATATTGTTAAATACGCTTCTTCAAATTGTCTCTTTTAAAAATCCAAGTTTTTTTCCGTGTTTATTTCCACAATTTCAACAGATAATAATATACATCATCTTTTTTAAGTAATTAAATCAATATATATAAATAATATGTGATGTTTTTTATTGACAAAATCTGGCTTTTTTGTTTTCTGCGGACAATTTTGTCTTGATTTTCGAAATCAAAAATATGTCAATTTTTAACGACAGCAATAACTGTTGCTTTGCTTGAGTTATTATTTTTGCAAACTGCTGATTTAATTGTTTTATGAAGTTTTTCAAAGGCCTTGCCGGGCAGACAATGATTTATGGTTTAGGAACAATTGTTCCGCGGCTGCTCAATTATTTGCTGCTCACTCCTTTTTATACAAGAATATTTAGCGAAGAACAATATGGCTCTGTTTCAGAACTTTACGCTTACTCATCGCTTTTGCTAGTGTTGCTGATTCATGGAATGGAGACTACTTACTTCCGCTACAGTGTCAACAAAGACGAGGAGCAAAGCACATATAACCATGCCGTTTTCAGCACTTCGGTTTTTGCCACTCTTTTTCTGGCGTTTGCACTTATATTCAAAAACGGAATTGCGCATGTTATTGAGTATGAAAACAATGTGAATTATATTGTCTGCTTTGCGTTTATCATTTTCTTCGATGTTATAACATCGATTCCTTTTGCCCGAATGAGAAACCAGAACCGTGCACTTAAATTTTCTATCATAAAGCTGATAAACGTTTCGGTCAACATTCTGCTTAACATTTTCTTCTTTGTTATTTGTAAAGATTCTGAAAATGAAACGCTTGCTTCTTTTTATAATCCTGACATCAATATAGGTTACGCTTTCATCAGCAACATGGTGGCGTCAACTGTTACTTTCCTTCTTGTTCTTCCTGAGTACCGCAGCTTCAGGTTTGAAATTTCACCTAAGAAATATCTTATGATGCTTAATTACACCTGGCCGCTGATTGTTATTGGAATTGCCGGTGTAATAAACGATGTGTCAGATAAAATTTTTATTAAATATTTGTCGTCGAACGATTTGAATGCTCTTGAGCAGGTAGGTATTTATTCTGGTAACTATAAGCTGGCTGTTTTGATGACCATTTTCATTCAGATGTTCAATTATGCGGCCGAACCTTTCTTTTTCAAAAAATCAGTTTCAACTGACGCTAAAGAGTCGTATCGTGTGGTAATGGATTATTTTGTCATCTTCTGCTTGCTGATTTTCCTTATGGTAACAATGTATATTGATGTATTTAAATATTTCATTGGTAGTAAGTTCCATGTTGGTCTTTCAATAGTTCCAGTCATTCTTTTGGCTAATATGTTCCTTGGTATTTATTATAATCTGTCGGTTTGGTACAAAATAAATAACAAGACTTACTGCGGAGCTGTTATTTCTCTTATAGGAGTTGCTATCACTCTTATTTTTAATATTTTGCTTATACCGAAAATTGGATATTGGGGTTCGGCTATTGCAACAATCGCGTGCTATTTTGTAATGGTTGTAGTATCGTATTTCTGGGGCCGCAAGGTCTATCCTGTTGGATACAATGTTTGGAAGATTTTGGCTTATATTGTTTTGGCAGTTATTATTCTTTATATCAGAAAATTATTTATTTTCAATAACATAGTATCATCGCTTTCAGTTAGTACGCTGTTTATGCTGTTTTATATTGGCATTTTGTATTATTTTGAGCGGAAAAACATTAAGAAAATTTTATGCGTGTAAAGATTATAAATAAGTCAGATAACCAGTTGCCGGCATACGAAACAGCAAGTTCGGCCGGAATGGATTTGCGTGCTTTCACTGATGCTGATATCGTTTTAAAACCTTTTGAACGCAAACTTATTCCTACAGGCCTTTATATTGAGTTGCCAGACGGATACGAAGCTCAGATTCGCCCACGCAGCGGATTGGCAATAAAAAGCGGCATCACAGTTCTAAACTCGCCTGGCACCATTGATGCCGATTATCGCGGTGAGATAAAAGTGATACTTATAAATTTGAGCGATACTGATTTTACTATCAAATCTGGCGACCGTATATGTCAAATGGTGATAGCAAAACACGAAAAGGCTGAATTTATTGAAGTTGAAGAGATTAGCGAAACCGAGCGCGGAGCTGGTGGTTTTGGTCATACAGGAAAGTAGAAGATGAAAAGACTTTCTTCATTTTTATTATCGTTGTTTATTTCTATTGTTTCATTTGCTCAAAATAATGATTCTGAGGTCTTTTTGTTCGATGATGAGATAAATTACTCTTACAATTTTTTTGAGGCTGACAAATGTTTTCTTGATGAAAACTTCGAACTGGCCGAAAACTATTATCAGCTTTGTTTGAGCCAAAAGCCCGATAATCCTTTCATTCTTTATCGTTTGGCCGCCATTTATCTTAAAAAGAATGAGTTAAGACTCTCAGAAGAGTATATTGACAAGTGTCTTTTGCTTTCTCCTGATAATGAATGGTATATGTATTTGGCTGGAACCATTTACAGTTTAAATAATCATTTCGACAAGGCAAAAAACATATTCCAAACACTTATAAATCAAAAACCTAACGAGTTTGATTTTTATCTTGCTCTTGCCGATGTCTATCTTGAAGACAACGATTTGAATGGTGTGTTGGATATTTACAATAAGATTGAAAACAAATTCGGCATTGATGAGGCTGTATCTATACAAAAGAAGAATATTTATTTGAGACTCAATAAGAAAAAGAAAGCTGCAGCCGAATTAGAAAAACTTGTTGCCGCTTTTCCCGATGACCTGCATTATAAACGCTTGTTGGCTGATTTCTATCTGCAAACCAATGACATAAAAACTTCAATATCAACATACAACGATATTTTGAAAATTAATCCCAACGACGGATTTTCTCATATTGGTTTGGCTGGCTGTTATCAGATAATGAATGATTATGATAACATGTATTCGGAGCTATTTAAAGCCTTTCCGTCGCGTGATGTTCCTTCCGATGTAAAAGTCAATATTCTGGTGATGCAGACGCAGCATACCAATTCGCCAGAAGAACTTGATAAGTTATTTCAATTATGCGAGATACTTGTTAAAAATTACCCAAACGACCCGGATGTAAATACCATTTATGCCAATTTTCAAATGAGTTTGGGAAATATTGACATTGCTCGGACAGCTTTGCAAAATGTAATAGAAAAACGGAAAGACAAATATCAGATATGGGAGCAAATTCTACTGATTGACAACCAAATGGTTGATTGGATTTCAATGTTTAAACACAGCAGCGAGGCCATTGAATATTTTCCCAATATGCCATTTCTTTATTTGTTGAATGGCATCAGCGCTTTTCAGTTGTCGAAAATAGAAAAGGCAAAAACCTCATTGGAATTTGGCTATAAGATTATTTCTAAAGACGACCCATTACAGCCAGATTTTCTGTCGTTCCTTGGTGAAGTAAATTACAAGCTTTCTAATAAAGATATCGCTTATAGCTATTTTGACAAATTACTTGAAATTGAGCCTGATAATGTTATGGTTCTGAACAATTATAGTTACTATTTGTCGCTTGACAAGACAAACCTTGAAAAAGCTGAGCAGATGTCGTTCAAGACTATTCGTAAGGAACCTGAAAATTCAACCTATCTTGATACCTACGCATGGATTCTTTTCCAAATGGAGAATTATACCGATGCATTAAAATATATCGAAAAAGCCGTCAATTATGATAGAACACGCAGTGCTGTAATTATTGAGCATTATGGTGATATTTTATATTTTAATAACGACATTGACCAGGCAATTGAGCAATGGATAAGAGCAAGTAAAATAGGAGTAGGACAGGATAATACAAAACTGAATGAAAAAATCGCTAATCATAAATACATTGAATAGAACATTGGCGTTTTTTTTAGTCATTTTGATAACATCTTGTTCAAAATCAATAACAAATACACGCCCAGTTTCTGATTTGACTGCTTTGCAAACCAAAATAGAAAAGCGTCATCATTTTTTTGCTACTAATAGCATAAAATATAAGTTTAAATCAGTCGTGTCACTGGCCGGCAAAGACAATAAAATAGTTGGTAAAGTTTCAGTTTTCAATGATTCTTCTTTGTATATCAGTGTTTTATCATATTCAGTTGGCATTGAATTAGTACAATTTTATGTAAACACTGATTCTGTTTTCATCGTTAATAAGATTGACAAGGAATATTATTCAGGTAGTTATGCCGATTTTACTGATGTCTTTGATTTTTCTTTGTGTTATTCAATATTTTCAAATTCATATTTTGGCAATTCTGTTTCGATAAGTAACTGTCATTATCTGCCCGACTTTCAAAAATTCATAGTTAATGACTTACATAAGCCAGACAGTGATTTTAACTATTTTATTACAACACAATTTGATTCGTATGGAAATGTAGAAAAGATTGATTATAAATCGTATGACGGAAATTATTTAAAAGTTAATTATTCTAATTTTGTTGCAAACTATAGTTTTCCGACCGAGATTGTTTTGGTCGCTTCTTTTAAAAAGAAAAGCATTGAGCTGAAAATGAATATAGAAAATGTGGATTTGTTAAAAAACAAAAGTTCTATTCATTCTAAGCCGTCGACTGAGAATTATAAAAAGATAGAAATTAAAGATGTTGAGATATAGCGTTTTACTTTGTTTTTTGTTTTCTTTTTGCTGTGTTTTCGCTCAGTCACGTCAAGAACTTGAAAGGCAGAAAATTCAAAACGAAAAGGATATTATTTATACGAATGAATTGATTGCAAAAACAGAAAAAAACAAGAAAGATTCATATAGCAAATTATTGTTAATCAATTCAAAAATCAAAAGTCGTGAAAAGATTATATCTGATATCAATAATGAAATTCAAATAATTGAATATAAAATAACTGACCAACAGGAACTCATATCAAATCTTGAAAAGGATTATGAGGAACTGAAGCAGGAGTATGCCAAAATCATTACTCATTATTATAAAAACCGCAACAAGTACAGTCGTATGATGTTCATTTTGGCATCAGATAATGTTAATGTAGCATTCAAAAGAATCAAATATCTTCAGCAATATAGCAATTACCGTACGCTTCAAGCAAAACAACTTTTACAAACTAAATTAGAAATTGAAAAACAGTTGTCAGAGCTCAAATCATTACATTCTGATAAAGAAAATCTACTTTCGGAACATAGGACTGAAACAAATGAGCTAAAGCGTGAAAAATCGGACCAAAGTGTCATGATTCAACAACTTGATAAGCAAAAAACTGAACTTAAAAAGAAGCTAGACGAACAAGTTCAGTTGGCAAACAAGTTGCAGAGTGAAATTGAGAAGGTAATAGCCGAAGAACTTAAAAAGTCGAAAAAGGCGGATATGAAAGTTTTTCAGCTTACTCCAGAAGAAAAGAAACTTGCCGATAATTTTATTAGTAACAAAAGCAAGCTTCCTTGGCCTACCGAGCGTGGTGTCATTACAGGATTCTTTGGTGAAAATCCACATCCTGTTCTTAAAGGAGTTTTCATTCGCAACGACGGCATCGATATTTCAACTACTGAGGATTCTTACATACGTTCAGTATTTGACGGAGATGTAACCCGAGTTTTTGTTATACCTGGCGCACACAAAACTGTTATAATTCGTCATGGTAATTACTTGTCTGTTTATTCAAATCTTTCAGAAGTGTTTGTAAAACAAGGCGATAAAGTTAAAACTAAGCAAACTATCGGTAAAATATTTACTGATAGGGAAGACGGAAACAAATCTGTTCTTCAGTTCCAAATTTGGAAGGAAAATCAGAAGTTAAATCCTCAGGATTGGTTGGCTCGAATTAAAAACTAAAATGAATAGCAGAATTGAACAGTTCAATGCAAAACTCAATCAATTCCGTCGTGCTTATTATTTGCATAAGCTGATTGAAGGAGTTTTCAAAACAATTGTCTTTTCTTTTTCATTTATACTTCTTATATCGCTTTTAGAGTCATACTTTACATTCAGCAGTCAATTTCGTTTTTGTCTACTATTATTTCTATCAATCAGTATTTTAGGTCTTACATTCTTTTATGTTTTGTTACCTATTTTATGTTTGGCTCATTTAATAAAAGGAAAAACAGATAAACAGTTCTGCCAACTAATTCAATCATCTATTCTTCAGGTTAAAGATGCTCCTATTAATATTTTAGAATTATCTAAACTACCTCAATCCCAACTTGTTACAGAGAGTATTAACCAAAAATTTGAACTTATTACCGATGTTGATTTTAATAAGGTCATAAAGCAAAACATATTTTATTCAAACCGTTATAACCTTTTATCCGCTGTCGTATTACTCTTATTATTTATACCACTTCATAACCATGTAATTACAGGATTCGCTGAGATATTTCATTTTTCAGATGATTTTAGCGCTCGCAACACATTAATTGTTGATATAGATGAAGAATCATTATTCATTGAACAGGGTAAGGATTTGAACGTCAATATATTAATCAAAAACAATGACTTAAAACACGATGTTTTTATTAATGCTAATGGAAATAAATATGTTCTAAACCAGCTAACAGACACTTTGTACAATTATGTTTTTAAAAGTGTCAGAAACCCATTCAAGTTTAATATAACTAGCGGGGACTATTGTTCAAAATCATACTCCGTCAATGTGTATGAATCACCATTATTGTTAGATTATTCTGCTGAAATTCAATATCCTAAGTATTTTAATAAGTCAGACACAACAGTTGAAAACCAAAACATTTTAATTGTTCCACAAGGAACATTTTTGAATTTTACTTTTGCTGGGCAGAATTATGATACTTTATCTATTGTTTCGCTTGTTGATACTACTCTAATTAAGTCTTATTCTTTTCAAAATCCTAATAAGTACAGTTTACGAGTTCTCAAAAATGAAAAATTTAAAATTCGCTTATCGAACAGTCATATTAAACGAAATTTTATCGATTTCAATATTGTATGTGTGAATGATTCATATCCCGAAATCGAAGCGCAGATTAACGACAGCGCCTCTTATGACGGACATTTAGACTTTACTGGTAAAATTTCAGATGACTATGGTTTTACTAAATTATTATTATTCAAACAAGAAAACACAGACATTGATACTTTCGTTGTTCCTATTTATAAGAATATTCTCTCACAAAAATTCTTCTATGATTATCATTTAGATAATAATACAGATTTCGAAGAAAGAAACATTTCATTCTGGTTCGAAATATTTGATAATGATGCTGTAAATGGTATAAAGAAAACACAATCAGCAATATTTAATCATGTAGCTAAGAATATTATTCAAAAAACTGCCGATAAGGAGAAGAAGTACAACAATTTGTTTTATCGGTTTATGAGTGCCCAAAGTTTGTCTAATGAGCTCAAAACAGACATCGAAAAATTGCGAAAGCGTATGCTTGATGAAAATTTAACCGATTGGGAACGAAATAACATTCTGAAACAAATAGCTGACAAAACGCAAAAACTACAAGACCAATTGAATCAAATAAGCAATGATTATAAACAGGCTACTAATTCATTAATGCCGGAGCACAATAAAGAGTTGCTCGAAAAACAACAACTTATCAATGAAATGATTAATGATTTGCTCGACGATGAAATGAAACGTATGCTTCAAGATATTCAACAATTGTCCAATAACCAGAATAAAGAATTAACACCTGAGCAATTAAAAAGAGAATTTGAGAATTTTGAAAAATCTATCGATAAGCAATATGAGCTAGTTAAAAAAATCAAGATTGAGGAAAACATTCTTAATCTGGCCGACAATCTTAATATGTTGTCTGAAAAACAAGAAGAGCTTATCGACAAAGAAAAATCTGATATTGTTACTGATGTGAATAATCAGGAAAAGATTTTAAATGAGCTGAAAAATGAATATCAAAATATTAAGGAAGAAAACAATACTTTAACCCGACCTTTTGATATGAATGATTTCGAAAACGAGTTTGAAAATATTGAAAATGAATTTAATAACGAAAAGAATGCACTAGAGCAAAATAATACCGACGGTTTTAATGAGTCTGTTAAGCAGAATGCCGAAAAAATGGAAAAGTTGTCACAAGAGTTGAAAAAAATGATTGATGACAATAATGTTGCCACCGAATCGGAAAATGCCGATGATTTGAGAGTTATGCTTGACAATCTTTTTGAAGTATCGTTCGAATTGGAAAACGTATATGCTTCAATGTCAGATGTTAATAAAGTAAACCAAGACGCTGTCATAAGACTAACCAAGATACTTGATAATTTCAAATTGGTTCGCGACAGTCTTTATGCCTTGTCGCTCCGAACACCATATTTGAATAACCAGATATCAAAATCTGCCTTTCTTATTGAAGACGAACTTATTTCATCGTTGAAAAATATGCAGGAGCAGAATTCATATAAAGCGAAGAAAAATCAGCGCGAGGCACTGAAACAAACCAATGAAATGATTTTATTGTTGTCTGAGTCTTTGAAAGATATAAATGGTGTAGGTGCTGGTTCCAGTAAAAAGAAAAAGCAAAAAAAACAGCCGGAAACAAAACAATCATTGTCTGATATGCGTAAAATGCAGGAGAGTTTAAAGAATCAGATGAAGGATTTGTTGAATCAGATGAAAAACGAAAACGGCAAACAATTAAATAACGAATTGGCAAAATCGCTGATGCAGAATGAGATATATCAACAAATGCTTCAACAAATGATGTATAACTCTGATATTGATGACAAAACCGCAAAAATCTTGCAAGAGATTGAAAAACTAATGCAGGCTAATCATCGCGATTTGGCAAACAATAGGCTTTCGGCACAAACAATGCTTCGCCAGCAAAAAATTCTTACAAAACTGCTTGAAGCTGAGAATGCCGAAAATGAACGTGAGGAGGATAATAAACGCGAATCGACTGCGTCGAAAAATATTAATAGAAAATCGCCCGATAATTTGCCGGAAGATTTTACTTTTGATAAGAATGTGGATTTGTTGAATAAGAACAATTTGAGGTTAAATTCGTTTTATAAAAAGAAGTACGAAGAATATATCAATCAGTTAAATACAACAGCAAATGAATAACGAATTGATAATAAAGTCGAAGATTGACAACGTTTATTTCGTCGAGAATTTCATAGACGAACTTGCTATTGAACAGTCGATTGCCACCGAATTGTATGGTAACATTCTTATATCGACTATTGAAGCGGTAACGAACGCTATCGTTCACGGCAATAAATCGGACCCGGAAAAACAAGTTCGCATAAAGGTTTTCCGCGACAAACATATTCTTCAAATTACTGTTTCGGACGAAGGACCAGGGTTCGACATAGATAAAATACCAGACCCTACTAAACCAGAACTGCTTGAACAGCCCGACGGCCGCGGCATTTTCCTTATGCGAAATCTGACCGATGACCTTAAATTCGACAAAAACGGGGCAGAAGTAACCTTAATATTTAATATATAGTGATTAATTTCTTTTTTGAGGAGACTGACGAGTTTGATGTCAACGACTTGAATGTCGAGAAAAATATTGAAACTGTTTTAGCAAACGAAAACAGAACATTAGGCGAAGTCAATTACATTTTTTGTTCGGACGATTATTTGCTTAACATTAACAAGCAATATCTAAATCATGATTATTACACCGACGTCATTTCTTTCGATTATTCTGAAGACGGTATTATTTCGGGCGACATTTTCATCAGTGTCGATACTGTAAAAGATAACGCCAATGAATATGAGGTTGAATTTAAAAAAGAACTTGCTCGTGTAATGGTGCACGGCGTATTGCATTTTATCGGTTATAAGGATAAAACCGAAGAAGACGCAAAACAGATGCGACAAAAAGAAAACCAATACCTTCCTTTATTCATTTAAGATGTTATTTGAATACGATGTTATTGTTGTAGGTGGTGGTCATGCTGGTTGTGAAGCCGCCGCTGCTGCCGCAAATATGGGCTCAAAAACCTTGTTGATTACAATGGACATGACAAAATTTGCTTGTATGTCGTGTAATCCGGCTATTGGTGGTATAGCCAAAGGCCAGATAGTTAAGGAAATCGATGCGCTGGGTGGATATACAGGTATAATAACCGACAAATCGGCCATACAATATAGGATGTTAAACCGGTCGAAAGGACCGGCCATGTGGAGTCCGCGTGCGCAATGCGACCGTACACTGTTCTCAATAGAATGGCGCAAACAACTCGAAAGCATCGAAAATCTTGATTTGTTTCAGGATAGTGTTGTGTCGTTGCTAACAGAAAAAGAACGGGTGTGTGGAGTGAAAACCCAACTTGGTTTTGAGTTTAAATCGAAAACTGTTGTTCTTACCAATGGTACTTTTCTTAATGGCATGATGCACGTTGGTCGTGTGCAGTTTTCTGGTGGCAGATTTTCCGAATTACCGTCTTCAGGACTGACAGAAAATCTTGTTTCGTTAGGTTTTGAATCTGGCCGAATGAAGACAGGAACACCTGCCAGAATCAACGGAAAAACTATCGATTTCAGCAAATGTACCATTCAAAACGGTGATGACGACCCGTATTTTTTTAGCTACTCAACAAAAAAACCGTATCACGACAGACAAATACCTTGCTATATTACACGAACCAACGCAGCTGTACACGAAGAATTACGCAAGGGTTTTGTTGATTCACCAATATTCAATCACACGATTATTGGTATAGGACCGCGTTATTGTCCGAGCATCGAGAGCAAGCTTGTTACATTCAGCGATAAAGATTCTCATCAGTTGTTCTTGGAACCAGAGGGCTTTTCAACCAACGAATATTATATAAACGGCTTCTCATCATCGCTGCCTTGGCAAGTGCAGTATGAGGCTATTCACAAGATACCTGGACTCGAGAATGCTAAAATTTATCGTCCGGGATATGCCATTGAGTATGACTATTTTCCGCCAACTCAATTAAAGCCAACCTTGGAGACAAAACTAATATCCGGACTTTATTTTGCCGGCCAGATTAATGGAACTACGGGATATGAGGAAGCTGCTGCACAAGGAATAGTGGCCGGTATCAATGCGCATCTTTTCTGCAATGAGAAAGAACCATTTGTTTTGAATCGAGACGAAGCCTACATTGGCGTGTTGATTGATGACCTTATTTATAAAGGTGTTGACGAACCTTACCGTATGTTCACCAGCCGCGCCGAATACCGGATGTTGTTGCGTCAAGATAATGCTGATGCGCGATTGACCGAAAAGTCTTATAGAATAGGGTTGGCGAAAGAAGAACAATTATATCAATACAAAGAGAAAGAAAAGCAAATATCCGACCTAGTTGGTTTCTTAAAAACAACCAAAGTTAGGGTAGAGGAAGCCAATAAGTTTCTATCGTCAAACGATGAGTCGCCGGTAGTTGAAGGCCATAAATGCTCACAGATACTGTCACGGCCAAACGTCACATTGAACAATATGATTGAGTCGATAGATGTCTTGTCGGAATACAAGAACACAACACGCGAAGTGATAGAAGGAGCGGAGTTTGACATCAAATATTCTGGATACGTGGAACGCGAGAAAAACAATGCCGAGAAGCTGCGCAAGCTGGAGAACCTAAAAATCCCCGATAACTTTGACTATTCAAAATTACAGTCGATAACCATAGAGGCACGGACTAAGCTGACCAAATATGCGCCCACAACCATTGGCCAGGCATCCCGAATTTCCGGTGTCAGCCCCAACGACATAAACGTGTTATTGGTCTATTTTGGACGATAGTTCCACGTGAAACATTTATATATGTAATACAATATAAAACACTATAAATCAACAAGATATATCTTTTTATATTATAAAAACAATTACTATTTTGAACATATAAAACAAAAGGTAATTTTGTGGTGTCAAACATAAAAGGAAAACTATGTGGATTGTATGTGCTGATTTAGAAGGTGTGTTTGTGCCTGAGGTGTGGATTAATTTTGCCAAGAAAACAGGTATTGATGCGTTAAAACTTACAACACGCGACATTAAAGATTACGACGAGCTTATGCGTTACAGGTTGAAAATCCTTGATGAACACAACCTTAAAATACAAGATATACAGGAAGTTATATCGACAATGAAGCCGCTCGAAGGAGCTCTTGAGTTTACGCGCTGGCTCCGTAGCGTCACTCGGTTTGCCATAGTTTCCGACACTTTTGTTGAGTTTGCAAAGCCGCTAATGGAGCAATTGGAAAATCCGTTTTTGCTCTGCCATTCGCTTGAGATAGACCCGACAGGCCGGGTTGTAGATTATAAACTGCGCCAGGCTGACCCAAAACGCAGAACAGTTGAAGCATTCCAAAGTTTGAAATATAAGGTTTTGGCGTTTGGCGACTCATACAATGATATTCCAATGGTAGAGTCGGCCGATGTCGGTATTTTGTATTGTCCGCCCGACAATGTGGTTAAAGATTATCCGCAGTTCCCTGTGGCACGCAATCTTAGCGAGCTTAAAGCAATTATCGAAAAGTACGTTTGCGAGTAGCTTGTCGCGCGATAAACATCATTTTTCGGTTTTCGGATTGAGATTTTCGAACAAAATCCTGATAAATTCTTTGGCCGAAAGCTTCTGATAGCTTTCTTTCAGCACAATTACGGCTGGGTGCATTTGATGTTGTTTTCCTGCTATCGGTATGGCTCGCAGAGTTTCATGACCGCGGATAAGCGTTTCCGACATAACAGCAATCCAATGGCCGGTTTCAACTAGTTTCAGCATTATAGTCATGCTCGATATTTCAATTTGCGGCGTGAGCCTTACATGGTGGTTATTCAAAATCTGGTCAATCATCAGGCGGGCTTGTGAACCAACCGACGGCAGCACAAGCGGGAACTGTTTCAAAAGCGAAGGTGAAACTTCGCGTTGTGCAACAAGTGGATGCCGATAATTGACTATGACGGAAAGATTTGAATCGAACAGGCTGTAATATTCTATTTGATTATCCTCGTTGTCGGGTTTGTATGACAAAATCAAGTCTAACTCCCTCTCTTTCAGTAAATCGAGCAATTCACTTACGGGTTTGTTTATGACAACAAGTTTGATGTTCGGATATTTTTTTGAGAAAGAGATTATAGTACTGGTTATCAAATCACTAAGTGTGAAAATAACGCCTATGCGAAGCTCTCCGGTTTGAATGTTCTGCAAGTCGCGCAGACGTTGGATGCCGAACTCGCTGTCGGCGATTGTTTTTTTGGCGAAAGGCAGAAACTCAGTACCGGCTTCGGTCAGGTATATTTTTTTCCCGATGCGGTCGAACAGCAAAGTCTGCAGCTCATTTTCAAGCTGTTTTATCTGTTGCGACAGTGTGCTCTGGGTAATGAACAAAAGTTTGGCCGCTTCGGTAAAATTCAGAGTCTCAGCGGTTTTCACGAAATATTTAAGTTGTCGCAGTTCCATAACATCAATCGTTTTTATTAATCGTTCTTATAGAATCATTCAATTTCACAAATGTAAGATATTGAATAATTTTGCAGCCGAAAAAAATGAATGAATATGAATTGGTTTGAATCGCTGCTTTTTAACGAATCGGTTGGGCGCACAGTAATGATTTTCGCTTTTGTAGTGGCCGTCGGCTCAATACTTGGAAAACTGAAATTCAAAGGAATATCGCTTGGTTCGACATTCGTGCTTTTTGTCGGAATAATTGTATCGCATTTCGGATTCACCCTCAATCCGTCGATTTCGCATTTTATGAAAGATTTCGGCTTGATACTGTTTGTCTTCAGCATCGGTCTGCAGGTTGGTCCAAACTTTTTCTCGTCGTTCAAACAGTCTGGATTGCTGCTTAACGGTTTGGCAGTCGGCAGCATCACTCTGAACATAATTGTTACATTGCTGATTTTCTACTTTTTAGGTAATATAGATTTCACAATGCTGATAGGAGTGATGCAGGGCGCAGTAACCAACACTCCGGGCTTGGGTGCCGCGCAACAGGCTATCAACCAGATGAATCCGACAGGCGACATGCCTTCAATATCGCTCGGTTACGCCGTTGCTTATCCTATGGGTGTTATAGGCGTTATTTTGAGCATTGTTCTTATAAAATGCATATTCAGAATCAATTACGATGATGAGAGGAAGTCGGTTGCCGGAAAAAGCAAAGAGGAGCCAGCCCGTTGCAGTTACAGCATTTCGAATGAGGAAATCATCGGAAAACAGGTGAAAGAGATATCGCGTATGTTCAACAAAGAGGTGATTTTTGCGCGAATCAGCCATTTGGGCAATGTGTTTGTGCCAACCGGCGACACTGTTCTTGAAAAAGGCGATTTGGTGCGCGTGATAGCCCCAAAACAACGCGAAGCTGAGCTTGACAAGCTGTTCGGCGAAAAAATCCAAAACGATTTGCTAAATGCGCAAACCGAAGAACTTAAACAACGTAAAATATTGATAACCAATAAACGGCTCGAAGGAAAAAGCCTGCAAAACCTGGAGCTGCGCAAGTCGTTCAATGTTAATGTGACACGAGTGTTCCGTTCGGGCGTTGAGCTTGTGGCCACTGCCGATTTGGTTCTGCATATTGGCGACAAGGTGAAAATTGTCGGTAGCGAGGAGAATCTAAGCCTTGTCGAAAAATTCCTTGGCAACTCGGTTAAGCACCTCAACGAGCCGCATCTTTCCACCATTTTTGCCGGAATTTTCTTGGGAATAATTGTCGGATACATCCCAATCGCTTTTCCAGGAATGCCGCAGCCGGCGAAGCTGGGGTTGGCTGGCGGTCCGCTTATCGTGTCACTTTTAATGGGTGCGTTTGGACATAAGATAGGCTTGACGTGCTACACAACTCAAAGCGCCAATTTGATGCTCCGCGAGATAGGCATATCGTTGTTCCTTGCTTGTGTCGGGCTTGAGGCCGGCGAGCATTTCTTCGACACGCTTATTAACGGCGACGGTCTGCTTTGGGTAGGCTATGGATTGCTGATAACAATGATTCCGGTGCTGATTATTGGCTGTATAGCCCGAAAAGTTTTCCACTTGAACTACTTCACAATAGTGGGTATGATTTCGGGAACCAACACCAATCCGCCCGCACTTTACTATTCGAATATGATAGCAGAAAACGACCGCCCGTCGGTGGCTTATTCAACGGTTTATCCATTGGCAATGTTCCTGCGTATTGTGCTGGCGCAGACGCTGATACTGGTGTTGTGGTAAAGATTTAATACGATATTTACAACGCACAAAAAAGCCCCGAATGAGAATGCGGGGCTTTTGTTTATTGCCAAATTCAAAAATTATCCAATAACCACGCGAGTCCAGTTGTGCTTGTCAGGCTCGGTACCGTATTGGATACCACGCAGCAAGTTGTAAAGCTTCGTCGAAACCGGACCCGGTTTGCCGTCCTTCGAGAAGACGAAAGTCTTTTTCTGCTCAAGGTCGTCAATCTTCGAGATTGGCGAGATAACGGCTGCTGTTCCGCAAGCTCCTGCCTCTTCGAATGTAGCAAGTTCCTCTTCAGGAATTTGGCGGCGCTCAACCGTCATTCCAAGGTCCTCAGCAAGCTGCATAAGGCTCTTGTTTGTGATTGACGGCAGAATCGAACTTGATTTTGGTGTTACGTAAGTGTTATTCTTGATACCGAAGAAGTTGGCCGCACCGCACTCATCCATATATTTTTTCTCTTTTGCATCGAGATAGAACTCGCAGGCATAGCCCAGGTCGTGAGCCATTTTGTTGGCGCGCAAGCTGGCAGCGTAGTTACCACCAACCTTGTAGATACCTGTGCCGAGCGGAGCCGAGCGGTCGAACTCGCGGATAATCACATATGGGTTGCAGGCAAAACCGCCTTTGAAGTACGGTCCAACCGGAGTGGCGAAAATCAGGAACAGATATTCCGAAGCCGGATGAACACCCACTTGTGCGCTTGTGCCGACAAGCAGCGGACGCAGATAGAGAGTGGCGCCAGTCTCGTAAGGCGGAATGAAACGCTCGTTGAGGCGGACCACCATATCAATCATCTCATTGAATTTTTCTGTCGAAATTTCGGGCATCAAAATGCCGCGGCAGGTCGATTGCAGACGGGCTGCGTTCTCGTCAGAACGGAAGACTCGCACCTTGCCGTCGGGGCAACGGTATGCCTTCAAGCCTTCAAAGGCTTCCTGTCCGTAGTGTAGGCAGGTGGCAGCCATGTGCATCGGGATTGTTTCTTCGGAGCAAACTTCAATTTCGCCCCATTTGCCGTCGCGATAGTAGCAACGAACATTGTAGTCAGTCTTTCTGTAGCCAAATCCTATGTTGGCCCAATCAATGTTTTCCATAACTTAAATATTAGTTCTTCTGAAAAAATCAACCAAAATTAGAAATTGTAATAATACGAACAACGGAAAAAGTTCAAAATAAAGCCGAAGGACATTCCTTCGGTTGTTGGAAAAGCTCTAAGCTTTGGGGTGAAAATGGTTGAAAACCAACACGGCCTTTGCGTGTCCGACTATTTTTTCGAGAACTTCAAGCGAAGTCTCACGCATCGCATCAACAGTCTTCAACTCATTGAAAAGCGCCTCTTTGGTTTTGTCGCCGATGCCTTTCACCGAGTCCAATTCCGACACAAGGAATGCCTTTGAGCGCTTGTCGCGGTGGAAAGTGATGCCGAATCGGTGTGACTCGTTACGCACGTTCTGCAGAACTTTCAGAGTCTCGCTGTTCTTGTCTAGATAAAGCGGCACTGGGTCGCCCGGATAGTAAAGTTCCTCAAGGCGTTTGGCTATGCCGATAACAGCTATCTTTCCCATTAGGCCAAGTCGGCTCAGGCTGTTGACAGCCGCGCCCAACTGGCCTTTGCCGCCGTCAATCAGAATCAGCTGTGGCAACTCATTGCCCTCCTCAAGCTGGCGGCTATAACGACGGTAGATTATCTCCTCCATTGAGGCGAAGTCGTTGGCGCCCACCACGGTTTTAATGTTGAAATGGCGGTAGTCGCGCTTGCTGGGTTTGCCGTTGCGGAACACCACACACGATGCTACCGGATTGGTTCCTTGAATGTTAGAGTTGTCGAAACCCTCAATCAGAACAGGACACTCTTTCAACCGCAAATCTTTTTTCATTGTCTCCATAATGCGCTCGGTGCGTTTTTCGGGGTTGCGGTTAAGCTGTTGTTTCAGTTTTTCGTGTTTGTAAGTCAGGGCGTTACGCTGGCTCAATTCAAGAAGTTTTTTCTTGTCGCCGCGCTGCGGAATGGTAAATGTGATATTGTCGAGCTCGAAATCCAAATCGAACGGCACAATTATCTCGTGCGATGTGCTCAGATAACGCTCCCGCGCTTCCTGAATGACCGATAGAAGTGTCGATTCCTTGTCTTCCTCAATGTGTTTTTGCATCTCGAAAGTGTGTACCTGCACAATAGCGCCGTTCACCACTTTCATAAAATTGATATAGGCGCAATCGTCATCATCGATAATCGAAAAGACATCGACATTATGGATTGTCGGGCTGACAATAGTCGATTTGCTTTGAAACTCCGACAGCTTGTCAATTTTATTTTTAATCTGTTGAGCCTCTTCAAATTTATAATCCTTACTTAAAGCATTCATTTTAGTTTTCAGAAGCTCGATAACAGCATTCGAGTTGCCTTTTAAAATCTCTTTGATGTTCGAAACAGCCTCAGCGTAGTCTTCCTCGGTCTGCCGCCCTTCGCAAGGGCCAAGGCAGTTGCCAATATGATGCTCAAGACAGATTTTGTATTTGCCTTTTTCAATCGCATCGCGGCTTAAGTTGAGCGCGCATGTGCGTATAGGATAAAGCTGGCGGATAAGTTCTAACAACGTTTTTAAGGCGAAACCAGACGTATAAGGGCCAAAATATGTAGAGCCGTCGCGGACAAAATGGCGCGTTGAGAAAATGCGCGGAAACGGCTCGTTTTTGATGCAAATCCAGGGGTAGGTCTTGTCGTCTTTGAGCAGCGAATTGTAGCGCGGCTGAT
Source organism: Salinivirgaceae bacterium (assembly GCA_017557605.1). Classification (GTDB taxonomy): domain Bacteria; phylum Bacteroidota; class Bacteroidia; order Bacteroidales; family SZUA-534; genus RUG13583. Next base: position 35,824 of record JAFYYJ010000061.1, read on the forward strand.
ATTTCTTAATCAGATTGTTTTCGAGCAGAAGGGCATCTTGCTCTGTGTCGACCACAATGTGCTTAATATCGTTGATGTTGCGGACCAAAACGCGGATTTTCGCCCGTTCCTGGTATTTGTTGAAGTACGACGATACGCGCCGCTTGAGCCGTTTGGCCTTGCCCACATAGATGATTGTCCCGTTTTTATCTAAATACTGATAGACGCCGGGGCTCTCTGGCAGAACGGCAACCAATTCCTTCAGGCGGGCGATATGTTGTTCTTCTGTTTCCAATTATCAATGGCATTCATGATGCGCGCAAGTAAGGCCTGAGTCGGTGAGATTTCCGGCAATAAAGGCGGCAACGGTATCTTCAACGGCGCCCGAGCATCCGCGTATTATTTTGATATTATGCACATTAAGTTTCTCTATAGCTCCATTGCCAATGTTTCCGGCCAGCATCATAGTAATGCCCATTTGCTGCAATGTACCGGCAATATTGCTTTTGCATCCGCACCCTTGTGGCGAAGGCAAGGTTTCTTTGCTGATAATCTGTTGGTTATCCACTGTAAAAATAGTGTATTCGGCGCAGTGTCCGAAATGGTCATCAACGCGGCCGTCGCGAGTTGGAATAGCTATTTTCATATTAGTATGATTTAAAATTTATTACGATGAGTTATTTCGGCAAATTGATTAACAGCGAGAAGTGGTTTGAGCGGCCTCCAAGTGTGTAGCAAGCGTTGGCATATTCAATGCTGAATCGTTTGAGCCGTAGCCCGAAACCAAGCGACACTCCGGCCATTCCTGGCGAATTGCTCAACTTCAGCTCCTGACGCCGTTTGTAGTTGAATCCCACACGTGCGTTGAAGGATTTATCGGGGAATAATTCAACTCCTAAAACGCAATGGCGCAGACAGTTATCGATAAAATCCGGAAGCTTGTTACTGTTGTCCTCAACTTCCGAATCCATATCGGGCATGTTGGCTTTTTGCGGCTTCAAGTTGAATTTCTGCATCTGTTGCAAAACCAGCGACATACGGAATGGTGCGTGCTCAAGTTGGTGACTAATCGAGGCCAGAATCTCAAACGGAGTGTCGGCATAGTTGCCGTCGTAGGAAACAATCTGCGCGCCAAAATTGCGCAACAGAATCGATGCTGCGGTGTTGCCGTTGCGGAATCTGTAGGCCGCAGAAACATCGGCAAGCAAACCCATTGAAAAATAGCCGCCAAGGCTCGAAAAAGCCGGCTTAACAGTGGCTCCTATCGAAAAGCAGGAATCGAAATGCTGGCAGTATGACAGGCGGACGGCCCACTCGTTTGACGAGAAGCTGCCGGCAGTGTTGCCAAATTCGTCGTATCGGGTGTTTTTGCCGCTGTTCAGATACTGCAATCCGGCAGCAAGCGTGCCCGGCGCAAATGGTGTATGAAAACTGTAAGCCACATCGGCCACCGATATTCCGGCAACATAATTGACATAATTGACGGCAAGTTTGTTTTCTGTTTCAGCTGACAAAAACGCCGGATTGGCGGCCGCCAGATTCAAATCGGCTTCGGCAATAGCCTGCGGAACACCGCCCAAGGCTCCAATACGCGCCGATGTCGGTAATTCAACAAACTGAAAGACCTTTTTGCCAGACTGCGCCCAAGCTGTAACGGAAAACATCATAACACACGCGGCCAACAAAAAATGTCTGCCAAGCAAAGTGCGTCCGTTCTGCCGATAAGGTGCCATTATTTAAAGTTTTGCCAAAGCAATTTTCAGTTCAAATCCGAATTCGGTAGTGCTGTTCCGGTACGAGTTTGATGTCTTCGGGTTAGTCAGGTCGTAGTCGTAGTAGAGTTTGAGCGTTACTTTTTCGTTCAGCTCATACTCGGCCGACAAACTCATTGCAAGACCAAGTTGGCCCGATGTTATCTCGTCGGTTTGATAAACAAGGTCGCGGGTTACACTGATGTTGTCGCTGACAGTGAAGTCGGCGCGCAGGTTGAGGTCGCTCACAATCTGTTGTCCCTGGCGTGTTTTGAACGGCAGCACAAAATCTTCAATCCGATAGCCGGAACCAATCACATACTCGCGCTTGTGAACTTCAAGCATCTGGTTGTTGGTTAGGTTCATAGTCATAGTGCGGCTGCGTTTGAACTCCAGTTTCGAGCTCATGCTGCTTTTCCATGTTACATCGACTCCAAACAACGGCGCAAAAGATTCTGAAACGGCAAACGATGTTAGGTCGTAGTAGGGGACAAACATGCCGGCGTTGACCGAGCTTGTGGCCCATGACAGATTGGCGTATTCGGGACGTTTGGCCTGTTCGTAGTTATAGTAGCTGTTGCTGTGGTACGAGCTGATTGAGAATGTGCTTGTGTAGCTGTGCGACAGCGATATAGTCTTGATTCGCTTCTTGAATATATTGTAGTTGGCAAGTCCGTCGTATTTAACGCGCCAGCCCGGGCGGAAGTGTTTCCAGCTTGTGAAATCCAAACCTGACTCGCGGCCGGTGTAAGCCAACAGGAACGCTGGAACGGCAATGTCAGGGTTCGATATTGTATAGCCGTCGGGCATCGAATCGGCGTCATACACAGGATTGTACTCGCCAAAACTCATCGGGGCGTGTCCGCGGCGCATATCAGCTTGCCGCCAGGCGAATTTGCGCAAGTTGCTGCGGTACTCGGCAAAGGCTTCTGATGATGTGTGCTTCTCGGTCGGCCGCTTGTCGAAAGCCGTCTTCAGCGACCAAATGTTGATGTTGTATGCGCCTGATTCCAAACGGGTTGAGCGATAGACATCGTACTCGTCGCGCTTGGGGTTCCAGTTGCCCACATAGTAGTATTCGCTGCTTTTCTTTGTAATTGAGCGCTGTCCGGTAAAGTCTATCTTGAGAGCCTTAACGGGCTGGTAAGTCGCTTTTATGTCGATGCGCTTCTGATTGGTAGTGAGGAAAGGCTCCACAAGGTCGCGGTTGTTGATGAGCAAGCCGTTGCGGGCTGTACGGTCAGCAAAGGCGGTATCTTGATAACCGAAGATGAATGGCAGACCCGGATTGGTGCGCAGCTCGGTGAAGCTGTACTTGGGCGTGTATCCTTCTAGTGTCATGGCATTGGATTCGGTATAGGCGAACGATACGTTTTTGAAGCCCGTAACACCCAGAACGACACCTTCCATTACACGGCGGACAGGCGAGTCCTCGGTTGACCGTTTGCCGCTGATAGTAACAATAGCATTATCGGCGGCTTCTTCCATTTTTACTTTCACGCGGTTACCATTAACTATCTCAAACGATGATTTAAGTGTTTTTCCGCTTTGCGTAACCTTAACCTGAATGTCTTCTTCGGTGCGCAGGTTGTGAGTTATAGTCTTGGTCTCGCCGGCTTTGGCAGAGAAGTTCTCCTTGCGTGCCGACACGGTCTCCATGCGGGTTGCTAAGCGTTTCTCGCGTGTCTGGCGGTATTTCTTGTTTAGCTCGTCGAGTGGCTTGTATTTCTTATACAGATTGTCGAGGTTGCCTTGTGCGTTTATGGTTATCTGATTGGTGTTGCCGATGCTGTTTCCTGCAAAAAGCGATGTGTCGCGCATCTCAGGTCCGCGGTCCCATTCGTAGGTTGAGGCGTAGCGCGCCGTCAGCGATGTCCATGCAAAGCCGGGCAACTTGTTGATAGGTACGGTGTACGATGCTGTGAACTTTTGGTTATGCTTGTCTGGAACACCGCCGTTTAAAACCGACTCCCAGACCTCTTTCTTAAACTGCTCGTATTCAGTGCGGTTGGTTTTGTCTATCAAGCCTTCGGGTTCCTCAATAAGCGCCATGGTGTTCATCTGCCAGGTGAATTTTATGCCTTTCGACAGGTTGTATTTGATGCTGAACTCGCGCTCCCAGTCGAACCGTTTGTCACAGGTTGGCGTGTATTCTTCGCCTTCCGATGTTATGTTTAGGTTGGTGTTGCGCAACAGCGTCTGGTTGTATTCGCGCTCAACGCCCGTGCGCCATGCTATCTGTGCCGGAGCCAGATAGAAGTTGAAATCGCCGATAATTCGCAGATATGGCTTCTTCAAAACCTTTACGTTTTTGAACGGCTCAATGGCTTTGGGCTGGTTATTGAACGTGTAATTGAGCGAGCCGGTGTGCGTCTTGGTGTTGTCGTAGGCGGTGCTGTAGTCGTTGTAGTTCTTCTCAACGTAGGCATAGCTTGCACTGAAGTTCTGCGGTGAGTAGAAGTGTGTCTTATTGCTTTTTTTCTTTTCAGGCTTTTTCTCTTCGCCGTTGTCGGCTTTCTTCTCTTTTTTGACAGCTTGTTTCTTGGTGCGGCCTCCGTAACCAACATTTGTGAAGCTGATGCTCTTGCGCTCGGTAAGTTCTTGAATGTCTTTCAGATACTCTTTCTTCTCCTTTGGCGTCATCTTTTTTGTGGCCTCTTTGATTTTGACATCGGGGTCGAACGGGTTATACTCTGGATTGACAGCCGTTCGTGAGTAGCTCATAAACATCGGTAGGCGCACATTCAGGTCTTTAGGCAGAAGTTTGCCAAGCTCGAAGTTAGCTGCAACATCAAGTTGTTTTGTCTGTTCTTTCGAGCGTTCCGATGTTGATTGCTCAATGCTTCCGAAACCAGCCTGTGTGGTACTTCCGGCCATATTGACATTACCAAAATCGGCCAGTTTAAGGTTCATTCCGCCCTGCACGGCCCAGCCACCGCTCTCGTCGAAATCAGTTAGGCGGAGCTCGTTTATCCAAATCTCGATTGATTTGCTGCGGCCGTCGTCGTTCGAGCGGAAAGGATTGGTTTTAGCCAGAGGGTTGCGCACGCCAATCATAAGTGATTTGACAAGCGCGATGTTAGGGTTGCCCACAACGGTTATCCGGCGCTTTGAGTGCCCCGATGTGGTTGTTACAACGTATGGCAGTGACTGCGATACCGACGGGTTTCCGGCCGAAATCTCAGCGTTGCGTTCAAGTTTGGCATCAACAAGTTCCTGGAAGATAATCTCCATGTTGTTTTCCTCGGGCCATACAAGCTCGCGGTTCTGTTTATTGTCGGGGTAAGGCCGCGACGTCCACCACGGCGTCAGTTTCAGCGGCACCTCATATTCGTAGTAGTTCTCCGTATAGTCCTGGCCAATGCGGATGAAGCATGTTACCTCATCGTCATCGAGCGAGGTTTCGTCATCAACCGCTTCGGCATGGATGAACATCTTCAATTTCTTATAGTTACGCATATCGACGTTCGTTGTCTTGTAAACCGATTTCGAATAGCCGTCGGCCAAATCGACAACCTTCATCGACATACTCTGCTCGTTCAGCTCCACAAGCTGTGTCTGCGACGGGTCCTGTTCGCGTGTCACGCCCGGAGGCAGCAAATAGTTGACCGGTGTGCGGCTGCCGTTCTCCTCAATGTTGATTGTCGACATGCTGAACGCGGCGGCGGCATCGTCGTTGTTCTCGGTGGTGACAAGGCTCTCGCTGCCGTCTTTCAGGTCGTAGTCGTAGGTGAACCAGTCGCTCTTGACAAGATTCAGCGTGGCGAAGCGCAGCACAACTTTCTCTCTCCAGCCGTGCAGGAACATACGCATAAAGCGGATTGACGTAAAGTCCTCAATGTTACCAATCTGCTGGCGCTCGTTAGAGCTGAGCGGAATGCGGAACAAATACCACTTGACCGATTTGTGCTCCGAATTGGGCATTGTATTTGTAACGCTGCGCTCATCGACAATGTAGTTTGTGCCCACAACCATGTTCTCGCGGCTCAAGTCAACCCGGTATTGGAAGTACGACTCCGACTCGCAAAGCGTGTAATCGCTGTTCAGGTCCTCAACGTCTGGCATTGATGTTGAGTAGGTTGAGGTGGCACCTGTGCTCACGGGCGAGTTGCCCTCCATGCCGTTGTAGTTCATATAGCGGTCGACAATGCCGTAGCCTGCTTCGTCGTAGTCACTGCCTTTGAAGTAATGGTAGTCGTCGCCCGAAGGGTCGTCGTAGAAACTGCGATAGACATCATCGTCAAGCACGTTTTTCAGTTCGTCCAAGTAAGACGAGAAGAAAACCTGCTCGTCCGATTGACCGCCGCTGAAAGCCGTACCACTCAATCCGTCGAGGCCGACGTCCTGATACCGGCGTTGGTTCTCGTCGTTGACAAAGCTGAGTGTGCTTGTCTGTACAGCCGGCACACGGCCCCAGACAGTAACATCGTAGGTAGCTGGGTCGGGCGGATAGGTTGTCGGCAGGCCGTTCTCATAGCTTTTACGGCCGTCTTTCAGCACGTCCTCCGATATGTTACCAAAGTTGAAATAGAGTTGTCCGCCAGGGTTGAGAGAGTCTTCCTCAACGAACGGGTCCATCATCCAGAATTCAAGATAACCGATGTTCGATGTCTCGAAGTTCTTTATGGTTGTCTCGCGCATGATACCCGCCCATTTGTTTTGCGGATTCATAAAATGGCCAGTCTCGTCATAGTCGTCGATGCTGTAGTTGTAGGGACCGCGCAACGTTGGGTCATAGGCAAGGTCGAAGGTGGTGAGGTAGAGAGCGTCGCCCGACGACTGGTCGCGGTTGGGGTAGATGTTAAGCTCCGGTACGCGGTAGGCGTTCAGCCTCGACTGCTCGGCTTTCGACACCGGAGAGCTTGATTGGAACATCAGCGGGTCAATCTTGTACCACGCAAGTTTGGCGCGGTTGAAGCCTGAGCGAAGGTCGCCGTAGAGCGATGCTTCGCTGAAGATGTTGTCCTGCGGAATGCTGGCAATGCGCCATGCTTCGCGGCTGGTCATGTCATAGTTCGACTCGCTGCTCTCAAAATCGTCGATAAAGACCTCGCCGCTCTTGCCCACAGCCTTGTTGTGGCCTGGCACAAGCTGCGCAAACTCGCCTTGTACCGACAACGATGACGGCTCTTTGGTCTCTAGCAATGGCAGCCAGTCGAGGATTTTTGTAACAAGCGGCAACTCAACTTCATATGAGCCATTCAAACCCCAAATGGTGTTCGAGATAGGGTCTTCGCCAACGTTCACTTTGGTGGTGGTTGGTTTCTCAGTCAGGCGCATAACTGTTCCGCCTAAATTAAAGCGGTCGCTGAAGCGGTAGTCGAGGTGGGTACCCAATAGCGTTTTGGTCATCAGGTTGAAGTCAGAGTTGCTTTCGAGGTTCACTTTTATCGGCGTGCCCGACACCAGATAGCTCTCGTTGATGATTTTGACGCGCCCCATGCTGTAATCGACCGTGTAATCGACATTCTCGACAAGCGTAATACCGCCAGCCGTTACTGTCACCGAGCCTTGCGGAATGTTGAATGAGTTGAGGATAATCTCGGAGCCACCAGCTGATTTGTACGAGCCTTTCAGGTAGAATTTGTTTTTGGCTGTCATCTGTATGGCCTTGTACTGGGTGGAGTCGTACAATTCCTGGAACACAAACTCTTTCGACTGGGCATCGCCGCCCAAAGTATCGTGCAAGTGACCGCCAAATGGCTCAACAACAGGAAAATAGATGCGTCCGTTGGTGGCGTTGACTGTTATGCCGTTCACAAAGTCGAAGAAACCGTTGCCGCCTTTCACGTAGTTGTTTTTGCTGTCAAGGTTGTCGAGGCCCATAAGGTTGAGCAGCTTGGTGTTTTTTATCTCGTTAGACAGATAGGCGTTCGACAGCTTGCGCACCCGCGATTTGTTGTTGTAATACTCAACTTCAAGCACAAAATCATCGCGGTTGAGCTGATAGGCACCAAGCGAATAGACGTTTTTCATCATCAGGTCCCAGTTTGGATATTTGGGAGTAAAGTTGCTGCCTTTCAACAGTTTGACAACCAAGTTGTTGGGGTTGTTTATTCCGTCGCTCGAGAACTCGCCCACCTTGTAGCTCTGTCCGTTGTAGGTGAACTCGAAGGCCACGGCCAGAATCTCATCGCTGTTAAGGGCGGAGTTCAGTGTTATGTAGCCCAGCTGTGTGTTTACCGAATACTCGTTGCTGTTCAGTTTGCGGGCGTATTCAACTTTCTCATAGTCGCGTGCGCTGGCGTAGCCTTTGGCGTCGAGCAGCTTGGTCACCTGGTCTATGTTGCGTATGCCATCGGTCGATACCACATCGTCGTAGAGGCTGTTGGCGCCGTTGTCAGGTGCAGCATAGCGGTAGAAGTTGACGTCGGAGTTCAGCACGGCGCGGTCTTTGCGGTTATACATCGGGTATTCCTCGCGCTCCTCGCCCAAGTCCATGAACGCCACAATGTTATGCGCGTTCTCAGTCGATTTCTTATTGTTCGTTACCCAAACTTCGATTTTTGTAATCTGCACGCTTGTCACAATCACCGGCAACTGTTTGAGGGCGTTGTCGTATTGTGCGCGGAAGAAGTGCGACAGGAAGAAGTGGCGGTTTTTATCATAATCGACAGCCGACACGTCGAAGGTGCTTGTCTGCGCTCCGCCTTGTGTGGTTATAGTCTTCGACTCGCCTTTCTGCTGCGAAATGACTGTCGAGACGTAGAGTTTGCCGAATTTCAGCTCCGTCAGCACGCCAAACAGGCTCTGGCTTCCCGTGATGAGCGATGTCGACAGCGGCAATGACACGTTTCCGGCCTCAATCTTTTGGATAATGTCGTCCTCTTTGCCTTGGAATTTCAGATTGGCCGTGTTGTCGAAATCGAACTGTGACTCAGTGTCGTAGCTGATTTTCAGCTCCAGATTCTCGCCAATTTTTCCGGCCACGCTCATCTGAATCTTCTCGTCGAAATCGAAAATGGTCTGCCGGCGCAGCGATTGCGCAATGTTTGGGTTAGCTGTGTTGGTTATCTTGACACCGAATTTCAGCGACGCCGTTCCCTGCGGCTTGATGTCGATGACATTGCTGCCGAAAATGGTCTCGAAAAGTTCGTTGTTGACATTGATTTTGGTAAGCGACGAGCCTTGGCGCTCAAAATTCTCGCCTTGGTAACGCTGCCGCCAATAGTTGCGCATCGAGCGGTCGACATCGTAGCTGTTGTACTCCTCGCGCGACATGTTGAAAGGCGGACGGATATCGACGCCGCCTACTTTCTGGTGGATGATGTATTGGTCGGTGGCCTCGTCATACTCAACTTCGTTAGTGAAGTTCGACGGGTCTTTCAGGTTGAGGTTAGATGCTGGTCGCGACGGTTCGTAGGGTGTTGTTTTGGGTTTGGCTATGCGGAAAGGCAAAGCGGTAGTATCGCCGCCCGATTGCGCAAACACGCCCTCGGCAGCAATAATGAAAATGGCTGCAATAGCAATGCGCAGCTTTGTTTTCAACCTCCGCCTCATTAAAAATTATATCGACTTTAAGGCTTTTTTGACCATTTCCTCAACCTGCATGGTCGGGTTTTCTTTAAGCAGCTTGTCGAGCAGTTTCTCCACCACGTTTTTCTGAAAACCCAAAGCCACCAATGCAGATAACGCTTCTTCGCGGTTTGTATTGCTTTGAGCGAACAAAAAATCTGTGTTGGCCTCAGTTTTTCCGATTTTATCTTTCAAATCGACAATAATGCGCTCAGCTGTCTTCTGACCAACGCCTTTGATGCTTTTTATCATCCCCACGTTGCCGGTGAGCACGGCATCGCGTAACTCGCTGGCACTCAGCGACGACAGAACCATTCGCGCTGTATTGGCGCCAACGCCCGAAACGGTGAGCAGCAGCCGAAAAACCTCACGCTCTGTCTTCGATGCGAAACCGTAGAGCAGCTGTGCGTCCTCACGTACAATGTAGTGTGTGAAAACAATGGCCTGTTCCTTGCCCGAAAGCGATGTGTATGTGTTCAGCGAGATGAGAATCATATATCCGACGCCACCGTTGTCGATAACCACGTAGGCCGGTGTCAGTTCAGCTATCCGCCCTTGGATGTATTCGTACATAATTCAGTAACTTACCTTTATTTATCAGAGGTGCAAAGGTAGAAAAAAGGTGGAAATTTTGTAAAAAAACAACAAAACAGGGGCTTACGCCCCTGCCTGTTTTATGCCGCCCCGTTGGAGCTGGTTTTGGGCTTATCGCTTTGTGAGAAATTTCAACAAAATTCAATAGAAAATTTATAAAAATTTGATTTTTAAAATTTTGTATAATTTTTTGAATCAATTTTATAACAATTTCCGCCCGCAGGGCGCAACTCATAAAAAACGCGATACACCACAAAACACGTAGAGACGCGATTAATCGCGTCTCTACAAAAATCACATTTTCAATATTTTACATTGCCGGACGCAAGCATTGCGTCCCTACACGCATTATTGTTTCTTCATCAATTCCTCTAGCATCTTCTTCATCTCCGCCATCTCTTTTTTCATTGCCTCGTTCTCTTTCTGCTGGTTGGCTACGGTTGCTTCCAATGCGTCTTTCTCCGCTTTCAGCTCTTTCACGGCCTCAATAAGAATTGGGCCAAGAGTTGAGTATTCAACCGATTTGAAGCCTTCACCATCGGTTTTTACAAGTTCCGGGTACTCTGCCTCAAGTTCTTGTGCAATAACTCCAATATGTTTGTTGCTATCGTAGTTATAATCGAAATTGTCAACAGAAATGCCTTTGGCAGATGCCATTTCCTCGCGGTTTTTCCAATAGAAGCTGACACCTCTCAGTTTAAGCACTTTATCCAATGCTCCGGTAAGCGTTTGAACATCTTTCTTCAAGCGGCCATCACTGGTGTTGTCCCATGCAGAACTTCCTCCCGCATTGCCGTTGGCATACAAAGCATAACTGTTAGCTTGGACGGGTGCTTCGCCATACACTCCATAGTTTTTAATCGCATTTTTTGCAATTCCTTTTACACCGTAGTTTATAGTATTTGTTGCGGTTTTAGTGCCAGTTGCTTCTGCAAGCACACCATAAGTTTTTGCATAAGTACCACCATGAGAATTTTTTGCATTTACAGCAGCTTGATTGTTGCTTGTATTAAAATCACCTGTTTGGGCATACACCGTGTTCCAGCGATTACTTGTTCCGCCCAAATCATAGCTGGTGCCTGATGGTTTTAATGTTGAAGTCACACTGCCCGACACTTTCAAATTTCCTCCAATGCTTGCTGTTCCGGTTGTTGAGAGGCTTGTTCCATAGATTTCTCCGCCAAAATTTACAGCTGTGGTTGTTTCGAGAATGCCATTTATTACAGTTTTTCCATTCTTATAAATAGTCAACACATCATTTCTGTTGTTATTGTTTTGGCCGTTTCCTATAACAAACAGTCTGTCGTTAACATTCCATTCTGTTGTGCTTTGAGGTGTATAGTCGGTGTTAAAACAACCTATTGCTGTTTCTCGATATGATTTAGCTAATGTGCCATATCCGATAACTATAGAAAAAATGCCCGAAGCTTTTGCGCTACCACCACTACCTATTGCAATGGCACCTCCACCTGATGCTACCGTGCCAGTACCAAAGGCAAAGGAACCGTTGCCTGATGCTGTTGCGCCTTGAATAGCAGTGGCAGTCTGACCACTGGCTGTACTCGAGAATCCTAATGCTAAACTAAAAATGTCTTCCGCTTTTGCACCCGGGCCAATGGCATAAGAATATTGTCCGTTAGCTTCAGCAGCGGGTAGATGTCTGCCAAAAAATAACGATGAACTACCCAAAGCAAAACTATATATTCCAGTAGCCTTTGCCCCAGTACCCAAAGCAAAACAGCCTTCGTTTGTTGCTTTGGCAGTATCACCAAAAGCGTATGCTTGCTTTTCTGTTGCCTCTGCCATGTGGCCAAAGGCGAAACTTAGTTCGCCCTTGGCTTGTGCTGAATCACCAAAAGCGTATGAATAGGTATTTGTAGAATTCGCTTTTCGCCCAATAGCCACAGAGTTTTTTCCCGAAGCCGTACTCTCTACGCCTAACGATATCGATTTAACACCGGTAGCATTTGCTGTATAACCCATTGCGGTGGCGTACAAATCTGTTGTGTTAGCCGTGCCTATAGCTTTCGCCCCGTAGCCTATTGCGGTTGAGTATTTTCCTTTCACTTCCGAGTTGTAGCCCAAAGCTACCGAAGCCTCGCCATCGGCTGTCGACGCATTACCGCCGGCTATTGAATTCTTGCCTGACGCTGTTGAACCAGAACCCATAGCTGTTGACGATTCACCCGAAGCGGTAGAACTTGAACCCATAGCTGTCGAGGTCTTGCCCGAAGCTGTTGTGCCAGAACCCATAGCTGTTGACGATTCACCCGAAGCCGTGCTGTTTGTGCCTAACGACATTGATTTAACACCGGTGGCTTTAGCTGTGTAACCCATTGCTGTAGCATACAAATTTGTTGTATTATAAGTATCTGTAGCCTTCGATTGGTAACCTATTGCGGTTGAGTACCGGCCTTTCACTTCCGACTGATAGCCCAACGCTACGGCGGCCGTGCCGTCAGCCTTGGTTTGATAACCGCCGGCTATCGAATATGCGCCCGAGGCTGTTGAATTTGAGCCCATTGCAGTTGAAGCTGTACCCGAAGCCGTTGTGCTTGCACCCATTGCGGTTGACGATTCGGCTGAAGCCGTGCTATTTGTACCTAACGACATCGATTTTGTGCCTGTGGCATTGGCTTGGTAACCCATTGCTGTAGCATACAAATTTGTTGTATTATAAGTACCTGTAGCCTTCGATTGGTAACCTATTGCGGTTGAGTACCGGCCTTTCACTTCCGACTGATAGCCCAACGCTACGGCGGCCGTGCCGTCAGCCTTGGTTTGATAACCGCCGGCTATTGAATATGCGCCCGAGGCTGTTGAGCTTGACCCCATCGCTGTTGACGATTCTCCCGAAGCCGTTGAACTTGCGCCCATTGCGGTTGACGATGAGCCAGAAGCGGTTGTAGTGTTGCCCATTGCAGTAGCATATTGCGCCTGTGCCTTTGAACCAAAGCCCAAAGCCATCGATTGAACGCTTGTTGCCTTGGCCCCGTTTCCGAAAGCGTAGGCGTTTGCTTCTTTGGCTAACGCCGATGAACCAATAGCTACCGAGCTATCGCCTTCAGCGAAAGAGTGCCGTCCGAAGGCGAATGAGCTTATGGCTTTGGCCTGAGCCGAGTCGCCAATGGCTATCGCGGTCTTTCCCGAAGCCACCGACTTATAACCCAACGCTTGTGAAAAGTCGCCGCTGGCTTTGTTTTGGTAGCCGGCATTGAACGAGTTGGTGCCAACATCGCTAGCATTGTCAACCTTCAGATTACCAGCCATAAAAGCATTCTTTTCCTCGGCAGGATACCAATAAACGCGGTTCTCGCCTTTCAGTACTTCAGCGTTTTTGGCAAGGTCGATGTTGAAAAGATTGCGGATTTCACCGTTTTTGCCGCCACTCTTTCCTGCTACTGCGAAACCGCTCTTGGCGGCCTTGCTTTCGCCATCTTCTTCAATGTAAACACGGGTGCTGTCGGAGTCAACAATAAGATAGTTTGGGTTGGCTGTTTGGCCGTCTTTGCCTTTTTTCACACTTGCAACAGCAAATGTTGCTTTAGCGGCTTTGTTATTGTGCGCATCCTCATCAATAAACACTTTGGTTCCGTCTTTGTTAATAAGAAAGAAATCCTCGGCTGTTTCGCTCTTGCCGTTGCGTACGCTTGCCACAGCGAATGTGGCCTTGGCTGCCTTTTGGCCATTCACACCGTCAACATATACTTTTGTTCCTTCGTCGTTGATAACAAAATAATTATCTCCAACGCTGCCGTCGGCTTTACCACTCTTGCCGGCTACGGCAAATTTGGCCTTGGCGGCTTTGCCGCTGGCGGTGTCGTCAACAAAAACTTGCGTTCCGTTGTCGTCAATGGCAAAGAAGTTGGAGTTCTCGCCGGCCTTACCCGAGCGTCCTGCCACAGCAAACTTGGCCTTTGCTGCTTTTGTGTCGCCATCGTCAACATAAACTTTTGTTCCTGCTTCGTTCACAACCAACAGATTGCCATCGGCTTTGCCACTTTTGCCAGCCACAGCAAATTTAGCCTTGGCGGCTTTGCCGCTGGCGGTGTCGTCAACAAAAACCTGCGTTCCGTTGTCGTCAATGGCAAAGAAGTTGGAGTTCCCGCCGGCCTTACCCGAGCGTCCCGCAACTGCAAATTTGGCTTTGGCGGCTTTTGTGTCGCCATCGTCAACATAGACTTTTGTTCCTGCTTCGTTCACAACCAACAGATTGCCATCGCCTTTGCCACTTTTGCCAGCCACAGCGAATTTGGCTTTAGCAGCCTTACCGCTGGCGGTGTCATCAACGTAAATCTGTGTGCCATAGCCGTTTACGGCAAAATAGTCAGTATTGGCGTTGGCTTTGCCGCTCTTGCCGGCTACGGCGAATTTGGCTTTGGCAGCTTTGCCGCCGGTTGTTACGGTATCATCGTCAACATAAACCTTTGTGCCGCTGGCGTTTACCGAGAAATATTGGCTCTCAGTGCCGTCTTTACCGCTCTTTCCGGCCACGGCAAAACCGCTTTTTGCGGCCTTCGCATCGTTCTCGTCAACATAAACGCGAACACCGTTTTTATAAACGGCGAACACAACCTTGCCGTCGTTATCCTTCACCTCAAACAGAGCCTCTTCGTCGCCAGTCTCGTTTGTGGCTTGAATCTTAATGTTTTTCGGGTTTTCAACCTCGCCGGTCTTTTTGGCGTACTCGGCCACAGGCACCGATTGCAGCTTGGTGGTGCCAATAGTTGTGAAATTCTCGTCGCCTTCGGGGTCAAACTCGGTTCTCATATAAACCTCACCACTGTTCCACGGCACCTTCGAGAAATAACCTGACAAAACCGTGCCGTTGCCCACAACAATCGAAACCACACCGTAGGCGTTGGTGGAGACAGGTTTGTGCATCTCCTTGTAATAGACTTCGTTGCCATTGGCGGTTGTCAACGTTATACGCAAAGCTATCTGTTGTTCGGCCAAAAGGTTGCCGTTGGCATCGCGGATAACAGCCTGGTAATTGAAGCCGTTTTGAGCCATTGTCGTTGTGGCTGCAAACACGGCTGCAACTGCCAACATTAAGTTTCGGATTTTGCTCATAGTGGTAAGTATTTAAAAAGTTAAAAGTTTAGAGGTTAAGAGGTTTAAAGATTAGAGGAAAGTGTTTAGTTGTAAGTTTTTGAAGTTTAAAGTTTTAAGTTAAATGATTAGGGTTTAGAGTTTAATGATTAATGTGTAGGGACGCAGAGCCTGCGTCATCGTTTTCGTTTAAGTTTTCGTTAGTGTTTTCGTCAGTGTTTTCGTCAGTGTTTTCGTCAGTGTTTTCGTCAGTGTTTTCGTCAGTGTTTTCGTCAGTGTTTTCGTCAGTGTTTTCGTCAGTGTTTTCGTCAGTGTTTTCGTCATCATTTCTCCCCCCAAAGAATTTCAAAGTTAGCGAATTAGACTGAAAAAAGAAAACCCAAAATGCAAAAAGTCATCGTCATTGTCTATCGTCTTCGTCATCGTTTATCATCATCGTCAATTAAAATTTCTCATCAAAATTTCTTCCCGATTAAAAAAAATGTGCATATTTATTTTTTGGTTCAGTCGGGTGCCGCATCGTGGAAAACGGAGGCTCCGGCTTCGGGTTTCAAAAAGAAAAAATGATAGATATGAAAATCAGAATCCGCCTCAGTATCAGAGTGCTATGCTTGGTTTTAGGAACAGTTTTCGCCGTAATCCTGTTTGCTTCGGGGTTTGCCACACGGCAGTTCCGAAATTCGATTGTCGAGACTATGGAAAAGAAGGACGCCGCTGTTATTAGCGACGTATCGACAATAATCAGCAATTTGTCGTCCAACCAATTTCAGTCGTTGCTGACTTTGCGGTCGATAATTGAGTCGGTCGACGACCAAGCTTTCTCCGGAAACAACGAGTTTTACAACAAAACCATTAAAAAAGCCTGCGAGGACAACCAGGCGTTGTCGTTTGTGTGGCTCAGCTTCGACAGCCAGTATCTTGACGCCTCGAGCGAGGAGGGGCGCACCACACTTAAAGCCGAAAACACATCGTACGGTGCCGAGGTCAGCTCAAAAACCATAGCTCAGGTTTACGACGATATGGAGGACCCCTATTTTATTTGCAAAGACGCCGGCGCGCCAATCATAGCCGAACCCGACTACTATCTCTACGACGGCTCAACAGCCAAGCGCACCATGCGCATCCCAATGGCAATGCCGATAAACAAAAACGGCAGTTTTGCCGGTGTGATAGGGATAGACATCAACGCCAACTCGCTTCAGGCGATAATCGATTCGATAGGCAAAGAGAAAAATCAGCACGTCTTCATCTTGTCGCCTAAAGGACACATAATGGCCGCCAACCCCGATAAGAACTTCAACGGCCAACTCTACAACGAGATAGACACTTTGATTGGCGGCTTCCTCTACGAGTCGTCGGAAGATGTTGTGAATCGTACTTTGATAAACAGAAGCACCGGTGACACTTATTGCAACATTCAGGCCATATCGCCCGAAAACCTTAACTCACAATGGAAAGTTGTGGTTGTAACCGACGACAACATCGACGAACAAATGGCCGAATCGCTCAACGTGGTAACACGCGCCATTCTTATCGGTCTGTTACTGCTTGCGCTCATCATCGCCATACTGACACAGGGCATTGTCAACCCGATAAAGAAGGTGAACGAGGTTATCAACCGTCTGGCGCAGGGCAAGGTTGACGAGACGCTTGAGATGCGTGTTGAGAGCAACAACGAGCTTGGGCAGATGACCGACTCATCGAACAAGGTGGTCGAAGGTCTGTTGCAGGTTACCAAATTTGCCGAGAACATAGGCAACGGCAACTCCGACTACAAATTCAGTCCGCTGAGCGACCGCGATGTTTTGGGCAACGCCATTATCGAGATGAAATCGAGCCTCGACGAAGCCAAAGAGGAGGAGAACCAGCGTCACGCCGAGGAGGAACAACTGAACTGGGCGTCGTCGGGTATCAACCTGTTCAACAAGGTTTTGCGTATCGACAACAAAGATATGCAGACAATAAGCGCCGAGATAATAAAGACACTGACACTTTACCTTAACGCGCAAATGGGCGCTCTCTACATTGTTCCCGAGGACCGTGAGGGGCTTGAATTGGTGTCGCATCTGGGTTTCGGCAAAGACAAGGGCGAAAAAACGTTTTTCAGCCCCAGCGACGGCCTTATGGGGCGCATCTATCACGAGCGCGAGACGATATTCATCAGCGAGATACCCGATGATATGGAGCGCATCGGCTCAGGATTGGGTCGTTCGCTGCCAAAATCGGCTTTGATTGTGCCGCTCATCTACAACAGCAAATTGGTGGGCGCCATTGAGCTTTACTCTCTCAAGGTTTTCGAGCAGTATCAGATAGCATTTGTCGAAAAGCTGTCGGAGAACATAGCATCCACATTGTCGACAGTGAAGATAAACGCTCAGACGACACTGCTGCTCAGCAAAGCTAAACAGCAGGCCGAAGTGCTTGAACAGCAAGAGGAGGAGATTCGTCAGAACATGGAGGAAATGCAGGCCACGCAGGAGGAGACAACGCATAAAGAGGAGGGTCTGTTGGCGGTTATCGAATCACTCAGCAACATTGTGCCAATAGTCCACTACGACCTTCAGCAACGCGTTACCGACGCTAACGAGGAGTTCCTGAACTTTGTGCAGACGCGCCGTAACAAGGTTGTGGGCAAACGTCACAAGGCCGATGTCCAGATGACCGAAGTTGAGGCCAAGGCGCATGAGCACTTCTGGGACGAGATTCTGGCAGGCAACATTATGGAGGAGGACGAGCAATTTGGCGAGGGAAAAGATGCCGTTTGGCTCCGCATGCATTTCATTCCAATCTACGACGACACAAAGAAGATAGTAGATATTGTTGCTGTTGGATTCGACATAACAACACAAAAGAAATACGAGGCTCAGATAGATATGGTTGCCGAAGGCGTGATACCAGAGGAGTTGAAAAGCATGCTGAAAACATCGGCTAACAAGAAACGCCGCCTTATCGACCTGACCAACATGAACGCTGCTTATAAAAACGACGAGAAGAAGATTGACAACATGCTGCGCCGCTACTACGAGCAGATTCCCGCACAGTTTGCTGACATCGAAAAAACCATTGAGAGCAACAACTACAAAGTGCTGAAAATGGAGGTGAAGGCCCTGCGGACAAAAATCAATTATCTGGGAGTGAAGCCGATAACCGACATGCTCGACACCATTATAAACTCGATAACGAAAAATTCGGGCACCGAGCGAATTCCGCAAGTGTTTGCCGACGCAAAGAGCAAATGGGAAGAGGCCTACAATGAGCTTACCGAGCTTATCGGTCTGATTGATGAGTAAAAACGTTTTTCTGGAAACTAAATAGAAAAGAGATGATTTTTAAAAAGACTATCCACCGGAAAATGGTGCTCAACCTGTTGGGCACATCGCTTATAATGTATATAGCCGCAATGGGTTATATCATCTACGAAGTGGCGGAAAATCTCAAAGCCGACTCGTACACCGAAATGAAACAGGAATCGAGCGACATAACCAGCCGCATTGAGGGACTTGTTGCCAGCCGCACAAAGATAGTGGAGACCTTGGCTGCCACCATGGCCAACTACAACGATATTGAGGAAACCGAGCGCCGGCCATTCTTCAGCGACCTTTTGCACCAGACATTACTGGAAAATCCTGACCTCTGTGCTGCCTGGTCGATTTGGGAGCCGAACAGCATCGACAATCTTGACGAAAACTACATTGACAAGGTTAACTCCAATTCCATTGGCAGCTTCTCTCCCTCTTTCTATCGGGTTGACGAAGAGATAAAATCGGAAGAGACAACCGACACGCAATACGAGGAGGATTTCTACACCCTGCCGCGCGACACAAAAAAGACCAAAATGGTGGAGCCCTACTTCTATTCTTATAACGGCAAAGACTCCATTCTTATGACATCAATAGTGGCTCCAATAATCGTCTGGGATGAGTTTATGGGCGTTGTGGGCATCGACCTTTCGATACACGATTTGAAGAAACTGCTTGTGCTGAACCCCGACGGCAAAGACGAAAAGAATTATCTGATTTCAGAATCCGGAAAATATCTCTACAGCCGCGACACCAAACTGACAAGTACGAAACAGACTATTGTTGCGGACATCGACAGTATTGCCCGCGACACTCTTTACATAGGCAACGATATCAACGGCGAGAAATCGATTATTGTTTGCAACAGGGCAAGTTTCGACAACGCGCAGAGCTATTGGCATGTAGTTACCGTATCGTCGTGGAAGAGCAGCTTCAAACAACGGAGCAGCAGTCTTCTGCGTTTGCTTATCATAACCATTATCGGTCTCATTATCATCTCAATAGTTATCTCGATAGTGGCCCGGACAATATCGGGAACCATTGTCGGCATCAACAACAAGCTGGCCGACCTGTCGCTGGGTATCATCAGCGACGAGAAGATGCATAAGACGCGAATCAAGAGCGAGATAACCGACCTAACGGAGTCGATTGAGGTGCTGAGCGACGGTTTGAAAGCATCGGTGAACTTTGCCGGCGAGATAGGCAAGGGCAATTATGACGCCAAATACCGGCTGCTGAGCGACGGGGATACTTTGGGAGAGTCGCTTATCGCCATGCAGAAAAGCCTTGTGAAAGCAAAAGAGGAGGAGGACCAGAAGAAAGAGGTTGACGCACAGCGCAACTGGGTTACCCACGGCCTGGCCGAATTTGGCGAGATTATCCGCCAGGAGAACGAGAACGCCGACAGCTTTGCCTACAACGTGCTCAACGAGCTGCTGAAATATATGGACATTGTGCAGGGCGCCGTTTATTTCAAGATAGAAGATGAGTATGACACCGAGCTGAAGTTCGAGAGCAAGGCCGCCATAGCCTACGGCAAGCAGATAATGCTCGACACCGTTGTGACGGATAAAGACGGTCTGTTTGGCCGCGTAATCGACGAGATGCGTCTTATCTATCTCGAAGATGTGCCCGACAGCTACGTTACATTCACGCAAGGCAAACGCGAGGAGCAGAAACCACGCAACCTGCTGCTTGCCCCGATGATTGTCAACGATGAGATTTACGGCATAATGGAGCTTATATCGTACAATCATATCGAGAAATACAAGATAGATTTTGTGGAGCATCTGTGCGAAAATATGGCGTCGGCTGTTTCAAATGTCAGCATCAACGCACACAACGCCAAGCTACTTGAGCAATCGAATGAACAAACCGAAGTGCTGTCGCAGCACGAGGAAGAGATGCGCCAGAACCTTGAGGAGATGCAGGCCACACAAGAGGAGGCCACCAAGCGTCAAGACCAGCTCAACGCGCAAATCAGCGCTTACTATAAAGGTCTTATGGTTGCCGAAATCGATTTGAGCGGAAAAATAATGAGCATGTCTAAACGGCTGATGTTCTTCTACAATGTCGGCGACAACTTTGTTGGTGTTCCGTATGTATCGCTTGTCACGCAAGACGAAGCGGCGCGCGAACAGTTCATCAACGAGTTCTGGCCAGCGCTGCTGAATACAGGCAAAGCACGGCGCAAAAACAAATCGCTGATTCGCGGAAAGCAGCTGCGCACCACCGAATACTACAAGGTTGTCTATCTTAACGAGCAACCCGACCATGTGATTGTTGTCTCGGAGAACCGCAGCCGCGAGCATGAGCTCAAAGACCGCCTGATGCTTGAGATACAGTCGTATATGAAAGAGCACGGCATCGATGCCGGAAACGCATAAGCCGCGCTGTTCATGAATTTTCATGCCGCCGATTTCCCGTATTACACCTTTGGCAGTTTAGATAGGTGTGGCGGTGTGCGCCATTTTGTGACCTCGTGCCGTCAAGGCGCGTTGGGCGATGTCAATCTGCGAAGTACGAACGGAGCGGAAAACCGCCGTCGCTTAGCCGCCTCGGTTGGTTTCAATATCGAACGCCTGACAACAGCCGAACAGACACACAGCCTAAATATTGCAGTTGTAAACGAAACTAATGCCGGTCTTGGTGCTCTCACTATCGACAGCCGTATTCCTAATACTGACGCGCTTATAACCAATCAGCCAGGCGTTTGTATTATGGTGCTTACAGCCGATTGCCAGTCGGTGCTGCTATACGATGCTGAAAACCATGCTGTAGCGGCCATACATGCCGGTTGGCGCGGCACAGCCGGAGGCATTGTCCGCCTTACGGTTGAGGCTATGCAGCGCGAGTTCGGAACCGAGCCAAGCCACTTGATTGCTGCGTTGGGCCCGTGCATCGGCAGTTGCTGCTTCGAGGTTGGCGACGATGTTGCCGAACAGTTCTCCCAATGGCCCGAAGCTATCTTGCACAAACCCGAATGGGCGCGTCCGCACATCGATTTGACAGCCGTCAACCGTCAGCATCTTATTTCCGCCGGCTTGCCGCTCGAAAACATCGAAGCCGCGCAAGTCTGCACCAAATGCCATCCCGATGAGTTTTTCTCGTATCGGCACAATCACACATTGGGACGAATTGGGACGGGGGTGATGGTGGAGGAAGATTTCACTTAACTTTCCGTTTATAGATTCTACTGAAAACTTTTTACAAAATCGGCAAAAGTTTTCAGTAGGGAATTTTAGGTTTATGCTTTTAACCTAGAAGTGGCGCGATTAAGTTCTATTATATGTGATGTTATTTATAATCATCAGAGATAATCCATCATTGTATCAAGCTTAATTATAGACACTTTTGGAAATCCTAATTCAAAAAGCACGTTGAAATGACGGTCATCAGTAACTATAAAATGAGCATTGGCGGCTACAGCGCAATCAACAAATTTGTTGTCGTCAGGGTCGATTTTAATGATGTTAAATTTATAGTATGGCGTTACAAATAGAGTGTAGGGGTTATTTACGATAACATCAATGGCTAATGAGGCAAAAGTCGGAGAGGTTTTATTTTCCAATATCTCAGCATATTCTGCCAGAATTTCGGTGGAAACGCAAAGTTGATTACGCCCGTCCAAAAATGAACGCCACAATTCATGGTAGCTGCTACGGTGCGCAATACACTGAATGAGAGTGTTAGTGTCAAGAACGAGTTTCATGGTTCTTAACTCTTGGCATGTAGGTCTTCATGGCGCAACGCATCAAGGCGTTCTTGGTTTAGAACACCCTCATCCCATAGTTTGTCGGCTTCAGCATCAAGGCGAGATTGAAAATGCTGTGTTAGTACAATTTGAACCTCGCGGGCGTACGCCTCACTGTTGTTAAACGAGAATATTTTGAGTAGATGCTGTTGAGTTGGTGTTAAAGTTGTCGCTTCCATAATTGTGTGTTTTTCTTATCGCTAAGGTACAATAATTATAGCTCAGTTGTCTGTTTTTATTATTTAACCACAAAAAAAGAGCCGCTCAACTGAGCGGCTCTCGTTCTTTATTGACAATTATCAATTAATTGAAAGCAGCTGAAGTGTCAATCTTCAAAGTGCCTTTCGAGTTGATAACGATACCGCTGATTTCATAAGTTACATCATCAACTTTTGTAAGTTTATAAGTAGCGATGCAATCAGTTGTTGTGATGATAGCGTTCTCAAAGATTTTAGCGTCAGCCAAGATAGCCTTGTTAGCGTCGCATTGCTCTTGGCTTCTAACACCATCTTTAGGAGTGTTAGCAATGGTCAAAAGTTTAGCAGTCTCAAGTGATACATTGTCACCTTCGCCCTTCAAAGCAACTTCGATTTTGCTTGCAACAGCCTCGTCACTGATGTTACCGTTTGAAGAATCATAAAAGTCTTTCAACATGTAAGCGCTTTGGTTGTACAAAGAGAATTGTGAACCAAGTTGAGTGTTAGCACCTGTACCAATGTTGAAATGATACTCAGCACCAATAGCCTCTTCGAAAGCACCAGCTTTTTTGGTCTTAATTCTAAGAGTATAGATGGCTACAGGCAGTTTGCCAGTAGATTTGATGTCAAGAACGAAAGATTTGTCTTTAACGGCCTTGCCATTCTCATCCAAAGTTTTGTTTTTCTCTTTAACTTGCTCGTTAGCCTCAAGGAAATCGTAAGCTACAGAGCCATCGGCATTGTACAAAGCAAACTCTTTGATTTTGGTGTTGGTTGCAATCTGACCAGCGATTTCGATAGTACCGTCAGCGTTGGCAACTGCTGTCAATTCACCAAACTTGAATTGCTCTTCTACTTCACCTTCAACTGCTTCCTCACCGCAAGAGGTGAAAAGAGCTGTCGAACACATAGCAACCATCATGGTTGCAAACATGAATCTTTTTTTCATCTTTTTAAATTTTTTAATTAAACAATAAATTAAACAAAAGTTTGTTCTTAAAGCCGCAAATATACAAATGTTTTTGTTCGTAGTATTCGTTTTTTGCCGCTTTAATCACCGTTTGTCAAAAGTTTTTGTCTGTTGCTCACTTTTGCCACATTAAAAATGTCGCAAAAAAAGTAGAGCCGCATCATAATGCGGCTCTGCAATTATTTCTAAAGAAAACTATGCTGGCATTATTTAACCAAGCCGTTTTTCTTCATCAAATCTTTAAGGTCGTTGTACGACACATCCAAACCAATGGCAACCTTAAATGTCTTTGTGGTAGCTTTTGAAACCGATTTAGAATTAGCCAGTTTGCTAACTTTAACGTATTTCAGATAGTCGCCACCAGGCTTAAAGAAGTTGGCCAGAAAATCAGAATTGTCAGCGCTTGAATCCTCAATGATAGCAGGAGCTGCTTCTGCACCATTGGCTCCCGATGGGAATCC
Source organism: Salinivirgaceae bacterium (assembly GCA_017557605.1). GTDB lineage: Bacteria > Bacteroidota > Bacteroidia > Bacteroidales > SZUA-534 > RUG13583. The sequence goes on from JAFYYJ010000061.1 coordinate 59,396, forward strand.
GCAGAACAAAGCGCAAGCAACGGCTTTCATCTTTGCATCCTCAATGGCAGCTTCTTCAGTTTCGCCACGGCCGTCCAAACGAACGATATTAATACCAGCGTCACCTTTGGCCAACGACTCGGCGTTGTATTCGGTTGTGCTGTTATACTTAAACTTGGCTTTCTTTTCTTTTGCATTGACCGACGATGCACCACCGGCAATCAGCATGGCTGCAAGAGCCATCATTAAGATTTTGATTGATTTTCTCATAGTAAATAGTTTTTAATGGTTATAAATTATTTGCCCGGGCAAGAGAATTTGCCGTCGGTAACTTCAAGTTTTTCACCATTGGCGTTCTCAAGAGTGGCAGTGAATGTGCCTTTATAATACTTAATTGTACCAACGCTTGTAATCTTGTTGACTACTACATTGGCTTTTGTAGCAACATAGAAGTCTTTGCTGTTGGCGTCTTGAATGCCTTCAGATTTCTTATAGACCATCATTGTTTTAGCTTCGGCTTTGATAGCGTCTTTTGCAGTATCCTCAATATCGCCTGTTGTCAGGTAGTTGATAAGGAGTGTTGTCGGGTTGAGCGATACGGCAAGGCTCAAGTCATAGGTTGCTTCGGTGTTGCCGTTCAAAACGATAGAGAGAACTTGTCCGTTGGTGTTGGCACCGTAGATGCTTGTTATTTTGTCACCATTGCCGGCCAGCAAATCAGCCAATTTGGCGTTGTTGTTGTCCTGCTTTGCAACTGCGGTTGCGCTGAAGCTTTCACCGTTAATTGTAGCCGAAATAGAAGCCAACTCTTTTACTTCGTCTTTTTTGCACGATGTAAATAATGTGGCTACTGCCAACGACAGAGCCGCAAATCCCATTAATCCAAAAGTCAATTTTTTCATGTCTTTAAAATTTAAATTTTTAAAATGTTTTTAAATCACTGAATGCGAAGGTAGCAACATTTTTTCATTTGCAAATAAAAAATAATGGCAAGCGTCAGTCATTATCATTGTCTGCGTTAGTGTTTTGCGTTTTCGTTCCTATATTTGCACCCTAAAAATTCGCAAATGGACAACATCCGCAATTTCTGCATCATAGCGCACATCGACCACGGCAAGAGCACTCTGGCCGACCGTCTGCTTCAGTACACGGGCACCGTCAACGAGAGGCAGGCGCAGGACCAGGTTCTCGACGATATGGACCTTGAGCGCGAGCGCGGCATCACCATCAAGAGCCACGCCATCCAGATGGACTACACTTACGAAGGCAAAAAATATGTGCTCAACCTAATCGACACCCCAGGGCACGTCGATTTCTCGTACGAGGTGTCGCGCTCAATAGCCGCCTGCGAGGGTGCGTTGCTTATTGTCGACGCCACACAGGGCATTCAGGCTCAAACTATTTCGAACCTGTATCTGGCCATCGAGCATAATCTTGAGATTATTCCTGTCATCAATAAAATCGACCTTCCGAACGCTATGCCCGAAGAGGTGAAGGACCAGATTGTGGACCTTATCGGCTGCGACCGCGACGACATTCTGGCGGCCAGCGGCAAGACGGGCGAGGGCGTGGATAAGATTCTGGAACGCATTGTGCAGGTGATTCCGCCGCCAAAAGGCGACCCGCAGGCACCGCTTCAGGCGCTGATTTTCGATTCGGTTTTCAACTCGTTCCGCGGCATCATCGCCTATTTCAAGATTGTGAACGGCGAGATTGCCACAGGCGATTTTGTGAAGTTTGTGAACACGGGCAAGCAATATAACGCCGACGAGGTGGGCGTCCTTCGGCTCGACCGCGAACCGCGCAAGGTGCTGAAAACAGGCGACGTGGGCTACATTATTTCGGGCATCAAGACATCGCGCGAGGTGAAGGTGGGCGACACCATCACTCACGTCGACCGTCCGTGCGCTGCCGCCATCGAGGGTTTCGAAGAGGTGAAGCCAATGGTGTTCGCGGGTGTCTATCCTGTGGTGGCCGATGAGTATGAGGACCTTCGCGCATCGCTTGAGAAACTGCAACTGAACGACGCTTCGCTGACTTTCCAACCCGAATCGTCGGCGGCTCTGGGATTCGGCTTCCGCTGCGGCTTCCTTGGTTTGCTTCATATGGAAATCATTCAGGAACGGCTCGACCGCGAGTTCAATATGGACGTCATCACAACCGTGCCAAACGTTTCGTTCATCTGCCACACCAAAAAAGGCGAAACGCTTGAGGTGCACAATCCGTCGGGGTTGCCAGCGGTGAACACCATCGACTATATTGAGGAGCCGTACATCAATGCGCAGATAATTTCGAATGTCGATTACATCGGCAACATAATGAAACTCTGTATCGAAAAACGCGGCGTGCTGAAGAACCAGACCTATGTGACGGGCAACCGCGTTGAGGTTACGTTCGATATGCCGCTGTCGGAGATTGTGTTCGATTTCTACGACAAACTGAAAAGTATTTCAAAGGGTTACGCATCGTTCGACTACCATCCGTGCGGATACGGACGCGCTAATCTTGTGAAACTCGATATTCTGCTCAACGGCGAGGGTGTCGATGCGCTGTCGTCGCTCATCCACGCTGACCACGCCTATGACCTTGGCCGCAAAATGTGCGAGAAGTTGAAAGAGTTGATTCCGCGCCAACAGTTCGATGTGGCTATACAAGCTGCTATCGGTGCCAAAATCATTGCCCGCGAAACTGTCCGCCAGGTGCGCAAGGATGTGACTGCCAAATGCTATGGCGGCGACGTGTCGCGAAAGCGTAAACTGCTTGAAAAACAGAAGGAAGGCAAGAAACGTATGCGCCAGATAGGCACCGTTGAGGTTCCGCAGAAGGCGTTTTTGGCGGTGTTGAAGTTGGATTAATTGAAGGCATTAGGCAAAAGACATAAGTGATTTCGGGTAAGTTTGGTTAGAGAAAAAATTGCATATCACGTAAAAATAGTGGTATTTTGTAATAACATTTAGTGGCAATTATGGATTTCAAACCTGAATATATTGTTTTCATCATCCGTAAGTTTGCGGAGCATTACTCTATGCCCGTCAAACAAGCATACGGTTACCTTAAGCAATATTCAGGCATTGCATTTCTTGACGATTGCTATGAGGCTGAACATCAGCAGTCTGTGGCTACAGCCATTGAGGATTTGACCACCGTCTGCCAAAATCACGGAGGATGGTTGCGCTATGCTTAAACTCTATCACGGTTCGAATGTCCGAATAGAGCGTATAAACCTTCTTGTCGGGCACGTAAACAAGGATTTCGGCAAAGGCTTTTATCTGACAACCCTTAAAGAGCAGGCTGAGGCTATGGCCAACCGAAAAGCCAGATTGTATATCGATGCCGTGCCTGTTGTTACAGAATTCAACTTTGATGATTCTTGCTTGGCTAACAATGACTTGAATATCAAAATATTTGAAGGTGTATCGGAAGAATGGGCTGAATTCATATTTGAAAACCGCCGAGCTTCGGAGACAGGATACAGCCACAATTACGATATTGTTATCGGACCAGTGGCCGACGATGGGGTTGTAATGCAACTCGACCGCTACGAGATGGGAAAAATCACTCTGCAACAACTTGTTGAGGAGTTACGTTTCCGCAAATTGAACAATCAATATTATTTCGGCACAGAAAAAGCCATTAAATATTTGACGGTGGTATGAGCGACGAGCAAAAATATTTGACTGATTATGTGTTGGCAGGTGTGGCGGCGCTGATTATGGAGAAACAGAACCGTACGCTTCCCGAAGCGTTGGACATTCTTTATAATTCTTCGCTTTACGACCAACTTTCCGACCCCGAAACAGGACTATATCTGCAAAGCAAATACTACAATTATGAACTTTTACAGGATGCCACTTTATGATGCGATTGGAACAGGAATTTACAACTAAATAAACTCTAAACTTTTATGAAACGTTTGACAATTTTGGCGGCTTTGGCGACAATGATTTTTGCCGGCTGCAACAATGTTCGCGAGAAGGTGCTTCCGCAGATTTCCGGCAAGGCTGGAGAGGTGGTTATCGTTATTGAGGACCAGGTTTGGAAATCGACCACCGACACCATCATAAACATCCTGAAAGCCGATGTGCCGGGATTGCCGCAGAGCGAGCCGATGTTCGACGTAGTGCGAATTCCAAACAGCGCTTTTACTGAAATTTTCCAGCGTCATCGTAATATTATCAGTTGCCGTATCGCATCCGACAGCACAGCCAGCATAAAAGTGGCGCAAGACCTTTGGTCTACACCGCAGATAGTGCTTCAAATTGTGGCACCATCGGCACAAGCCTTAGAGCAACTCTTCTCTGACAACCGCGACAAAATTGTTGGTCTTCTGCTCAAAGCCGAACAGGACCGCATAATCAAAAACTACTCAACCTTCCCCGAGCGTCAGGTAATGGATAAATTGGCAAAGGCCACTGGCGTAATAATGACTATACCAAAGGGTTACACCTTTGATATGGACACCAATAACTTTGTTTGGATTTCGCACGAAACGCCCGAAATCAGCCAGGGAATGTTCGTCTATTACTACGATTACACCGACTCGCTAATGCTTACTTGCGACAGTTTGATTGCTATGCGCAACCGGATGTGCAAGGCATATGTTGGCGGCCCGTCCGACGGCTCGTATATGACCACCGATATGCACGAGGGCATAACAACCTTTAGCTCGTTCAATTTCCGAGGACACTATACCGCCGAACTGCGTGGCTTGTGGCGCACCGAGGGCGATTTTATGGGCGGCCCGTTTGTCAGCATCACGCAGTACGATGAGAAGCACGGCCGCATTGTAACGGTTGACGGCTACGTGTACGCCGGTAAGAAGGACAAACGCAACTATATGCGCCAGGTTGAGGCTATTATGAGCACAATGGAGTTTGTTGAATAAGAATGATGATTGATGTAGAGACATGATATTATCGCGTCTCTACCTATATACAAAAACAATGGACAACACCAACATAATCAACGAGGTAACCGACAGCGAATACAAATACGGATTTGTATCGGACATTGAGCACGACACCATTGCCAAAGGCTTGAACGAGGATGTTATCCGTCTGATTTCGAGTAAGAAGGAAGAACCTGAATGGTTGCTTGAGTTCCGCTTGAAAGCCTATCGGCATTGGCAGAAACAAACAATGCCAACGTGGGCGCATTTGGATATACCCGAGATTGATTATCAAGATATTATATACTATTCGGCACCGAAACAGAACGTGAAGCCCGAAAACGGCGAGATTGACCCCGAACTGAAAAAGACCTTCGACAAGTTGGGTATTCCGCTCGATGAGCAAAAGGCGCTTTCGGGCGTGGCCTTCGATGCCGTGATGGACAGCGTATCGGTGAAAACCACATACAAAGACGCACTGGCGGAGCGCGGCATAATTTTCTGCTCGTTCAGCGAGGCCGTGCGCAACCACCCCGACCTTGTGCGGCAGTACTTGGGCACCGTGGTTCCGCCCACCGACAACTATTTTGCGGCCTTGAACTCGGCAGTGTTCAGCGACGGCTCGTTCTGCTATATCCCGAAAGGGGTGCGCTGCCCGATGGAGTTGAGCACCTATTTCCGCATCAACGCGGCTAAAACCGGTCAGTTTGAGCGCACGCTGATTGTATGCGATGACGACAGTTACGTAAGTTACCTTGAAGGCTGCACCGCACCCCGCCGCGACGAGAACCAACTGCACGCCGCCATTGTGGAGATTGTGGTGATGAACAACGCCGAAGTAAAATATTCGACCGTACAGAATTGGTATCCAGGCGACCGCGATGGCCGCGGCGGCATCTATAATTTCGTTACCAAACGCGGATTGTGCAAGGGCGTCAATTCAAGGCTGTCGTGGAGCCAGGTTGAGACGGGCTCGGCCATAACGTGGAAATATCCGGGCACGGTGCTTCTGGGCGACGGCTCGTCGTCGGAATTCTATTCGGTGGCTGTCACCAACAACCATCAGCAGGCCGACACGGGCTCGAAAATGATTCACATTGGCAAGAACACGCGGAGCCGCATAGTATCGAAGGGCATCTCGGCAGGACAGAGCCAGAACAGCTACCGCGGTCTTGTGAAAGTCTCGGCCAACGCCGACGGAGCCCGCAACTTCTCGCAGTGCGACTCGTTGCTTTTGGGCGACCGCTGCGGCGCACACACATTCCCTTACGTTGAGTGCGCCAACAACACCGCCGTACTCGAGCACGAGGCTACAACATCGAAAATTGGTGAGGACCAGATTTTCTACTGCAACCAGCGCGGCATCTCAACCGAAGATGCCGTAGGCTTGATTGTGAACGGCTACGCCAAAGAGGTGCTGAACACCCTACCAATGGAGTTTGCCGTTGAGGCGCAGAAACTGCTGCAGGTAAGTCTGGAGGGCAGCGTTGGGTAGTTTACCTATCGCCCTGAAAGGGCAGAATAATACAGCCCAAGGCAGCGCCTTGGGTAAGTGACGAGTAATAAGAATACGCCCTGAAGGGGCAAAAGAATTATATCGGAATAAAGACTAGTTGATTATGCCACAATCGCTTTCCAAAATATATCTGCATATAGTCTTTCATATCAAAACCACAAGTCCGCAGATTGATGAAGCGCATTTGGAGCGTGTGCATAGTTATATAGGTCAGTTGGTTAATTCTACGGGGTGTTCTGTTATCCGCGTAGGCGGCATTGGTGACCACGTTCACGTGTTATGCCTGCTGTCGCGAAACGAGACCGTATCGCATCTTGTCGAAGAAATCAAACGTAACAGTAGCCGATGGATTAAAACCCTCGGTCAGGAATACGAATGTTTTGCCTGGCAAGGCGGATATGCAGTGTTTTCCGTCAGCGAGTCGTTGATAAACAAAACCATAGAGTATGTTATCAACCAGAAAGAGCACCATAAAAAGTTGTCTTTCAAGGAAGAGTACATTCAATTTCTGAAATTATATAATATTGATTATGACGAAAGATATGTGTTTGAAGATTAATGCTTTTGCCCCTATGGGGCGATGAAATGGGCGGTCGTATGACCCAAGGCGTTGCCTTGGGCTGTAAGCGATTGCCCCTTCGGGGCGTTGCACTCTTTGCATATTACTTTCTATACTTTACTCACAATTGTTTAATTTTGCCGTTCAGTTTGTGTTTTCGTTTTTAGTTTGTGTTTAAAATATGCTGACAATAAAAGATTTACGGGCTTCGATTGACGGAAAGCCGATACTTAAGGGAATCAATCTGCACATCAATGCGGGCGAGATTCACGCCATAATGGGCCCCAACGGGTCGGGAAAGAGCACGCTGTCGTCGGTTTTGACGGGCAACAGCCGTTTCACTGTCGATGGCGGCGAGGTGACGTTCTTGGGCAAGAATCTGCTCGAACTGCCGCCCGAAGACCGCGCACGGATGGGACTTTTTATGAGTTTCCAATATCCGGTAGAGATTCCGGGTGTTAGTATGGTCAATTTTATGCGTGCTGCCGTCAACGAGAAACGCAAATTCAATGGTCTGCCGGCTCTCTCGGCTGCCGAATATCTGAAGATGATGCGCGAGAAGAGCCAGTTGGTCGAAATCGACTCACGACTGACCTCACGCTCTGTGAATGAGGGATTTTCGGGCGGCGAGAAGAAGCGCAACGAGATTTTCCAGATGGCGATGCTCGAGCCGCGCCTCTCAATCCTCGACGAGACCGATTCGGGCCTTGACATCGATGCCCTGCGTATTGTGGCCAGCGGCGTGAACAAACTCAAAACACCCGAAACATCGGCCATTGTCATCACTCACTATCAGCGATTGCTCGACTACATTGTGCCCGATGTGGTGCACGTGCTCTATAACGGTCAGATTGTCAAGACCGGAGGCAAGGAACTTGCACTGGAACTTGAAGAGAAAGGCTATGATTGGATTAAAAGCGAATTCGACAACAAATAGTTTATGGAAAAGGTTAGCTCGACCGCTATAAAAAACAAACTCACAGCACTTTATCGCCAGTATTCCGACAGCATTGCCGCCGGAATGCCCGCCGCGATGAACCGTCAGCGCGAGTCTGCCATCAGCCAGTTTGATGAAAAAGGATTGCCCGAAAAAGGGTGCGAACGGTATCGATTTACAGACATTATGGGTGCCTTCGGTCATACTTACGGCTATGCCATCGGTCCGCAAAAAGAGCAAGTTGACAGCCAGAAAGCCTTCCGCTGCGCCGTTCCCGGACTCGACACCTACACCATAACCGTTGGCAACGGTTGGATTGACACACAAAACGGCAATCTGCCCGCAGGAATCACCGTTGTTGGACTTGCCGAGGGAGCACAACTTCACCCTGACATTTTCGAAGCCAACTACAACCGTCTGGCCGCCACGAAAAATGATACCATCATCAGTCTGAACACGGCATTTGCGCGTGGCGGACTGTTCCTCTATATCCCCGACAATGTTGTGGTTGACAAGCCTATTCAGATTGTCAATGTTCTGTCGGGAGGAAACCCGTTGATGGTCAACCAGCGAAACCTGATTGTGGCTGGACGCGGCAGTCAGGCTAAAATCGTCTTCTGCGACCACACGCTGGCCGAGCGGCAGTTCCTGCTGAACAACGTCACCGAGGTTGTGATGCTCGACGGCTCGCAACTCGACTGCTACAGCATTCAGAACCTCAACGACCATTCGTCGCAGATATCATCCATACTGATTGAGCAAAACGCCGGCAGCCAGCTGCTTGCCAACACGCTCACGCTTCACGGCGGGTTTGTGCGCAACAATCTTGAGGTGCTTATGAACGGTCAGCACGCCGAGGCCAATATTTACGGTCTGTCACTGCCGTGCGGCCACCAGCATATCGACAATTTCACCTACATCGACCACGCTGTGCCAAACTGCACCAGCTACGAGCTTTACAAAAACGTGCTCAACGGCGACTCTGTGGGGGCGTTTGGCGGCTATGTTCTTGTACGTCCCGACGCGCAAAAGACCAATGCAATGCAGTCGAACAAAAACATCTGCATCTCGCCTTCGGCCCGGATGTACACCAAGCCTCAACTCGAGATTTACGCCGACGATGTGAAGTGCAGCCATGGCGCTACCATTGGTCAGCTCGACGAGACGGCGCTCTTTTATATGCGTCAGCGCGGAATAGGCGAGGGTGAGGCCAGAATGATGCTTATGTCGGCCTTCGCGCATGAGGTTGTCCGCACCATCCGCATACCAATCCTAGCTGACCGCTACGCCGAAATGATTGAGAACCGTCTTCGCGGAAAGCAAGCGGCGTGCGGCGAGTGCTTTATGAAGTGCGATAAGAGGTAGGGGAAAAAGTTCAGAGTTTTGAGCGGGCAAAAGCTTTGTTCCGCAGCGACCATAGCTATCTCATTAAAAATCAAATTAATTACGATTTTATACTAAATTTTTAGTATTTTTTCGTGCAAAATTGTTGCGCGTATATTTTTATCTACTATGTTTGTAGTACTAAAAATTTAGGAGATAATTGAAATGGAAAACGAAAACCGTAATCAGTCGCTCACGAAAGCGGAATTGCATTTGATGAACATCTTGTGGGACAAGGGAAAAGCCACTGTGCAGCAAATTCATGATGTGCTTGCTGAGCCAAAGCCGGCATACACTACCACGCTCACCGTTATGCAGATTCTGACAAAGAAGGGTGTGGTTGACTTTGAGAAAAACGGAAAGGCCAATGTTTACCGCCCGCTGCTCACCCGCGACGAGTATATTGGAGGATTTATGAACGAAACATGCGACACCGTCTTCGGCGGGTCGATGCGGTCGTTCTTTTCTTTTTTCGCCAAAAGCGAGAAAATCAGCCGTGACGAACTTGCTGAAATTCTGAAGGAGATGGATGATGGCGATGAGCAAAACAATAAATGAAAAACTAAAAAAATACCACGATGAAAACACTTTCAAATATTTCAAGAAAACTGACAGCAAGTTTGTGCGCAATTCTTTTGGCAGCATTTACAATGCCGTGCTCGGCGGCCGACTACAACCGCGATTTGTCGGTAGAAAAGCTGAAAGAGTGCAAACTAATGGTGATAAATTCACATTTGCTTATCAAGAATTGGGTTTATATCGAGAAAAATCCCGACACCCCCGACAAACTTGCGCTCAAAAAACTTCATAATGAGGATTTTCCAAAATTGCAGGCGGAAATGATGGAACTTGCGAAAAAGTGGGATGAGTCCGACTACTACGAACTAGAATCGATTTTTGTGGATATCAACGATTTGCTTTTCGACTACCAAAAGGGAATTATGAGAACCTTAAATTCAAAAGCCAATTACGATGACGATATTATTGTTATGGAAGCGCAGGAGATGGTTGAACAAGACGAAATATCTGCCACAAATGATGTAATCGCTCGCATTGACATGCTTATTGAAAGAATCACAGCTGCCGACATTTCACAGACTGTGCAACCGCTATTTCCCAACCTTTCGAACTTGAAAGGCAATTCTTACACGTACGAAACAATAGAGGAGCAAGGTGCAAGTTACGAGGAAGCTGAAAAAGCTGTCGCAATGAAAATCAGGCGTTTGCACGCCAAACAATTATCATTGCCAATCGACAGTATTTCGGTAGAAAAGTTGACCCCGACGACTGAAATTTTAAAAAATAATGTGTACGAAGTGTTTAAGATTGTGGAGAATAAAGATGCGAATACAAATGGCGTTGCCAGTCATACCACTCGTATTACCAAAGTTTATTTGGTTCCTAAAAAGAATTTTACCAAATGATAGAAATGGAGTCACAGTTCAATTTGCTAAAACACAGCTGTTTATATCGCATATAATTACTAACTAATACCACAAACTATGATAACTACTTTCTTAAAATTCATTGCTTCGGCCGCGTTGTTATTCGCATTCTATCGGATTGTATTGCGCGGAAAAGCCAGCTACACCGTCAGCCGCGTTTATCTGCTTTTGCTACCGATAATTAGCGTGCTGTTCAGTGTGGTGACATTTGAGGTTTACCCGTCGGGGACGGAGATAGCCATTGAGTCATACGAGCCGGTGGCCGTAACTTTTAATAGCGAGCCTGCCGCAGTAGTTGCCACCACATCGGAATCCGCATCGGTGGCAGTCTCATCGCCGTCGACGGCACAACCGACAGCTGTTAGTGAGCCGACCAAGGTAGGTCGGACTATAGTAATCGACTGGTATTCGATATTGCAATGGGCCATTCCGGCCGTATCGTTGCTGTTGTTATTGTTGGCAGTTTATCATATCTGCAAGGTGTTGGTTATCAAATCAAAAATGCAGGTTGAAAATACGGCTGAAGGTTACAGTCTGATTCACTCACCAAAAGTAGACACACCATTTTCGTTCGCCAAAACCATTTTCCTGCCGTCGAGCCTTAATGAGCCGGGAAAAAGTCTGATTATCCGTCATGAGAAGGCACACATTGCCCACCGCCATTATGCCGATGTGTGGTTTATGGAGTTGATAACCAGACTACTGTGGTTCAATCCGTTTGTATGGCTCTGCCGCAACGAGTTGCGCAATGTTCACGAGTTTCAGGCCGACCATGATGTTATTTCGTCGAACGTAAACATAAACGCTTATCAGACAACACTTTTGGAGATGGTTATGAACGTGTCGAGCCCTGTGGTGAACGGTTTTAACCATTCGTTTATCCGCCGCCGCTTTGTAGAGATGAAAAAATCGACGGTCGGTACACTAGGCCGTGTGGCGAAAATCGGCACACTGTTGTGGATTGGCGCAATGTTCTGCGCGTTCACTTTCACTGAAAAGAAACCTGAACTAACGCAAATTGCAGAAGAATCAGCCGTGCAGGTTGCCGACTCGGTTAAGACACTCGGCCTCGGCAAATTTGTGATTGAGGGCGCGGTTGACCCTGGCATTACCGACTCTTGCTACCTGATTTATTTTGCCGACGAAAACTTCGAGATTATTGAAACACCCGTGGCGTGCGTGCCGGTGGTTGACAAGAAATTCCACTACGAGGTTGAACTCAACGACCTGACAGTGTGCCGAATCCGCTGCATTTTTCCCGGAGGCGAGATTTGCTCGGATTGGATTGAGACATTTGCCGCGCCAGGCGTCACCTTCGGTTTGACGGTTCACAACGGATTCTATTCGTATTCAAACCAATATGCGCAGTATTTGTCGAAGATTCGCCGCTTGGCCGACGCCTACAGCAAAAACCATCACTTGAACGATGGTGTGACCAAACCCGAAGGTTTGTACAAGACGTGGGAGAACGTAAAATACGGTGTTTGGAACAATCAAAAGGTTAAGAAAGTCGAATTCTGCGAGAAAAAGACCGTTCTAACCCTTTCGGCGGAGCATTGGGAGCGTTCCGGCTTGACTTCCGATGTCTGCTTGCGCGATACCGCGGGCAATCTTTACAAAATGTTACACAACGAAAGCGATGGCACTCGTCGCTATCTCGACTATATCCGCGGCGCCCGCTACTCATTCGAGCCGCTGCCAAAAGGTGTCACCAAATTCGATATGGTGTCGAAAGTCAACCCAAACATTCCCGCAGAATTAGCAAACCTATTTAAGAATAATACGCCCGGCGGATATACGAATGTGATTGTGGCGGACATTACTGAGAATTTGAATGCCGACCAAAAACCGAACTTCAGCATTACATTCAAAACCGAACTCACAAACGAGATTTCAGGCTGCTCATTTGAAATTATGAGCGAAAACGAGATACAGACAGGCAACGCTCGATTGTTGGGCGATATCGACCTTGACAATAACGGCGAAGGTACATTCAACACCTATCTCGACGAGCCGTGCATAGTATGGGTTCTGCAAACTATGGCCGATGGAGCGGCGATAAAATCTTACCAAATAAGCATTCCGTTTGTGCCAGGCGAGAACGCACAGTTTACGTTGAAGTCAACCGGAATTAAGAAACGTGACGGTGGACCAGGATTTAGGATGGAAATGCCTTCGTACCAACTGACCGGCTCGAAATTCTACGCCGAATGGGAGAAAGCCGAGAAGAAATTCAACGAAATGTTTGACAAACACGGCGACAAGGCCAACGCTACCATTAACGAATACGTGAAAAAGAACGCCAACAATCTTGGTTTGGTAATGCAATATCTGATTGGACCTTGGAACGCCGATTACAGCATTCTGCCCCAAAAAACCTTGCAAAATCCGATGGTGAAAATTTTGAAACAACGCAACGATTATTGGGAAAAGGTTAAGGAAGAATCGCGGAAACGCCAAGAGGAAGCCCGCGCCAACACCGCCCCGGGCAAAATGTTTACAGATATCGATTTGCAGAATATGAGCAACCCCAACAACCGTCCGAGCCTGTCCGACATTGTGGGCAAAGGCCGCTATGTGCTCGTCAATTTCTGCTACTCGACCGAAAAAAAAGAGATAGAAGGAGGAAAAGCAATTGACGCTATGCTTGAGAAATATAAAGGGAAACCCATTGACGGGGTTTCTATTATGTTCAGCTATATATCTATTCCCGACTTATTTGAAGATTATATTAAGAGCATCGGTGTCAGCCACAAAATGTATTACGATGTAAATCACCAAGCAAGTAGATTGTATGGAATAAGCAATGGCGAGATAATACTCTTCGGCCCCGACGGCACAATTCTTAAACGCGACATTGCCGCCGAAGAACTTGAAAAGGTTGTGGAAGAGGCTTTACAATAAATTGAGTGTTAACGTTCTATTATAAGCCCTACTCAAACCCAATGAAAACAAACATTTTCCCATAAAATGTTTTATTCAGATTAACGACGGCCAACAGCCGTCGTTAATTGTTTCAGGCTAAAGCCAAACCTAACCACGAAGCATTAAACGGCCTCATCTTCTAAACTTTTTCGTATTACCTTTGCCGCAAACAGAAAAAACCAGAACGCTATGCGCATCGACATTCTCACGGTTGTTCCCGAACTGCTTGACGGACCATTCAGTCAGAGCATCATCGGGCGGGCTCAGAAGAAGGGCATTGCCGAAATACACATCCACAACTTGCGCGACTACTCAACCGACAAGCACCGTCGCTGCGACGATTATGCCTTCAGCGGAAGCGCGGGTATGGTGATGACCATTCAGCCTATTGAGGCTTGCATTGAGCACCTGAAGAGCGAGCGCGACTATGACGAGATTATCTACACTTCGCCCGATGGTGAGATGTTCAACCAGCCGATGGCCAACCAGATGTCGCAGTTGAAGAACATCATCATCCTTTGCGGACACTACAAAGGCATCGACCAGCGTGTGCGCGACCACTTGATTACCAAAGAAATATCAATAGGTGATTATGTGCTTACCGGTGGCGAGTTGGCAGCCGCTGTTATTGCAGACGCTGTTGTACGGCTCATTCCGGGCGCCATCAGCGACGAGACATCGGCTCTTTCCGACTCGTTTCAGGACAATCTGCTGTCGGCACCAGTCTATACTCGCCCGGCCGACTATAAAGGATGGAAGGTGCCCGAGGTGCTGCTGTCGGGTAACGAGCGCCTAATCGAAGATTGGAAATATGAGCAAGCGCTTGAGCGCACCCGCCGCCTGCGTCCCGATTTGCTTGACGAATGAAATGGAAATAGCGATTTTTTTCATTTTTAATAGTCAAATAATCAATTCTTTGCTTTTTTTGTATTTCAAATGGATTTTTTGTTGAACAACAAAACAAGATGATTGTGAAAAAGATACTTTCTTTTTTGAGTTTGTGCTTGATAATGACACAAATGCAGGCACAGGACAAAACCTACAAGCAATGGTTTCAAGAGGCACAGGAGTATATGCTCTATGAGGATTATGACAAAGCGTTGAAAAAATACCAGACTATTGAGAACCGCGGCTGGCTGAACGCCAACATAGCTTTCGGTATAGGTGTGTGCTACATGAACATCAACAATCAGAATCAGAATGCCATTCCGTATCTGCTGAAAGCCACCGCCAACACCAGTGCAACCTACAAGGAGGGTAACTATAAGGAGCAGGCGGCGCCAGAGGAGGCTTGGTTCTATCTCGGAAAAGCCTATCGTCTTAATGGCGAATACGAAAAAGCCATAAACGCATACACAGAGTTTAAGGTACGCAGTAGCGCTGCCGATGTCTATTTCAACGATTTTCTTAACGTGCAGATACAGTCGTGCCGTATTGCGCAGGAGATGATAGCCAATCCGCTGCCTATCGACTTCACAAAAGCCGGATTCGCTTTGAAAGGCGATGAGTGCTATTTCCCGGCAGTGGCCGGCGACGGTAAGTCGGCTGTGTTCACATCGTATCAGGAGGTGCGCGACCCATACACCGGCGAGAAGGATTTCTTTGAGTTGGTTTTCTATGCCACTTGTGACGATGAAGGTAACTGGTCGAAACCGAAGGAGATAACCTATGACATAGCCTCCGACGGCAACTACGAGACGGCTTCGCTCTCATATCACGGCGATATGCTGATTCTCTACCGCGACGATTACGGCAACGGTAACCTATATTACTCGATGAATAAAGGCGGCAAATGGGACGCCATACAGAAATTTCCGAAGGTGATAAACTCGAAATACAACGAGACGCACGGCAGTCTGTCGCCAGACGGCAAATCGCTCTTTTTTGTGAGCGACCGTCCCGGCGGACAAGGCGGACGCGATGTCTACCGTTCGTATATCGACATAAACGGCAACTGGGGACAGCCAATTAATTTGGGACCCGTCATCAACACTCCGTTTGACGAGGATGCCGCTTTCCTGACTACCGACAGCAAAACACTGTTCTTTGTGTCGGAAGGCCACGCAAGCATGGGAGGATTCGACATTTTTAAGTCGGTGGTAGAGCAAAACGGCGCGTGGACCGAGCCGCAAAATCTCGGCTATCCTATCAACTCGGCTTACGACGATGTTTACTATTGCCCGGTGGGCGAAGGTGCAGAGGGTTATATGAACCGCTATCCCGACGACGGCGGTGCGACAAAAGAGATGTTCCTGGTAAGACCGCTTTTGGCGCAACAACCGCTTGCTGAGGAGCCGGTATACACACCTGAGCCTGAACCGGAAACAACCGAGCCGGTGGCCGATGTTACCGAAACGGCACCAGCAGAAACCTACACTCCTGAGCCAGAGCCGGCTCCTGCACCTGTTTACACACCAACTTATCCTTCGGAATATAACCTGAAAGGAAGAATAACGCTGCAAGACAACAAAGACCTGGACGAGACCTTCTATGTTCACGTTGCCGACAACACAGGCAAGGTGGTGGCCGCTTTAAGCCCCGATGTTACAAGCGGTGAGTTCACAACACGCATACAGCCCGGAAGTTACAAGGTGACAGCTTACGGCGACGGTTATCAGCCGGCCGAGGCGCACATCTACATATCGCCGGAGGAACTTAACCCCGATGTGGTGTCGTTTGTGACAATGGTGCCGACGGCTGTCAGCACGGGAGAGTGCTATTCGATAAAGAGCATCTTATTTGATGACAACAGCTCGCGCCTGAACCACGACGCGCAAGTTGAGGTTGAGCGGCTGCTTGTGCTGATGAAAAACAACCCCGGACTGACTCTTGAGGTTGACGGTAACACCGATGACCGTGGCACCGACGACTATAACCAACGCCTGTCGGTTTTGCGCGCCCGCGAGGTTGTCAACTACCTGACACGCAAAGGAATACCCGAAAGCCGGTTTGTGATTAAAGGTTTGGGCAAGAGCAATTTTGTGGCTGTGAACGATAATCCGGAAGGCCGCGCGCTCAACCGCCGTGTCGATTTGAAAGTGCTGAACCCGAGCGGTGCCAATGTAGTGGTTGAAGGCATCTATGTGCCCGATGAGTTGAAATACCGTGACCAGATAACCTACACCATTTGGATTACCGAGTCGAACAAGCCGTTGCCGCCGGCTAAGTTCCGTGATATCAACAATGTATGGATTTTCCCGTCGGATGACGGCAAGCACTATATGTACACTTTCGGCTTGTTCAAGCATCAGGCTGAAGCCATTCAGATGACCGGCAAGATTGTTGACGCCGGATTTGCCGACGCTCATGTGATTAGCAGCATCGAGTACAACCAGATTGTGCAGAAGGGCAGCAGCGTATATAAATCGAAAATGGCCGACCCCGACAAAAACACCTATACAATACAGATTCTGGCAGTCACTCAGCCGGTTGCAAACTCGCGCTTCCGCGGGTTGTTCGATGTTGAGATGCACAAGGGTACCGACGGCTACTACCGTTACACTTGGGGCGAGTTCATCGGTAAACCCTCGGCACGGCAAGCTCTTGAGGACATTTTGGCTAAAGGCTTCACCGACGCCTTTATTGTAAATGTTGACAAATTCGAGTAGATGCTTGAAAACGATGTGATAAGGCTGCGGGCCGTCGAGCCGGAAGACCTTGAGTTTCTGTACCAATGCGAGAACAACACAGAAATTTGGCGATGTGGCAGCACCACAGCGCCATACTCGCGTTTCGCGCTCAAGCAATACATCTCTGAAACACAGAATGATATCTACACCGACAAACAACTAAGGTTAATTATCTGTCTGAAAACTAATCCGAAAGAAGCTATTGGCGCTGTCGATTTGTTCGATTTCGACCCGTTTCACCAGCGTGCTTCGGTTGGAATTGTCATTCATCAAGCTGAAAACCAGCGACATGGATATGCTCGGCAAAGTCTCGGTTTGATTATCGACTACTGCTTCGGTTTTCTGCATCTGCACCAGTTGCATTGTGCCATTGCCGCCGATAACCAGAAAAGCATCGACTTGTTTACGAAAGCCGGATTTACGGAGTGCGGTCGGCGCACCGAGTGGCTGAAAACAACTAATGGCTACACTGACGAGCTTGAGTTTCAGCTCATCAATCACAATTAAAAACGGCTTCGGATGTCGGTTGTGAAGACAAATCTGTTCTTATTTTTCCGTCTGTTGCAGACCGTGTCAGTCCGTCGGTTGTGGAACAGCTTCCGCATTCGGGTTGGGCGTTTTATGAAAACAGGAGAGGCGAGGACAATGCCCGAGTCGCTGTCGGTGGAGCCGGCCTCGGTGTGTAACCTGCGTTGTCCGGAGTGCACGCTCGGCAAAGGAGGTCTTACGCGCCCGGCCAGCCTGATGTCGGCGTCAACCTTCGCAAATGCTTTGGAGCCGCTCAGCCACTGGCTTGTATGCTGCCAGTTTTATCTTCAGGGTGAGCCGACAATGAGCCCGCACCTTAGCCAGATGATTGAGCGGGCGCACCGCGAGCGCATCTTTACCATGACATCGACCAACGGTCAGACACTTACGCCCGAGCTGTGCCAGAGCCTTGTGCTGGCGGGCCTCGACCAGATAATTGTCTCGGTTGACGGCACCACGCAGGAAGTTTATGAGCAGTACCGTGTGGGCGGAAGTCTGCAAAAAGCTATTGACGGCATCCGTAATCTGACGGCCGCACGCAACGAACTCTGCAAGCGCAATCCGGCAATTGTGGCGCAGTTCATCGTCTTTCGCCACAACGAGCATCAGATTCCCGACATAAAACGAATAGCGAGGGAATGGGGCGCCGACAAGGTGGTGCTGAAATCGGCACAGATTGAAAACCTTGACAATGCTGCGCCGTTACTGCCGCAAAACCAGCGATATAGCCGATACACAAAAGATTCCAATGGCAACTATTTTATGCCCAAGCGTTTTCCCATTAATTGCTTGCGTCTGCGGCAGACAATGGTTGTAGATTCGAGCGGCAATGTGCTGCCCTGCTGCTACGATAAAAACGGCCAGTTTGTAATGGGCAATGTGAACGAGCAATCAGCTACAACCATTTGGAAGAATCAGAAATTCAACATGTTCCGGCAATGGGTGTGGCACACCGAAACGCCGCCCGACATCTGCTTAAACTGCAACGGATAAAGAGTATTGAACCCGTTCAATCTGACAAAATAATTTGTTCCTTTGCGCCTCATTTATCAGCAATTCAAGTGAGAAGTATTGTCAGATTTGTGAAGGACTGGGCGCTGCCAATCATTATGCTGAGCGGCATTGTTTCGTACTTTGTCTTTGTGCGGTTGCCGCTACCGGCGTCGGTTCATCATTTTGCCAACGACGCTGTCGCCATAATACAGCCAACGTTGCTGTTCTGCATGCTTTTCATCTCGTTTTGCAAGATTGACCCGGCAAAAATCCGTCCGCGCCGTTGGCATCTTTGGCTGGCGCTGATACAAGCTGGAGCGTTCATTGCTTTATCGTTGGTTTTCCGGTTTGTGGGCAATGCCGAAGCGCAGATTGTGATACAATGCGCCATGATTTGCCTTATCTGTCCCACCGCCACGGCAGCCGTTGTCATAACTGATAAGCTCGGCGGCAACACGCTCTCACTAATAGCTTATACCATTATCAGCAACATGGTGACGGCAGTTGTTGTGCCGGCGTTCATTCCGTTTGTCAATCCGGCTATCGGCAACAGCTTTTGGCACTCGTTCTTCATCATTGTCAAACAGATTTTTCCATTGCTTGTGTTCCCGTTCATCCTGGCGTGGATTGTGCGGCTGTTGTTCCCCAGACTGCTTCAGCTGATTACAAGCGTCAAAGATTTGGCTTTCTATCTGTGGATGGTGGCCCTGGCGCTTGCTTTGGCCGTAACCACGCGGGCGTTGGTGCATAGCGGAATATCGGCGTGGTGCTTTATGTCGATATTGGTTATCACGTTTGTTTGTTGCATTTTGCAATTTATTGTAGGCAAGCGCATAGGTGGCCGCTACAACGACCGCATTAGCGGCGGACAGGCTCTGGGACAGAAAAACACTGTCTTCATCATATGGACGGCCTACACCTTTATGAACCCCGTAACAGCCGTTGCCGGAGGATTTTACAGCATCTGGCACAATACCATAAACTCCTATCAGCTGTATAAAAAACGAAAAGCAAAAAGTACTGACAATCAGCAGTAAACAAGCATGTTATATTGTTCTAAAGCTCTGAATATCAGGTGTAAATCATATAAAAATCATTCTGTTTAAATCTTTCGTTTGTTTTATTGAAATAAAAAACGAAATTTGGAAAAAGTACAAAAGTCTCAAACGTTATTGATAATGAGAAATATACGATTCGTTTGTGTGATATTGTCGCTTTTGTTTGCGGCTGGCTGTGGAAACAAGCATAAAACCATAACCAAAACTGACAAAAACGGATTTAAATATCAGATTGTTACAAACGACCCATACAAACTTCGCGTCTATACGCTCGACAACGGGCTGAAAGTTTATCTGTCGGTGAACAGCAACGAGCCCCGCATACAGACATACATTGCCGTAAAAGCCGGCTCAACCTATGACCCCACCGACAATACCGGTCTGGCTCATTACCTTGAGCATCTGATGTTCAAAGGCTCAAGCCGAATGGGCTCCATAAACTGGAATGCTGAAAAACCAATTTTGGACTCGATAGAGAGCCTCTACGAGAGACACAAATATGAGCCCACAGAGAAAGGCAGAAAGGCTATTTATCGCAGCATCGACAGCTTATCGAATATTGCGGCACGCTACGCCGCGCCAAACGAGTACGACAAACTGATGGCCAATATAGGCGGTACCGATGTGAACGCATTTACCGAAACCGAACGCACTGTTTACCACAGCGACATTCCGGCTAACGAGCTTGAGCGCTGGCTTCAGATAGAGTCGGAGCGTATGTTCGACATGCAGATGCGGTTGTTCCATACTGAGCTGGAATCGGTTTACGAGGAGTTCAACAAAAACCAGGACGACGATGACATCAAAGCCTACAATGCCATGCTTTTCAAACTTTTTCCGACGCACCCCTACGGGCAGCAAACCGTTTTGGGCAAGGCCGAGCATCTGAAAAAGCCTTCAATGGTGAGCATAAAAAAATACTACCACAAATACTACGTGCCTAACAACATGGCCGTATGTCTGGCCGGCGATTTTAATCCTGAAGAGGCAATATGCTTGATAAACAAATACTTTGGCAACCGCCCAAGCAGACCTGTTGAGGGTGTTCAGTTTGCGCCCGAGCAGCCGATGACAGCCAATGCCGACACAATCGTCTATGGTCCGCAGGCCGAAAGGCTGTTTATGGGATACCGTTTCGGCGGTGTCAGCTCCGACGACAACAAGATGATGACGCTCATAAGCTATATGCTGCAAAACGGCCGCGCCGGACTTATCGATGCTTTGGTTCAGAAGCAGAAAATACTTGACGCCGCATTATGGCTCGAAATCAACAACGACTATTCTGACTTAATGATTATAGGCTATCCCGTTCAAGACCAAAAACTTGAGGATTTACGCGATATGATTTTGGCCGAAATTGAAAAGGTGAAAAACGGTGAGTTCGACGAGTGGCTGATTAAGGCCTGCATCAACAATCTGAAACTCGATGAGGTTGAAAACCAAATAAACCGCACCGCCGCCGCACACATTTTTGCCGAATCGTTCTCACAGAATGTCCGCTGGCAAAACTATCTGCAGCTTAACGACGACCTTGCCAAAATAAGCAAGAGCGAAATAATGGAGTTCGCCAAGACACATTTAGACCACTACGTGGCAGTTTACAAGCGCATAGGTGTCGATACCAACACAGTTAAGGTTGACAAGCCGCAGATAACACCGCTACCTCCGCAGAGCGACACCATGTCGGCTTTTGCCAACCGCATCGTCAATACCGAAACCGAGAACATCAAACCGCAGTTCATCAATTTCAAAACGGCTGTCAAGACACAGCAGCTGGACAAAAACGTGGGACTTGGTTACATCAAAAACACACAGTCGCAGAAGTTTGAGCTGGAGTATATCTTCGAAATGGGCCGCGACAACAGCCTGCTGCTCGAATTGGCTGGCAGTTATCTGCCGCTCATCGGAACAGAAAAATATTCGGCCGAGCAACTGCAACAGGAGTTTTTCAGTTTAGGCTTGAGTTTCAATATCGATGTTGAAGACCGCCGCACTTTCATCGAGATATCGGGACTTGAGGACAACGTGGAGAAAGGTGTTGCGCTGCTTGAGGATATTCTTGCCAACGCCCGGCCCGACACTTCGGTTTATGCCGATTTTATAGCCCAGATTGAGCAAAACCGCGGCATGGCCAAAAAGTCGCAAACGATAATAAGGCAAGCTATGGGTAACTATGCCAAATACGGACCCAAATCGGCTTTCACAAACGTGCTTAAGATAAGCGACATAGCTGCCATGCAGCCCGACACGCTTACTAACCTGATACACTCGCTCGAGAGCTATCCGCATAGCATTTTCTACTATGGGCAGAAATCGGAGAACGAGATTGCCCATATTCTGAAACGCCACCACAAGGCATCGGAGGCGCACGAGGAAATACCCGAACCTGCCGTCTATCCTGAAAGAGATTTGAAGAATGAGGTCTATTTTGTCGATTTCGATATGGTTCAGGCTATGATATTGGTGCTGACGAAAACCGGAAAATTCGAGCCTGATATGATTCCTTTCAACGAATTCTTCAACGAATTCTACAGCGGCAACATGTCGTCGGTGTTTTTCCAGGATATTCGTGAGTTGAAAGGCCTTGCCTACAGCACCAGCTCAAACATTAGCATCCCCAACCACAGCGGCGACTCATTCTACAACTTGTCGTATGTGGGCACACAGTTCGACAAGGCACAAAGCGCCACCGACGAGGTGCTGTTCCTGCTCAACAACCGTTATAATTCCGATATGCAGTTCGAATCAGCCAGAAACTCCATTCGGAAGAAGATTGAAAGCGGCCGTATAATAGGCTCCGACATTTATGCGCACTTGCTGATTAATAACGATTTGAATATCGATTATGACATCCGCAAGAAGGTGTACGATAAGATGCAGACTATCACTCAGGACGAGTTCTTCGACTTTTTTGAGAAGAATATAAGCCGTCAGCCAAAAACCATTCTGGTGCTTGGCAGCCGCAATCTTATTGATATGAAAGCTCTTGAAAAATACGGAAAAGTGAAAGAGCTGACTCTTGAGCAGATATTCGGCTATTGATAGTCGGGCATGCTGGTGGCCTGCGGCTCGTTGGCAAAAGCTATCTCCTTGAACCAAAACAGTTTCTCACCGTCGTTCTCGGTGGCTATGTGCAGGCGTCCGTTGGCCTCAACGCTGGTTATTGTTCCGTTGATAACGGAGCCGTTGGCGGTGCGGAATGTGTAAACGCCGCCGGTACGGTAGAGACGCGCAAAATAGGCCTCGTCAATCTGTTCCTCCCAGCCTTCGGCAAGCATTTGGTACCACACATCAATTTGGTTGAGCAGCTCGCTCAGCTCAGTCTGCACATCAAATTTCCGTCCGAAAATGTTGAACATCGAAATGGGGTTGGGAGCGTCGCTGATAAACGTCTCCTGATTGACATTCAAACCTATGCCGACGATTGAATAGACGATGTTGCTACCCATAAGCTGATTTTCAATCAGCACACCGCAAATCTTCTTGTCGTTATAATAGATGTCGTTTGGCCATTTTATCTTAAAACCCTCGCCTTTTGCGCTCAGATAGTCTGCAATGCCAAGCGACACCGCTTTCGAAATCAGAAACATACGGTCGGCTTTAAGAAACTCGGGGCGCAAAAGCAGGCTCATTGTTATGTTCTGCCCCGGCTGGCTTTCCCAAAAGGCGCCCACCTGCCCGCGGCCGCCTGTCTGCGCAACAGCCACAACGGTATAACCTTCAGGCAGCGACTTCTTGTCGGCAAGCGTCTTCAAAAGCTCGTTTGTCGATATTGTCTCACTTACCTTGTCAATCTTAAAGTCAATCATGTTAGAAGTTATAAGTTTTCGAAGTTTTAAGTTTTAAGTTAAAAAGGCATAAGGCAAAAGGCATAAGGAATTACGAATTGCAAGCAAATAACAAATTGATAATCAAACCATTAATCTTTAATCATTAAACATTAATCTCTAAACTTTAAACTTTTCAACTTTAAACTTTCAACTCAAATGCTTATCAGCTTGTGTTTAATGGCGTATAATATAAGATTTGCCGTGTTTTTCGAATTGGTTTTGCTGAGCAGATTGGAGCGGTGCTTGTCAACTGTACGCTTGCTTATGAAGAGCGTGTCGGCTATCTCCTGGTTCGATAGGCCCTTGCAAATCTCGTTCAACACCTGTTGCTCACGCTTCGACAAGGTTGCCGTCACACCTTCCGAATCCTTGTTGGCGTGGAAGTTCTTTATGACGTTATAGAGCAGCTCCTGCGAGAAGTAGCTGTTGCCACTCATCACTTGCTCAATAGCCTCCTTCACATCGCTTATTTCGGAGTTTTTAAGCAGAAATCCTTTGGCGCCGGCGCTTATCATCTGGTAATAATAATCCTCCTCGCCAAACATCGACAAGGCTATTATGCGGATGCCAGGCACCTTGGCTACAGCAAGGCGTGTGGCTTCAATGCCGTCCATGTTGGGCATGCCTATGTCCATCAGCACAATGTCGGGCGGGTTTTTGGCGTTCAGCTGCGACAGAAAATCAGCGCCGTCCGATGCCTCGATTATCACGCTCATGTTGGGCTCATTGCCGAGCAGCAGCTTCAGGCCGTTACGGAACAACACATGGTCGTCAACAAGCGCTATTTTCACAATGCCGTCTTTCATCCGTCACACTTTAACTTTCAATATGGCGTGCACGCCGTCGCCGGGTGCGCTGTTTATCACAAACACACCGTTGACCGAGTTGAGCCGCGAAGATATGTTAGAAAGCCCCATTCCGTCCTCCGACGGACGAATAGTCTCCTGGTCAAATCCTTTGCCGTTGTCGTCGTATTTAATCACAATGGTGCGCTGTATCTTCTCCAGACTGATGTCGATTTTTGTGGCTTCGGCGTGTTTTATGGTGTTGTTTATCAGCTCGCAAGTAGCCCTATAGAGCACCACTTCCAAGTTTGAGTCGAAGCGGTCTGCGTCCGTCAGCTTGGTGTCGAAATTGATAGTGATGGACTTTGTCTGTCCCACACGCTGGGCGAAGTTGCGAATGGCGCTTGCAAGGCCGAAGTTTGTGAGCACATGCGGACTCAGGTTGTTCGATATCTCCTTAATGCTCTCCACAGCCTCGTTTATAACGGTGTTGGCGTTGTCGAGCACAGCTTTGGAATGCTCGTCGCTTTTCAGCTGCGACAAGGCCGATATCGACATTCGTGCTGTTGACAGCAGCGGGCCAAGGCCGTCGTGAAGGTCTTTGGCAAAGCGGCGGCGCTCGCGCTCCTCGGTCTGTATTATGGCGCGTGTCATGCGGCGCTCGGCGCGCTTGCGCTCACGCTCGGCTCGGCTCAGTGAGTAGAACATCTCGCCAATCAGGAACACGCCTGCGGTGAACACAAAAGCGATAACCACACCCAGCCAGTCGTCGGCAGGACGCAGATAGAACGAAAAATCGTTGTTTATCAGCTGTATTAGTTTGATTACCTGTTTGAGTGCCATTAGGAGGAACCCCGTCGAGATAAGAATCCACGACGCGCGGTATTTTGTGACACGCACAAGCCTTATTGCCAAAACGGCGGCAAACACCTGAAAGGCAATGGATATAAGAAGTGCTACTAAACGAACCATAATCTTCAATCAATAATGGCAAATATAATAATTGAGGTTTTTATTACGGTGGGTTGGTAGAAAAAATGTGGTTTGGGTAAACACGTTACCTCCCCCCATTTTTAGTTTTTTCTTTTCGTTTACGTTTATTACCTTTGACCTATTGTTGGTTTTCTTAAACCTCTTATAACCTGATTATCAATTAAAACTAAATAGCAATGAAACGTTTTATTGCCTCTATTTTTGCCGCCATGCTCGCCTCGCAGGCTTGGGCTTACAATTTCTCAGCTGAGTGCAGTAGTGGCCAAACTCTTTATTACATTATCACAAGTAATATGGAACCTTTTACGGTGAAAGTGACATATCCAGCATGGGAATATTTAGGATATGAAAAACCAATAGGCGATTTAATTATTCCAGAAACCGTCAGTTACTACAATGGCATAACTTATACTGTTACAAGTATTGAGAATGGTGCGTTCAATGGTTGCAATGGACTGACATCAATTAGCATTCCAAGCACAATTACTAGCATTGGTTATAGCGCTTTCAAAGATTGCAACAATTTGAAATACAACGATTTCGACAATGCCCATTATTTGGGTAATGACGGCAATCCTTATCATGCGCTTATAAAAGTTCAGTCGGATGATATTGTTTCATGTGAAATCAAAAGTGATTGTATAGTTATTGCTGATGAGGCATTCTCCACAAGTGCTGTAGAATCGGTTATTGTTTCTAATACAGTTAAGTATATTGGGTATGAAGCGTTTAGGAGTTGTTATAAGCTCAAAACAATTAATATTCCAAATTCAGTTGTAATTATAGGCAGCGTTGCATTCAATTGGTGTAGTTCTTTGCCTTCCATTAACATTCCTAGTTCTGTCAAAAGTATTGGCTACGCTGCGTTTGCGGATTGTCGCATACTGACAGAAATTAATGTTGAAAGCGATAATACAGAATACTTATCTGAAACAGGAATCTTGTTCGATAAAAATAAAACAACAATTATATGCTATCCTGCTGGAAAAACGGAATCAACATATAGTTTTCCTGAAACAGTTACTAGCATTGAAGGCGATGCTTTTAATGGTTGCAGAGGCTTAACATCAATAGAAATACCCGATGGTATTACAAAAATTAATGAGGGTGCGTTCGCTAATTGCAGCAATCTGACTACAGTATCCATTCCCGAATCGGTTATAAGTATAGGTTACAATGCGTTTTATAATTGCAGTAGTTTGAATTCAGTCACCATCCCTAATTCTGTTACAAGCATTAGTTCAAGTGCGTTTGATGCTTGTGGTATTTATAATGAGGATGACGATGCGTATTATTTGCCCAATGGCGATAACTCGTATTATGCTCTTATGAAAGTTAAATCGAAAGATGTTTCCTCATACACGATAAACAGTAGTTGCAAGATGATTGCAAATAACGCGTTTGAGAATTGCACCGATTTGACATCAGTAACTATTGGCAATTCTGTTGAAAACATAGGCGATTATGCTTTCTACAATTGCGATGGTTTGGAATCGATAACAATCCCCGAATCGGTAAAAACTATTAGTATTTGTGCGTTTAAAAATTGCTATAATATGAAATCTATAACCATTGGCAATTCTGTTGAAAGCATCGGAGAAGGAGCTTTCTCTAATTGCGATGGTTTGGAATCGATAACAATCCCCGAATCGGTAAAAGCTATTGGTGACTATGCGTTCCAAAATTGCAGCAACTTGGCTGATGTCGAATATAATCCATTTAAGACAAGCGTCGGACGTGATGCGTTTTGGGGCACAAAATATATTGAATCATCAACCTCTGAGTATGACGATGGCAACTTGAAATACAAGATTTCTATCGGCGCTGCCACCGTAACTGGTTATACGGGCGAGCCTGAATCGGTAACAATTCCTGCCACAATAACCGTCGAAGGAAAGGATTATCCAGTTACAAGCATCGGCCAATCTGCTTTCGAAAATTGTAAAACCATAACATCTGTCACGCTTCCAAACTCGGTTAAAAGCATTGACGATTTTGCATTCCGCAGTTGCGAAAACATGACTTCGATAACCATTCCCGAAGGTGTCACCTCTATTGGCACATGTGCCCTTGTTGCTTGCAATGGGTTGTCATCGATAAATCTTCCAAAATCTCTTACTACTATTGGATATGATGCATTTGGTGGAAGTGAAGGACTGACCTCAATAACCATTCCTGAGGGAGTTACATTCATATCTGATGATGTGTTCTTGGGTTGCAGCAATTTGTCAGAAATAAATGTGGCGAGCGGTAACACTCACTATATGTCGGAAGACGGAATATTGTTTGATAAAGACAAAACCAAACTAATATGTTGTCCGACTGCTAACAATATAACATCGTACACCATTCCGAACACTGTTACTGATATTAGCAGCCATGCGTTTTCTTTGTGCGATAATTTGACAGAGCTGACTATTTCCAACAATGTTGCAAGCATTGGGTTTGCAGCATTGAGCGGCTGCCGCAATTTGTCAGAAATAAACGTGGCAAGCGGAAACGCTCATTTTTCGTCAGAAGATGGTGTGTTGTTTAATAAAGATAAAAGCACTCTGGTACGTTGCCCGGAAGCAAAAACAGGGACATATACCATTCCAAACACTGTCACGAACATCGGCGAGACATCTTTTGAAGGTTGTCAGGGATTAACATCGATTACCATCCCAAATTCAGTCAATAGCATAGAATGGGATGCTTTTGCAGGTTGTAGTGGTCTGACAACGATTACTATTCCCAATTCTGTTACGAGCATCGAATCTCATACATTTGATGGTTGCAGTAGCTTGACATCAGTAACTATCCCTGAAACCATAAAAAGCATTGGCGGTTGGGCGTTCGCAGATTGTAGAGCGTTAGCTTCTATTACAATCCCTGAATCAGTTGAGAGTATTGGAGAAAATGCATTCAGAAGTGTTAAAAACGTTATTAACCTCAGCAAGGTCACCGAAGGCAGCCCTTGGGGAGCAAAATACGTCAACGGCACTGTTGACGGTGATTTTGTTTTTGCCGATGCCGAAAAAACTCAACTTGTTGCATACGCAGGCAACGACAGCGTTGTTATAATTCCAAATACAGTTACAAGCATTGGTGACTATGCGTTCCAAAATTGCAGTGTCATTACGTCGATTACTATTCCCGAATCGGTTGAGACCATTGGCTACGGAGCATTCAATGGTTGCAACAACATTAAAAATTTGTCATACAACACCGACGCTTTCAACCCAAGCAACATAAACAAGTCAAATTTGGAAACAGTTGTTATCGGCGATGCCGTTACAATTATTCCGGACTATGCGTTTAACTATTGCAACAATCTAAAATCAGTAACAATCGGCAATTCGGTCGAGAGCATTGGCGGCGCCGCTTTCAATAATTGCGATAGTTTGAAATTAATAGATATCCCTAATTCAGTTAAAACCATTGGCACATCTGCTTTCCACAATTGTGATGGTTTGAATTCTGTCACTATAGGCAATTCGGTTAAAACCATTGGTGACTATGCATTCTATGACTGCGACAGCTTGAAATCAATAGAAATCCCAACTTCAGTTGATAGTATAGGCTACTACGCATTTTACTCTTGTAACGGATTGACATCATTAGAAATACCAGAATCAGTCAAACACATTAATGATTATGCGTTTACGGATTGCTACAACATTAAAACCCTGACTTATAACACCGACGCTTTCAACCCAAGCAACATAAACAAGTCAAACCTGGAGTCCGTTGTTATTGGTGATGCCGTTACAATTATTCCGTATTGTGCGTTCTACAATTGCAGTAATCTGCAATCTGTAACCCTTGGCAATTCTGTTGAGAGCATCGGCGATTATGCTTTCTATAACTGCAGCAGTCTTACTTCAATTGACCTTCCCGAATCGGTTACATATATAGGTCCGGATGCATTCACCGGCACCAAAGTTCCGGCGGAAGATTTGAAAATGAAAATCGCTAAAACACAAGAGATTATCGATGGCGTTATATACAAAGTTTCCGGCTCGTCAGTAACCGTAACAGGCTACAGCAAAGACGCCAACATCACCAATGTGACAATTCCGGCAACCATAACTATAGGCGGAGTCAGCTATTCAGTTACAAGTATCGCGAGCAAGGCTTTCGCCAACAATATGAATATTAAGTCGGTAACCATAGGCAGCAATGTCACTACTATTGGCGAGAGCGCCTTCTCAAACTGCCGCCGTATTGAGTCGATAGACATCAAATCGTTGTCTGTCACCATTGGCGATAAGGCCTTCCGAGGTTGCCATGCGGCGCATACGGTTCATGTGCCAGCCGCGGCAAAAAGCGTTGGCACAGAGGCGTTTATGTTTGTCAAAAATATTGAGTATCACGGTTCAATAGACCAGGAGCCGTGGCGTGCGCTTACTGTCAACGGCTATGTCGAGGGCGATTATGTCTATACCGACGCCAGCAAGACTATCCTCACAGGCTATTTTGGCGACGGAGGCGACATCGAGATACCATACGGTGTTGAGACCATTGGCCAGTATTCGTTCTTCGAGTCGTTGGGCCTTACATCAGTCAACATCCCGTCAACGGTCATCAGCATAGGCAAGGGAGCCTTCAGCAACTGCCACGATTTGGAAAGCGTCTTTGTCCCCAACTCGGTTGTCATGGTCTCGGCCGATGCCTTCTGCGCTTGCGAGGGCTCAACCATCTATTGCCAGTTCCCCGAGAAGCCCGCCCAGTGGAGCAGCAAGTGGAACTATCAACAGGGCGGTAGCGTGGTCTGGAACAGCATCACCGATATCGATGAGTCGGCCGCCGATGGTGTAAATATCTATACAACCGACAAAAAGATTGTTGTTGAGAACGCCACCGATGACATTCTGGTTTACAACGCAATGGGCATATTAATTGGTAGGGACGCGATGAATCGCGTCCGCACGGAAATACCCGTCAACGCACCAGGTGTTTACATCGTTAAAACCGGCAGCAATGTTAAACGTGTTGTTGTGAATTAATTGGTAAAATGTCGATATGTTGTAGGGACGCGATTAATCGCATCTCTATCGCAATAACCGACAATGCCGTTCAGCGTGTTATAGTAAAATAGGGGTGAAGATTTTTGAGTGAGAGTCCGGCGTAAAAAAAAGACCTCAAACTTGGTTTGAAGCCTTCTGTTTCTTGTACCCGGAGCCGGTCTCGAACCGGCACGTCCATTACTGGACACAGGATTTTAAGTCCGGCGCGTCTACCAATTCCGCCATCTGGGCAACATTGATAAGAACTCAAAAAAAAAGAGCGAGAAACGGGACTCGAACCCGCGACCCCGACCTTGGCAAGGTCGTGCTCTACCAACTGAGCTATTCTCGCGTTTGCGGTTGCAAATGTATGTCAATTTTCAATACCTGCAATAGTGTGAACGAAAAAAATTAATCACATTTTTTAAAAATAGTCGCTTAAAAACCAAACAAATACATTTTAAATTCGTACAACACCACTTGTTATTTTTGTTTAAAAAACAGGCATATGTTGTCTAAACGATTGATTAGCAGAATATTGATTGGCGCAGCAATGCTGGTGGCGCCGTTGTCGGGATTGCGTGCGCAGGAGAAACTCGACAGCATGCGCCTTGTTGTGGCTACCATGCCCGACGATACGGCCAAGCTGGCATGCTATGATTATATATGCTATTATATTTATAATGTCGACTCGGCTGGTAAGTACACCAAGTTGATGGTCGATTTGGCTCAAAAACTCAACGAGCAGCGTTATCTGGCATTAGCCTATGGTTATCGTGCGCGTTATTTTTTGTGGTCAGCCAAATACAACGAGGCACTCGATGCCGGTGTGGAGTCTCTCAACATCTGGGACCGTCTCGACGATAAGTTCAACATCGCTCTCTCGAACATGAACCTGGCCATAATTCTTACGTTTCAAGGTCAGTTCGAGTCAGCTTCGCGCTATTACCACATCAGTCTTGACGAATTCCGTGAAACGGGCGACTCTTCCCGTATCTCGCAGGTGCTTCAAAATCTGGCTAACATGAACACATTCGTGCGTTTCTATCAGAATGCCATTGAATATTATGAGCAGGCGCTGGCTATTGACTCACTTTCTAACAACGCCTACGGACTTATTGCCGACCACACCGGACTGGCGCGGGTTTATGTGAACAAATTCAAACGCCGTCGCCGAGACTCGATAGCCGAAGGGTACCTGCAACAGGCGAAAACACATCTCGACACAGCTTACTATCTGGCTCTGCCGTTGCCCAACATAATGGAGATGCAGCAGCTGCACAACTATATGGCACTGGTTTATATGGAGATGGCCGAGAATCTTACCGGAAAAGAGATGAAAGCCGCTCTTGACTCGTGCGAAAGTCATTGCTACGCACTGCTCAAGTTGCGCAACGACTATAATCTGAAGATAAACCGTTCGGGAATAATGACAATGCTGGGCAGAGCGCAACTGAGGCGCGGCAATATGGACAAAGCCTGGCAGTATTTGAATCAGGCTTGGGAACTTGAAAACACCGAGCATCCACGCAAAGAAATAAAAAAAGAGTTGTTAATGGCCTTCAGGCAATACTATGAGCTGAAAGGCGACTACCGCAAGGCCAACCACTATATTGAGGAGCTGGTTTATATGCTTATGGAGAACAGCAACGATGAGGTGGCGGCGCGTGTAGCGCAGTCGAAATCGAAAGTTGAGTTTGAGCACAAAATGCGCCAGCGCGCCCTTGAAGAGTACGAACACGAGTTGCAGTACAAAGCCCAGGCCGAAAGGCAGCGGCTTCTGCTCATTGTGATAATATCAGGATTGGTAATCATAACTGTCGTGATTCTGCTGTCGAGCCAGAGACGCAAGAAACTCAATCTGCAGCTTAAGCACCAAAACGTAATGCTCGACGAGAAGAACTATCAGCTCAGCGCCGCCAAAGAGGAGCTGCAGTCGCAAAACGAGCAGCTCGACCGTGCAAACAAGAGCATCACCGACAGCATTATCTACGCCAAGCATATACAGGAGGCAGTGATACCGACGCCTGAGCTTATGCAGCTGATTTTTGGCGACTGTCTTATACTGCTTCGTCCGTGCAATATTGTCAGCGGCGATTTCTTCTGGGCGGCATGCGTGGGCCGATACAAGGTGCTTGCTGTTGCCGACTGCACCGGACACGGCGTTCCGGGTGCGCTTATGAGCATGCTCGGCGCATCGATGCTGAATGACATAATATCCAACTCCGACATGAACTCGACCGAGTTGCAGGCCAGCGATGTGCTTAACAAGCTGCGCTTAAAACTTATTAGGGCTCTGCGTCAGGACTTGGAGCAGAGTGAAAGCAGTACGTTCGACGGCATGGATGTGGCTTTTGTGCTTATCGACACTGAGCGGCACAAACTGCAATATTCGGGCGCTTTCCGTCCGCTTGTCATTATCAGAAACGACGAACTGTCGGTTCTGGAGCCAAACCGTATGCCGATAGGCACTTATGTGGGTAAACAGGCATCGTTCACCAACCATATTGTCGATATTGAGCCTGGCGACACCATCTATGCCTACAGCGACGGCTTCACCGACCAGTTCTGCAACACCGATAGCTTTGAAAAATTTGGCCGCCGCCGGTTATACTCTATGCTGCTCGACAATTACAAGAAGCCGTTCGACGAGCAGCACACTATCTTTAACGACACATTTGAGAAGTGGCGTCGCAACAATCCGGAAGGCGTTGTAACCGAGCAGACTGACGATGTGCTGCTTGTCGGAATCAGAGTGTAGCTAACGTAAACAACAAACGTAAACGCTAACTAAAACGATAACGAAGACGAAAACACTAAAGAAGACGATAACGGCAAACGTAAAACCAATACAAACTAAAAAAGCCACCCTTTCGGATGGCTTTTTTTTATGCGACTGCTTTAAAGCATTAGTCTTTCAAAGCGTAACGTTTGAAACCAGTGCATGTCAGGCCTTTCGATGCGGCCGACATCATCTGCTCTACAGTTATCTTGTTGTCTTTGATAAATGTCTGGTTGAGCAGAGTGCTCTCTTTGAAGAATTTGTTCAAACGGCCTTGAGCAATGTTCTGAATCATCTGCTCCTTCAAG
Organism: Salinivirgaceae bacterium; assembly: GCA_017557605.1. Lineage (GTDB taxonomy): Bacteria > Bacteroidota > Bacteroidia > Bacteroidales > SZUA-534 > RUG13583. The sequence goes on from JAFYYJ010000061.1 coordinate 92,922, forward strand.
TTGGCGGCTGCCTCAACCGACACCTTAGCTTTGATGTCGCGGGCCTGCTGTGCCTGCTCGGGAGTAATCCAGCCTTTGGCTGTGTTTGACTCAATATGCTCGTCAGAATCGACATGGGCGGGGTTGATGCCTGCTTTCTTAAGCGCAGCCTCAACAGCCTTCTCGATTTGCTCCTCTTTGGTTTTCTCCAGAGCCACGGTCATCTCGTTCTCAATAACCGATGCAGGAACATCGTCTTTAGTGAGCGCTACCGGGTTCATGGCTGCAACTTGCATTGCAACGTCTTTGTAAACCTGTTTGTCGACACCGGCTTGGTTGAAGCTGACCAGAGTGGCCAGTTTGTTGCCCATGTGGATGTAGGGGCATACAACTTCGCCTGCAAGCGACTCGCAGCATGCCAACTCAAGTTTCTCGCCGATGATACCGATTTGCTCGGTGATGATGCCCTCAACGGTTTTTCCGTTTTTGAACGGAGTGTTTTTCAGAGCGTCAAGGTTGGCGGGTTTTGTTGCCAGAGCCAAGTCGCAGATTTCGTGAGCAAGTTTCACAAAATCCTCGTTTTTAGCCACAAAGTCGGTCTCGCAGTTGAGAGCGATGAGTGCGCCGTATTTGCCATCGGCCGATACTTTTGCAATTACATCGCCTTCCGAAGCCTCACGGTCGGCGCGTTTGTTTGCAACGGCCTGGCCTTTTTCGCGGATAATCTGGATTGCGCGGTCGAAATCGCCTTCCGACTCAACAAGAGCCTTCTTGCAGTCCATCATGCCGGCACCGGTTAGTTTGCGCAGTTTTGCTACGTCTGATGCTGATATTGACATAATTTTCAGTTTTTAATTGATTATTCAGCCGATTCCTCGGTTTCTTCATTCTTTGCTTCTTCGCTTTCAGCTTCTACATCAACCTTAGCGGCCGATTTTCTGCCGCCTTTCTTTGGTTTTTCCTCCTCGCCCTCAGCAGGTTCTTTGTCTTTCTCGGCTTTACGCTCCGACAGACCTTCCTGGATAGCGTCGCAGATGGCGCCTAAAACCAAAGAGATGGCTTTTGCTGCATCGTCGTTGCAGGGAATGGCATAATCAACAGAGTTAGGATTTGAGTTTGTGTCGACCATAGCGAAGACCGGAATCTGAAGGCGGTGAGCTTCGGCTACGGCTATTTTTTCTTTCTGGACATCGATAACGAACAAGGCTGCCGGCAGGCGTGTCAGGTCGGCAATGCTGCCCAGGTTCTTGTTCAGTTTGCTGCGTTGGCGGTCAACCTGCAGCCTCTCGCGTTTCGACAGGTGGTCAAGAGTTCCGTCTTGTTCCATTTTGTCGAAGGTTCCCATTTTCTTAACTGCCTTGCGGATTGTGGGGAAGTTTGTCAGCATACCACCTGACCAGCGCTCTGATACGTATGGCATATTGATTTTTTTGACTTGCTCGGCGAGTATTTCTTTTGCTTGTTTTTTTGTTCCTACAAAGAGGATACGGCGGCCTGATTTGGCTATTTGCTTCAAAGCGGCAGCGGCCTCGTCAATTTTTGCCACTGTCTTGTTCAGGTCGATGATGTGGATTCCGTTTTTCTCCATAAAGATGTAAGGAGCCATTGCCGGATTCCATTTTCTTTTCAGGTGACCGAAATGTGCACCTGCGTCCAATAATTCTTGAAAACTAACTTTAGACATTTTTAATTGTTTTTCGTTTACATTCTTGTTGTAAAAGCAATCGTCAAGTAGTTCAACTGAAGTCTTGACAATTTAGATACTAAACGATATTCTCGTGCAGCATCATTAACGCTTACTGAACTGGAATCTCTTACGAGCCTTCTTCTGACCAGGTTTCTTGCGTTCAACCTCACGTGGGTCGCGGGTGACAAAGCCGGCAGCTTTCAAAGGCTTGCGGTTCTCGGCGTCGACTTCTATCAGTGCGCGGGTGATTCCCAAACGTACGGCCTCAGCCTGACCTTTGATTCCACCTCCGTCGATAGTTGCCTTAACGTCGTATTTGCCGTTCAGCGACAACACGCCAAAAGGTTGCATAACAATGTATTGCAGGGTGTCAATAGGGAAATACTCCTTGAAATCCTTGCCGTTCACTGTCACATTACCTGTTCCTTGGCTCAAGTAAACGCGTGCGATAGCGGACTTTCTGCGTCCAACTGCATTAATTACTTCCATTTTACTTGATTGAATTTAAGTTAATCAATTCAGGCTTTTGAGCTTCATGTGGATGGCTCTCACCTGCATAAACATAAAGATTACGGTACAAAGCGCTTCCCAAACGGTTTTTCGGGAGCATTCCTTTGATTGCCGTTTCTACCATAGCTATTGGCTTCTTGGCCATAAGCTTCTCCGCTACTATTGAGCGTTGTCCGCCGGGATAACCGGTGTGGTGCGTGTACACTTTACCTGCCCATTTGTTGCCTGTAAGCTGCACTTTGTCAGCATTGATAATGATGACATTGTCGCCGCAGTCAACGTGGGGAGTAAAGTTGGTTTTGTGCTTTCCTCTCAGCAGAAAGGCAGCACCTGAGGCAAGACGGCCCAAGACCTGGTCTTTGGCGTCGATGACAACCCATTTCTTCTCAACGGTTGTCTTGTTTGCCGAGATTGTCTTAAAACTAAGTGTGTCCACTCTAATCCTAACTTTTTAATTAATAAATAAATACTATCCACATTTCCCCAAATGTGGTCTGCAAAAATACAATTTAATATCATTTGCGCAATTATTATTAACAACATTTTGTTGATATGCCGATTGCGCTGAAAATCAGCGACAAGTGCTGTTTTGGATTATTTATTCAACAGGCCGCCCGGAGGTTTTCTTTCCAAACCGATGTCATTTTTATGTCGGCGATGTGTGAAAATTTTCGGTTTTTGCGCTGATTTTTGGATTTGGAAACCATAAACACCGAACAGGGTGAGCAAAAAGTTGTGTTTTCGCAATATTTACCCCGCCAGTCCGTTCTTTTAACTCACAAAAATGCGGGCGGTTCTGAAAAATCAGCATTCGATTTTCATAACACGCCTAAAAAACTATTTTTGCACCATAAAGAAATAAGGAATCTTTTGTGTCGAATTTCAGCAGAATCATTTTGAGTGTGAGCGCGGCGGCTGCGGCTGCCGTGTTGGTTTGCTGTGCGCCTACCAAAAACACTCCGCTGCGACGCGCCTATCATAACACCACATCGAAATACAATGTCTATTTCAATGGCAACGAGGCGTTCAAGTCGGGCATGGAGAACATCTACTCGGCACACGACGAAAACTTCGCGCTTATTCTGCCCATGTTTGTGTATAGCGACAAAGAAGCCGCGCTGACATCGTACGGCGACATGAACCGTGTAATCGAGAAAAGTGAGAAATGCGTACGCAAGCACTCCATAACTGTCAAGCCGAACCAGAAAAAAGGGAAAAAACTGTCGGACAAGCAGAAGTCGTTCATGAACAAATACGAATACGTGAAATGGATTGACGATGCTGAGATGCTGAACGGCAAGGCACTGACGGTAAAGCAGGACTATTACGCCGCCGTTGAGCAGTTCACCTCCATTGTCCGTCAGTACGACGACCAGGACACCAAGACCGAAGCCTACATCTGGCTGGCGCGGTGCTACACCGAAATGGAAAAATACGACCAGGCGCAGGACTTTCTGAACACCATAACCGGCGACATGAGCAAAGTGTCGAAAAAGATGATGTCGCCGCTTAACGCCACACAGGCCGACATTATGATTCGCCAGGAGCGCTACACCGACGCCATTCCGTATCTTGAGGACGCCATAAAGACAATTCGCCGTAACAAGCGCGACAAGGTGCGAATGATGTACATTCTGGCTCAACTATACCAGCTGAACGAGGAGAGCCGCAAGGCCAGCGAGTGGTATCAGAAGGTTATCGACAAGAATCCCGATTACAAATACACCTTCAACGCAAGCATCAATAAGGCCAGCATCTACAACAGCGAGACGGGCAACAGCGACCAGCTGCAGCGCGTGCTCAACAAAATGCTGAAAGACGAGAAGAACACCGAGTATCTCGACCAGATATACTATGCGTTGGGCAACATCGCTTATAACGAGATGCGCGACGATGATGCGCTGTGGTACTACAAGCAGTCGATTGCCACAAGCACCGTCAACACCAACCAGAAGAGCGTGTCGTATCTGGCTGTGGCTGACATCTATTTCGACAAGCCCGACTATCGCAAAGCCCAGCTGTACTACGACAGCGCTATGGTTAACCTGCCGCGTGAGTATCCCAACTACAAACTGATAAAACGCAAAACCGACAATTTGACCGACCTTGTGCGCTGCCTTGAGACTATCAGCCGCGAGGACAGTTTGCAAAAGCTGGCCAAAATGTCGGAAGCCGAGCGCAACCGCATTATCGACCAAAAGATAAACGCCGTGAAGGCTGAGGAAGAAGCCGCCAAGAGCCGCGAGGCCGAAGCTAAAAACGACTTGGCACAAGCCCAACAGATGTCGAGACAGAACTCCAATACTGGCGGCAAATGGTATTTCTACAACCAGTCGTCGCTGAGCCTGGGACAATCGGAATTCAGCAAGAAATGGGGCGGGCGCAAACTGGAAGATAACTGGCGGCGCAGCAACAAAACAGTGCTCGACTTCGATGATTACGACGCCTATGGAAACGAGGAGCCCGAGGAGGACAAGAAGAAAGATTTGGACAACAAAACCCGTGAGTACTATTTGGTTGACATTCCGTTGACCGACTCGGCATATCAGGTTTCAGAAGCCAAAGAGGAAGCCGCTTATTTCGATTTGGGAGTTATCTATAAGGACAAATTCGCCGACCTTTCGCTGTCAATAAGCGCATTTGAGGATTATCTGAAGAAATATCCCAATTCGGAGCAAACAGTGTCGGCTCTGTTCAATATGTATAAGGTCTATCTTCTGCAAAAAGACTATCCGAACGCCGAAGCGTGCAAGAACCGAATCATCAACGATTATCCGGACACTGATTATGCAAAAATCCTAAACAACCCGGATTATTACAAAGAGCTTGAACGGGCAGACAATCAGCTGAACTTTATGTATCAGGCCACATATAAGTTCTTCATCAGTGGCGACTGCGACCAGGTGACCAACACTTATAATTACGTTGATTCGGCATACCCTGAGAGCCGACTTATTCCGAAATTCGCCCTGTTAAGCACACTTTGCTCGGGCAAGAATACCGATACCGCAACATTTGAGCAGGCGCTAAAAGCCTTTATCGCCAAGTATCCAAAGAACGAGGAGAGCACTTACGCCCGCGAGGTAATTGCCGCGCTGAACCGCAAGCCGCACGTCTATGAGGAGAAAACCGAAGAGGAGCTTCTGCGTGAGCAGCTGGCGGCCGAGCAGTTGGCCTACGACACGCTTGACATCACACTTTTCAACTACAATGCCGCCGAGACCTATTATTATATGGTGGCGTGCGTCAATAGCAAGCTCGACGATAACAAAATCAAATTCAACCTTATCGACTTTAACGACGAATACTTTGATTTCTTGAACTTTGATGTAAGTAACCAGCGGCTTAACGAGGATTATAACGTTGTGATAGTAACCAAGTTCAAGAACGCCAAAATGGCGCAGAACTACATTGAGTCGGTGATAATTGCCGGCGAGGTGTTCGATGACATCACGCCCGACAGCTACAAGCACTACATTATTTCAAAATCGAACTATGACAAATTGTTGGAAGACAAGAATATAGACCGATATAACAAATTCTTTGAACAGAATTTCCGCCTTAATCCTTAGAGGTACGGCTGGAATGATATAAATATTTGATTATGAGGAAGACATTGATGTTCGGAGCTTTTGCGGCGTTTGTTCTGACAACTGCCTCGTGCTGCCGTCAGGCCGAGCCAGACAACCAGAACCAGCTGTTGCTCGCCACCGCTTGGTATCAACAGTCGGCTGAGATGCGCGCGTGCTATTATCAGGCTTACCATATGGCTCAGTTGGCGCTTGACAACAACCTGCGTGAATACAAAGGCGACAAACGTCCAGCCGTGGTGCTCGACATCGATGAGACGGTGCTCGACAACAGCCCGTTTGAGGCCGGACTGTTAGCCGCCAACCAATCATACAGCGATAGTTTATGGAAGGTGTGGACTGACCGCGCTGAGGCCGCTGCACTTCCTGGAGCCGCTGAGTTCATAGGCTACGCAAGGCAAAAAGGCGTTGATGTGTTCTTCATATCGAACCGCAGAGACGAGGAGCGCGCCACCACACTGCAAAATCTGGCGGCAGCTGGAATGCCTACCGATTCGGCGTTCTTGCTGACCATTGCACCGGGCGAATCGTCATGCAAGGACTCGCGCCGCGAAAAAGTGTCGGAAACACACGAGATTCTGCTGTTTGTCGGTGATAATATGGGCGACTACTCATCACTATTCGACCGTCGCGACAGTGGTTTGGCACTTACGCTTGCCGATTCGCTGCAAAACGATTTCGGCACACGGTTCATTGTTCTGCCCAACCCAATGTACGGCGAATGGGAGAATGCCATTTACCGTGCAAAAGGCGCCAAGAGCCGTGGTGACAAGAACAAAGCCATACTAGAAAGGTTAAAGTTATAAGTAGTTACAAGGCAAAAGACAAAAGACATAAGTATTTGAATTACGAGTTACGAATTACAGATTGATAATCAAATCATTATACATTAATCATTAAACTTTAAACATTACTCATTACACATTAATTCAATCAATAAAAAATGGACAATTTATTTCTGCTGATTTTCATTGTTTTTGTTATGGCCGTGTTGATGTTCGACTTGTTGTTTGTAGGCAAAAACCACCACATTGTAAGCATAAAGGAATCGAGCATTTGGACCGCGGTATGGGTTTCGTTCGCTCTGTGCTTTTTTGTTTTTCTACGCTACGGAGGCCATATGGTACACGGCATCGACTCGTTTGAACGGCTGCAGGAAGTTTCGCAGAAATACTCCCTCAGCTTCAAATATGACGGTCTGCCTCTCGACAAAGCCATTGAAAACGGTATAACGCTTGAGTCGGCTATTGAGCAATATCAGAAAAGTTCGTCAATCGATTTTCTGTCGGGTTACCTGATTGAGGAAACTCTTTCCATTGACAATCTGTTCGTTATGCTGATGTTGCTAACCGGATTCGGCGTGCGCAAAAAAGATTACAAGTCCGTATTGTTCTGGGGCATACTTGGAGCCATTATTCTGCGTATGGCGTTCATCTTCTTGGGTTCGTCGCTCATTCAGAAGTTCAATTGGATACTGCTTGTTTTCGGCGTTTATTTGGCTTATATGGGTGTGAAAATGTTTTTCAAGAAAGAGGAGGAAGCTCCTTCTAATCCGCATGATAAGCCTATTGTTCGTTTTCTGTCGAAACATTTCAGCGTTTATCCGCGCTACGTGAACGGGCGTTTTTTTATGCGCGACCACAAAGGCAAATTGTTCATTACGCCGCTGCTGATTGTTGTGGCCACTATCGAGTTCAGCGATGTCATATTCGCATTCGATAGTATTCCTGCCATATTCTCTGTTACTTGCGACCCGTATATTGTTTTCTTCTCTAACATATTCGCAATCATTGGTTTGCGGTCAATGTTCTTTATGCTGGCCGGTGCTGTCGACAAATTCTGCTATCTGAAGCAAGGTGTTGCCGTGCTGCTGCTTTTTGTAGGTGTCAAACTGTTGGCTCACCACTGGCTCGACGAAATAGGCTTCAGTTCGGTGCACTCGCTCTATGTCATCTTGACAATAATAGTGCTCAGCATTGTGCTGTCGCTTTTGTTCCCGAAGAAACAAGCCGAAGCCTAACTCATTTAAGACAGTATGGCGGCGCGTGCTCTTTTTGCCCAAGTGATTGTGCCAGTACCTGTTAAGGGCACTTTCACCTACGAGATTCCCATATCGATGACCGAGAGTGCCGCTGTGGGGCAAAGCGTTGTGGTTGAGTTTGGTGCAAAAAAACTGTATACGGGCATTATTCACAGCATCACGCCAACACCGCCCGAGGGGTTCAAAATAAAATCGATACAAAGCATTGCAAGCCTACAACCCGTTGTAACACAAGAACAAATCGATTTCTGGCAGTGGGTGTCCAATTACTATATGTGCCCGATTGGCGATGTTTACAAAGCTGCAGTTCCGGTCGGCCTGCGTCCCGATAGCGACACGAAAATTTTGCCCACTGACAACGCGCAAGCCGACACATCGGCGCTTACACCTGCGGAACAGTCGGTATATTCGGCATTGATTAAAGAGGAGGAGACCGATATTGGCCGATTGGCGAAGATAACTGGCGAGAAATCAATTCTTTCGATAGTCAAAAATCTGTCGGATAAAGGATTAGCCATAATAACCGAAGAGATACACGGGCGCTCAACACCGCGTTTGCAAAAAGTCTTGCGCGTGTCGCCGCTGATAACTGATGCAGAGATGCTGAACCGCAAGTTGGCTTTGCTGGCTCGCGGTGTCGACAAGCAGCGGCAAGTGCTGATGTGGATTACCAACTTTCTTGGCGACGACGCTTTCCACGGAAAGTCAGTGCTGCAAAAAGTAGTGATTGAGAAAGTGCCCACAACAGCAACTGTTGTCAAAACATTAGTTAGAAACGGTTTCCTGATTGAAGATTTTGAAGATGCGCTGCAATCGTCGCAACTTGCCGACTGCCAACCAAAACACGAGCTGAATCAATATCAGCAGGCGGCTATTGAGCAAATCAGAACTGAGTTTGAAAGCAAGCAGACTGTGCTTCTGCATGGAATAACCGGAAGCGGCAAAACCGAAATCTATATCTACCTTATCGACGAGGTGCTGAAAAGCGGAAAGAGAGTGCTGTACATGCTGCCTGAAATTGCGCTTACATCGCAGATTGTGAACCGTCTGAAGCGGTTTTTCGGCGACAAGGTGGGTGTCTATCACTCGAAACACACCTCGACAGAGCGCACAAGGTTATGGAACAGCTTGCTCAACGATGATTCGCCTTATCAGATAATCTTGGGCGTTCGCTCATCGATATTTCTGCCATACAAAAATCTTGGGCTGATAATAGTTGACGAGGAGCACGAAAGCAGCTTCAAGCAATACGACCCAGCTCCGAGATACAACGCCCGCGACCTGGCAGTGGTGCTTGGTTTACAGCATAACGCCAAAGTGCTTATGGGTTCGGCCACGCCGTCGCTCGAAAGTTACTTTAACGCGCTGCACGGACGCTATGGTCTTGTAACGCTGAATCACCGACACGGCCCGGCCGTTCTGCCCGATATTGTGGTTGTCGACACCCAGCGTGAGCGGCACAAGAAACTCATGCAACAATGTTTCAGCCAGACATTGCTCAGTTACATCGACACGGCTCTTAATGCAGGCGAACAAGTCATTTTGTTTCAGAACAGGCGCGGCTATAGTCCGTTCTTGGAATGTAAGCAGTGCGGCTATGTTCCCAAATGCGAGCATTGCGATGTTAGCCTCACTTATCATAAGTCAATCAACAAGTTAGTGTGTCATTATTGTGGCTACACTATCAACATGCCCGGCAGCTGTCCGCACTGCGGCAATCCGATGCAGACGGCTGGATTCGGCACTGAGCGCATCGAAGACGAACTGAAGGCTATTTTTCCACAAGCCGAAATAGCACGCCTTGACACCGACACCACACGTAGCAAAACGGGTGCCGCCAATATTATTCGCGATTTTCAGGAGCAGAAAACCAACATTCTTATCGGCACGCAAATGGTGTCGAAAGGACTTGATTTTGAGCACGTAAGTGTTGTTGGTATAATCAATGCCGACAATATGCTGAGCTTCCCCGATTTTCGAGCTTATGAGCGCAGCTTCCAGCTTATGGCGCAGGTGAGCGGCCGTGCCGGTCGGAAAGACAAAAAAGGCACTGTCATAATTCAGACAGCCAATCCTGAAAACAGCGTTGTGCAGCAGGTTGTCAAGAATGACTATCAGGCTATGTATCAGTCACAAACCGAAGAACGGCAGATGTTTTTCTACCCGCCGTTCAGCCGCTTGATTTCGATAACGCTAAAACACCGCGACCGCACTATTGTTGATAAAGGCGCACGTGAACTTTTCGGCCAGATTCAGAAAATTGAAGGTCTTACAGCTCTCGGCCCCACTGTGCCGGCCATAAACCGCGTGCAGAACTTCTACCTAATGGACATTCTCATCAAACTGTCAAAAACTGACGGCATGACGGCAAAAAGGCAGATGCTTGAAGCCATTGACCAGTTTTTGGAACAGCCTGAATACAAGAACGTTATGATTGTCCCTGATGTTGACCCGATGTAAATGCAACCTATAACTTGCTGAATTTCAGCAATTGTATAAAATCATTCGACATCAATTATCCGCAACATCATAAGTTTTTTTAACTTCGAAAGCTTTTCAGCAAGAAACCGAAAGGCGACTAAAAAGGCTTTTTATATGAAAATCAGTTTTAAAGCGACATTGTTGCTACTACTTTCCCCGTTTGCAACTTTTGCGCAGGAGCCGGAGCCGAAAACCAACGACATTGAACCTTCGAGCCTCGATTCGTACGACATTTTTCTGTCGGAGGCTGAGCTCGACGAGAGCGGTGCTACAGTTGGTTCAATATCAGGAATTCTGAGCTCGTCGCAGGATTTGTATCAGAACACGGCGGGCTATCAGTTTGGCTCCACGCGCTACCGTGTCAAAGGATTCGCATCGAACCAAGAGAGCGTGACAATCAACGGAATACCAATGAGCGACCCGTCGACAGGGCGAACTTCTTTCGCTCTCTGGGGCGGCTTGAACGATGTTACACGCTATCCGTCGGTGGTGCCGGGCATCGGCTTTTCAGAATATTCATATGGCGATGTTGGCGGCATTGTCAACTACTCGATGATAGCGTCGGAGAAACGGAAGGGTTTCCGCACAACATACTCTTACGGCAACAATGCCTACCGCCACCGTGCCATGATAACCTACAACTCGGGATTGCTGCCAAGCGGCTGGGCGTTTTCGGTTTCGGGTTCGCGCCGATTTGCCGAGGAAGGCTACGTTGAGGGCTGCAGTTACGATGCCTGGGGCTATTTTCTGGCTGTCGAAAAACAGATAAACGACCGCCACAGCCTTAATTTTGCCGGATTTGGCGCACCACGCACCAACGGCCGCGCATCAGCTTCGACACAAGAGGCATACGACCTCGCCGGCAGCAACTATTACAACCCCAACTGGGGCTGGCAGAACGGTCGCAAACGCAACGCCAGCATGGCCAAATCACACCAGCCCGTGCTAATGCTTACTCACAAATGGAAGATATCTGATGCAGCGGAGCTTACAACCTCGGCGGCCTACGGATTCGGACGTTACGGCACATCGTCGATAAGCTGGGTTTCGGGCAACGACCCGCGCCCCGACTACTACAAAAACCTGCCGAGCTACTATCTGACAACCAAGTTGAACCTTGATGAGTACGAGGCGCAGAAGCTCGATTGGGAGACGAACGAGAACCGCCGCCAACTCAATTGGGAAGGTTTCTACACAGCCAACCGTAACCGCGTCGACCAGATTTTTGACGCCAACGGAACGATGATTGCCGCAGGTTTCCGCGCCAACTATCTCGTGCAGGAGCGCCGCAGCGACAAACGGCAGTTCAACTTGTCGTCAATCTACAACTACAGCCACGACAACCTCTCGTGGAATGCCGGTGTTAATGCGGTGATTTTCAAGGGTTATAACTTTATGACGATTGTCGATTTGCTGGGAGCGGACTATTATCTCGATGTCGATAAATATGTTATGCGCGACAGCATTCCGACGCCAGGTCAGCGCATTCCCGACGCCGCCAACAGCGACCTCAACAATCCCAACCGCATCTGCCATGTGGGCGACAAGTGCGGCTATTACTACATTGCCAACCACAACAATGCCGAGTTGTTTGGACAGGTGGTTTACAGCCTTCAGCAACTTGAGTTTATGGGCGGCGCAAAAGTTCGTTACACCAACTTCTGGCGCACGGGCAAGTGGCGCAACGGCATCCACGCCGACAATTCGTATGGCGACAGCAAGCATCAGACTTTTGTCGATTTCAGCCTGAAAGCCGGTGCCACTTACAAAATCAACGGTCGCAACCATATCATTCTCAACGCTTTGTATCAGACCGTTGCTCCGACATTCCAAAACTCGTTTGAGACAGTGCGTACTAGCAACGCTATTGTCGAAAATCTGAAAAGCCGTAAGGTGGCCGCCACCGACCTCTCGTACAATGTGCGTCTGCCTAAGCTGAAAACACGCGCGTCGGTTTATTATTCATTCCACGCCGACGACATGTCGGTTCGTAATGTCTACATCGAAGGCCGCGATGAGCAGACAAGCAACGGCGGAGTTTATGGAAGTTACATCTGGCGCGACATGGACCGCATACATTATGGCGCCGAGCTTGGATTGGAGTGGGATGTTACGCCTTCACTGCAATACCAGCTGGCTGGCGGCATCGGGCGCTTCGCCTACTCTAACCGTCCGATAATCCAAATCATCTCCGATGACGGAATGACCAACCAGACCGACATCGCCTATCTGAAAAACTACCGGTTGGGCGGATTTCCGCAAAGCGCCTTCGCTACGGGTCTGCGCTATAGCATCAACTACTGGAACATAGGCGCCACGGTCAGCTACTATGCCGACATCTACACCGACATGTTCCCCGAGCGCCTCACCGAGTATGCGCTCGAAGGCTATACCCCTGAGCATGAGAACTATCGGAAGATAACACATCAGGAAAAACTCGACAATAACTTCATTGTCGATTTGTATATAAGCAAAAGCTGGCGCATTGCCGACAGCTACTATTTAGGATTTAACCTAAGTGTCGATAACTTGCTGAATAATACCAATTTCGCTTATTCATCCTACCAGCAGTTCAGGCTCGACAAAAGGAACCCCGACCGTTTCCAATCGAAATACAATTACATGTGGGGACGGCAATTGTTTGTTAATTTAAATTTCAGATTCTAAACAACTTACCAATATGAGAACTTCGTTTTTAAATAGTATGGCGGCAGTATCGGCGGCATTGTTTTTGGGCTCTTGCATCGACAATGATTTCGACGCGCCAGATTATGTGGCATTGCCCAATGGAGCAACCGTCACTGTATCTGACATTTACGACATGCACGCAAAGAAGCAGGGTTCGTTTGTCATAACCGACACGGCTTATCTTTATGCCACCGTGATAGGCGACGAGAGTAGCGGTAACCTCTACAAGCAGCTTTATGTTCAAGACGAGACGGGCGGCATCAACTTGCAGCTTGAGGCGAGCGCGGCGAATGTCCGTATTGGCGATTATGTCAAGATTGTGCTCAACGGTCTGTCGGTGTCGAAATACAACGAGCTGATGCAGATTGGCGGCATTGACCCGGCCTACGATATCATTGTTCAGCGAAACGAGTGCTACATTGAGCCCGAAGTGGTTACCATAAAGCAACTCAATAGTTCTGATTTTGCCTACACCTGCAAACTCGTGCGACTTGAAAATGTGCAATTTGCCGCATCCGACACTGCCGGAACATATGCCGACGGATATGCGCAAACATCAAAGAATCTGACACTTACCGACAGCCTTGGCAACGAGGTGATTGTCCGCAACAGCGGCTACGCCAACTTTGCCAACAAGAAAGTGATTGGTGGTCGCGGTGACGCCGTGTTTATCGTGAGCCGCTACTCATCGACAGTCCAGCTACTTATCCGCAATGTCAACGAACTTGAACTGACAGGCGCACGCTTTGTGTCTGGGAAAGAGAAAGATGCGGTGTTCAGTCAGACTTTCGACAGCAATTTCGGCAGCTTTACCACATTCAGCGTGTCGGGTGAGCAAACGTGGGCCATTAGCTACAATACCGCCACAATGACGGGCTACGCCAATTCCACCAACTACGATAACGAAGACTGGCTCATTTCGCCGGAGATTGATTTGACAAACGAAACGGCGGCCGGCTTCAGTATGAACTATATCGCCCGCTATTTCAGCGACATCAACAGCGACATAACTCTGCAGGTGTCAACTGATTACAAAGCCGGCAAATCGCCGACAAACGCAACGTGGACAGCTGTTCAGGCAACCTGGACCGAAGGCTCCGACTGGAATACCTTTGCCACAACCAATGTTGACATAAGTTCGTATGCTGGCAAAAAGATAACCGTTGCCATAAAATACAAATCGACATCGAAAAAGGCTGGCACACTTGAGATTAAGTCGATAAGCATAACAAATAAAGTTGAGGGTAATACCACCCCCGGCAATAACACAAGCACCGGAACATTCGATACACCGCTCAGCGTATCGGCCGCCGCAACTGCAACTGGTACAAAATGGGTAAAAGCTTATATTGTAGGTGTTTATGAGACAAAAGACGCAAGCGGCGCCACTTTGGAAAAATATGCAATGAGCACCAAAGCACCGTTCTATACTGCCACCAATCTTCTCATAGCCGCATCGGCTACCGAAACAGACCTCAGCAAATGTCTGACAGTGCAACTCCCGACCGGCGACATCCGCGCTGCACTCAACCTTGTCGACAACGCTTCGAACTTAGGCAAGGAAGTTATGATTTACGGCTCGCTCGAGAAATACTTCAATATGCCGGGTGTGAAGTCGCTCACTGGTTACTGGCTCGACGGAAACGGCATCAAACCTGATAACGGTGGCGGCACAAACAATGGCAACACAAACGCCATTTTTGCCGAAGCGTTCAGCAGCAGCCAAGGACAGTTCGTCATTCACGATGTTGAAATTGGCGGTTTAAGCTACGTTTGGAGCTTTGATAGCAAATATACTTGCATGAAAGCCAGCGCTTACTACAACAATGCGCGGAATGAATCGGAAAGTTGGCTTGTGTCGCCGGCCATAACACTAGGCTCCGGCGCAAACAAACTGTCGTTCCAACAGGCCGCAAATTATGTGGCACAGCCAAAAGATGCGCTGCACGTGATGATTTCGACCGACTTTGAAGGTGATGTTACAAGCGCCGACTGGACCGAGCTGAACGATGATATTTCGACTTGGCCGACCGGAAGTGATTTCAAATTTGTTACATCAACCGCTGACCTTTCATCCTTTGCTGGAGAAACAATCTACGTGGCCTTCCAATACACCAGCACCGACAGCGAGGCGGCGACATGGGAGATAAAAGATTTTAAGATTGAGTAAATGGTAGAGTGTAAAGTTGAAAAGGTATAAGGCACAAGGCATAAGCAAATCGTGAACTTATAATCATATCATTAATCATTACTTAAATCCATGCGAGTTGTAATTCAGCGAGTTAAGCAATCGAGTGTAACCATTGACGGCGAAGTGGTGGCAAAGATTGGTGCTGGCTTGATGATTCTGGTTGGCATTGAGCCAGCCGACACCAGTGCCGATGCCGATTATCTGTGCGGCAAAATCTCGCGCCTACGCATCTTCGACGACAAGAACGGCGTTATGAACCGCTCGGTTTGCGATGAGGGCGGCGAACTATTGGTGGTGTCGCAGTTTACGCTCTTTGCGCAGACAAGTCATGGAAACCGCCCGTCATACATCCGCGCCGCAAGGCCCGAACAGGCTATTCCGCTTTACGAGGAGTTTGTGTGCAAGTTGGAAACGGCCTCAGGCATCCGTCCGCAAACGGGCCGCTTTGGCGCAATGATGGATGTAGAGCTGATTAACGACGGCCCCGTGACGATTATAATTGATAGCCGGCAAAAAGAGTTTTAGCGCCAGATTTTCAGTTATCTGATTTGCTCCAGTTTCGACACCAGCGACTCAACAAACTCTGTCAGCGGTTTCTTCACCATAACGCTCATCAGGGCGTTCACATCGGCGTCGAAAGTTATCCGAACCTTCGATTCGGTCGTGTTATACGGTACAAGCTGAATCCACATTTTGAACTGCAGCGGACCTTCGCTGTTCTCCATTTTCAGCAGTTTCGGTTCCTGCCGCTCGACAATGCGCATACCTACGCGCCCGGCATTGGCAATGGTGAAAGTGCACGAGTCGGGAGTGGCCTCAACATCGGTTATCTTATCGTTGGCTGGCAGCATTGTGGTGTTGATGCGGCTGAAGTCGGAAATCAAAGAGTAGACGCGCTCAGGCGTTGCGTAGATGTGGCCTATTCGGCTTTCGATTCTCATAACGGACTTTTTTCGGCAAAATAAATCAAGATTTGCGAATTATGGGCCGACAAAAAACGGACGGCTCTGCCGAACCGCCCGTGCAACTAATTATAAAACGTATGATGTATGTCATCTATATCAAAGACGGGGTGATGAGGCGATAAGTTGCGCCGTTTATTGTATTTTTTCGTCAAAAAATAACACGCTTTCGTCACAAAAATGCCCCATTTCGTCATAGGCTATAATTTGTCACCAAAAAACATGACGGTTTTAGTATAATTTTATATGGATAATTATAATTTTGTCTGCAAACACAACTTTATTATGAAAAAGTTTAAATCTTTATTAGCCATATCAATAAGCGCCGCGGTGCTTATAGCTTGCAATGGCAACAATTCTGCAAAGAAGGATAAAAACGTCAGTGAGATTACCGAAGTTTCAGTTGACCAGATAATTGAAGATTTGGAGAATATCCCGACGCCTACAGCCTTTGAGTTGATGACTACCATAAACAAAATGGGCATCCCCTACATTATGGACGCCACCAATAGCCTTGCCAACCAGCAGAACTACCTTAGCTCATGGCAGAAATCGCTCAACCTTGGCGTTTATGCCGCCGATTTGTGCTACAATGTGGCATTCGGCAAGAAGGCAGAATCGGAGGAGTATATGAAATGCCTTCTGTTACTGGCAAGCGACTTGAACATCAGCGTCGACGCTGAGAAAATATCAAACGACTTCCAAGGCAACATCAACAACATCGATTCGTTGGCTGTTTTGGTGAAAGACTTGCTTAGCGACTCGCAATACATTTTGAATCAGACAAGCCAGACAGAGACAGCCTTGCTGTTCCTTATAGGCAGTTGGATTGAAAGCGCTCACATCTGCACCGCAGCAACCGAGACAAGCCACAACGTTGATGAAATGATTGAGGTAGGAATGAAGCATTTTGAGTATGTTGACACTATTCTCAAATACCTTGAGAGCCGCAAAGAGAGTTCCGATTTCAGCGACATCTACACTCAGCTGCAAACAATCAAAACATCGCTTGAAACTTTGAAGGAGGATAGAACCAACTCCGACAAATTTGATGATTTGAGCATGGCCATCAACGGTCTTAGAAATAGTATAGTATAAACAGCTCATATTAATATAACACAAAGGCGTCTTATAAGGCGCCTTTGTTGTTTTATGATGTTCCTTAGTGTTTACTCTACAGCTGCACAATAAAACTGGTTGCACTGGTCGGCGCTGATGCAGTGTTCGGTTATGGTGCCGGTCTGCAGGTCGCACACCGACAGTTTGTTGATTTGGGATATGTAGAGTTGCGAGTATCGGATTTTGTTTTTCCGCTGTAAGTCTGTTGTGTAATCAACCGCAAGCCGTATTTCCAACTCGTTCAAATTGTCTTTTGAGAAAATATAAAGCCCAAACTCGTTGAAGGAGCCGTAGAATCCGTCGGCAACTTTCTGCACTTTGTTTTTGATAATCCGCTTGAGCGGCAACGCTAGCGACCAATAACGCCGTTCCAGCTCGCCCATATACTGCCCGTCGGTCAGGCCGTAGGAATATCCGTATTGCAAGGTGCGTTGTTTGTCGAGCTCGGTTAGGTTGAAGATTTCGGCTCCAGCCATTTCGTTTACCAGCCACTCTGCCTCTATCTTGTTCTCTTTAATGGCACGTGTAACCTCAATGCCGATGCTGCGCTCCAGGTCTTGCAAGTCGGGTCGGTCGGCGTTTTGCAAGTGCGCATAGTGCTCGCCCAAAATGCTGCGAAGCGTTATCATAGCGTAACGCTCAAAAAAGCACGTGTCGAATTTCGGTTTATCCATACCATAAAGTTAAAAAGAAAATGATGCCGTGCCGATTTTTCTGAATTTTTGGCGCATAATAAGACGAAAAGCCCCGTTGGGTAGTTTTTTATGCCAGAAGAGCTACAACACCACCAACCGCCATATAAGCGTAAATTACTTTCCGTAATATCGGCAGCGGCAGTTTGTTGAACAGAAGCCGGCCTATCTGCGTCCCGACAATGATGCCGGCAAAGGCGTAAAGACAGCACCAGCCAACCGTCGGTGTAAGAAATCCGCTTTGTGCGCGATAGCCTGTCATAACCACATTGCCTATGAAGAAATAGGCCTGTGTTGCAGCCAGATAGCGCACTTTGTCGGTTTCGGAAGCAACAAAATATAGTACCGCCGGAGGCCCCTGCATGGCAAACAAACCGCCCATTATTCCGCTTAGTGTGCCCATGGAGAGTTGTATGGGCAGTGTAGGTTTTAGATGAATTTTCTCGCTGATTATCAAAAAATAGCAGCTCATTACTATAAGTATTACTCCAAGTAGATGCTTGAGGTGGGTGTCGGCGGCCATTGATACATACTGAACGGCAAAGTATGATACTACGATGAATGTCAACAATATAGGCAAAACGTGCCGCCAGTTGATTTGGCGGCAAACGGTTGTCAGCACATAGAGAGACTGCAAAGCCGACAAGATGCCGGAAAGCATTGTCGCTTCGCCATACGACGGCATAATGTGCGGCAGCACCGTCATTATGAAAATGCCGAAGCCGAAACCGCTAACCCGCTGAACCACACTGGCTCCGGTGCAGAAAAGAACCAAAAGGATTATTGCCGTTGTTGTCATGGGCGTTCTTTTCAGTGTAAGGTGCGAAGCGTTTTTTGAGCTTGTGATTGTAATTTAATCGCTTAATGCCACATTCTCAAAACCTACACGTTGCCGATAGGTTAAACGATTGATTTTTAATTGTATTATCGTTGTTGCCTGAGGGTTGGATGTTAAGAAGTCCGGCGTCGTAGCCTAAGCGGAGGCCGAAATTTCGGATTATCTCACAACCAACAGCCAAGCCCACGCCAACATCAGCTCGGCGGAAATGGTCTCCTTCGTTGAAAAGGGCCATTTCTTCGTTACCAAAGCGGAGGTCGTCTTTCACTTTTATATTATCGCCGTTAGCATCGGAATTTTTCTTGTATTTGCCAGCGGCGGCTACGCCAAAATAAGGTCCGGCAAGGAAGTAGAATCGGCCAAAGTTCAGACGGATATCTATAGGTACCGTAACATACAGCAGATTGTATTTAATGCGGTTTTTCTCCACATAATTGCCCATTCTGTATTCATTATTTATTGCGAAGCCCTTCATCTCAGCGTTTGCGCCGGTTTCGATTGAAACGTTGTTGTTCAGCAAAAAATCGGCAAAGAGACCAACGTTGAAGCCTGGTTTTGTCACTTTGTCATCTATATTGGGGAATTGTTTTCCACCGTTGCCCGTGGTGGCGATGTTTGTGGTGTTAAATCCTGCCTTTACGCCAAGCGATATTTGTGCCGCAGCGCCATTGGCCAAGGCAAGCAACAGAACTACCGCAATGAGAGTCTTTCCTTTCATCTTGTTGATAATTAAAAATTAAAAACAAATGCCGCTTGTTGTGCGGCATTCGGTTTAAAGCAATGCGTCGATTTTCTGCGCTAGCATCGGTTTTGGAGCGGCACCAACTTGCTTGTCGACCACTTCGCCGCCTTTGAAGAACAGCAGAGTGGGGATGTTGCGGATGCCGTACTGTGCCGGAATGTTTTCAGCCTCGTCGACGTTCATTTTGAGAATCTTAACGCGGCCTTCGTAGTCGGCTGCAAGTTCCTCAACTATCGGAAGAAGCATCTTGCAAGGGCCGCACCACTCCGCCCAAAAATCAACTACCACAGGAATTGCCGATTTCAGCACTTCAGCCTCAAAATCGGCGTCGGTTATTCTTTGTGCCATAATTATGTTTTTTAAATGTTACAAATTTTTCCAAAGTTACATTTTCCTGAATACAATCGTGTTTTTTCTATGCGTTTGCATCGGGTTCGTCCTGCAAAACGGTGTTTTCTTTCTCATCCTCCTCGGTAGCGTTTTCCAGCTCGACACGGTGGCGCGTGTATTGTCCGTCGTTTATCGCGTACGAGAACACGTCGCTCGAATTTTCTAGAAAATCGACAACCTCGTCGGTTATCTTTATCGCCTTTTTGCTTGCCAACAGATTGACTTTTAACCCCTTTTCCTCGTCATAGATTTTAAAATTCAAAGTCACCTTTCCTTTCTCCTTAAAGGCATTGTCGAACGTATCGACCAAGTTTTTGCTCAGGTTGCTGACGTTTATCACAATGCAGAGTTTTCGCACAAAATCCTCGCGTATGTTGGTGAGCAGTCGGATTGTTGTTATGTGGACGTCGAGCGGCCGTTTTCCCTCTTTGTCGGGGAATTGGCGCTCCTCGATTCTCGCCTTGACATATATCGACTGGTCTTTTTTCACATTCTTTCCAAATGCTTCGTAATCTTTACCGAACAGCCAGATTTTTCTGCCGCCGATATAATCTTCGACGGTGAAGTTCATACACGGTTTGCCGGTTTTGGTCATCGTCTCGTTTACTTCGGTTACAAGTCCGCCGAACGATACTTCGCGGCCTCTGTATTGCTCAAGCTGTTCCAAATCGACAGGCGAAATGTTGCAGAAATGCTCAAGTTCGAATTTCACATTGTCGAGCGGGTGTCCCGATAGGAAGATGCCTACATGCTCCTTCTCCAAGTTGAGTTTCTCGAGTAGCGGCATGTCGGGAATGTCGGGGATGTGAGGGTGCGGAATGGCTATGGAGTCACTCATTGAGCCGAACAGCGTGTTGGTGTTGTTCTGCTTGTCGGCCTGGCAGTTGTTGCCGTAGCGCATCAGCGCGTCGAGGAAGCGGTCTTCGTTCGACTCGCCCAGGAATATCTCGCGTTTGACTCCAAGATTGTCGAAAGCGCCTGCAAAAGCAAGGCTCTGAATGGTTTTCGAATTGCAGGCCGTAAGGTTGATGCGCTCCACAAAGTCGAAGATGTCTTTGAACTTGCCGTTCTTCTGCCGCTCATTTACAATAGCCTCGACAGCTGCAGTGCCCACGCCTTTGATGCCGCCCAAGCCGAATCTGATGTCGCCTTTCTTGTTGGCGATGAAGTTCAATTCCGACTCGTTGACATCTGGACCCATAACGTTGATTTTCATTACCTTGCATTCCTCCATAAACTTCTTGACATCGGAAATGGAGTCTTTGCTCTGCGTAAGGTTGGCAGCCATGTATTCGGCCGGATAATGCGCCTTAAGGTAACCAGTTTGATAAGCCACCCAAGCATAGCAGGCGGCGTGCGACTTGTTGAATGCGTACGAAGCGAATTTCTCCCAATCGGCCCATATTTTCAGCAGAATATTCTCGTCGTGGCCATTCTTTTTTCCGCCTTCGATGAATTTCGGCTTTAGCATCGCCAGCATTGCGGCAATCTTCTTGCCCATGGCTTTACGCAAGGTATCGGCTTCGCCACGGGTGAATCCGGCAAGCAGGCGGCTCAGCAGCATCACTTGCTCTTGATAGACGGTAACACCGTATGTGTCTTTCAGATACGTCTCCATTACCGGGATGTCGTAAGTGATAGGCTCTTTGCCCTGTTTACGGGCGATGAACTGCGGGATGTAGTCCATAGGACCCGGACGATAGAGGGCGTTCATGGCTATCAGGTCGGTGATTTGCGAGGGTTGCAGGTCACACAGGTATTTCCGCATGCCGGGACTTTCGAACTGGAACGTGCCAACGGTGCGGCCCTCGCTGTAGAGTTTGTAGGTCAGCTTGTCGTCGATAGGGATGTGGTCAATATCGATGTCGATGCCGCGCGTCCTCTTCACGTTTCTAATGGCCTCTTTGATGAGCGAAAGAGTTTTTAGTCCCAAAAAGTCCATTTTAATTAAACCAACACTTTCAACAACGTGTCCGTCATATTGAGTTACAACAACATCTTGGTTAGTCTCGCGGTCTTTAACAGTGCAGACCGGCGCAAAGTTGGTCAGGTCGTCGGCACCAATGATGACACCGCAGGCGTGGATGCCAATCTGGCGGTTGGTGTCCTCAAGCTCTTGGGCGTATTTCAAGATTGACGGAATCTCTCCGGCATACTCGCCAAGTTTGATTTTCTCAGTGTCGTAGCCCTTCATGAGTTGTTCCCTAAACTCTTGCACGTATTTGTAGCTATTTTTCAGGTTCACTTTCGGCATTTTTTTCGGAAGCTCTTTTTCGACAGCTTTGACCTGGTTCTCAGTAAAATCACGCTCGGGGATAAGTTTTTTGATTTCGTTCGAGATGTTGAGCGGAATTTTCTGCACACGGCAAACATCGGCTATCGACGAGCGCGAGGCCATTGTTCCGTAGGTGATGATATGCGCCACTTTTTCGGCGCCGTATTTCTGTGTAACCCAATCCAATACCTTGCCGCGGCCCTCATCATCGAAGTCAACGTCGATATCGGGCAACGAGATACGGTCGGGGTTGAGGAAACGCTCGAACAGCAAGTCGTACTTGAGTGGGTCGAGGTCGGTGATGCGTAGGCAGTAGGCAACAACAGAACCGGCCGCCGAGCCACGGCCCGGTCCGACGCTTACACCCAATTCCTCGCGTGCGGCGCGGATATAATCCTGAACTATAAGGAAATATCCCGGGAAACCCATGGTCTTCATAATATGAAGCTCGAAAGTTATTCGGTCAGTCTGCTCCTTGGTGAGCGTCTCTCCATAGCGTTTATGAGCGCCGTCCCAAGTGAGTTTTGCCAAATAATCAGCTTCAAGTTTTATTCTATATAACTTGTCGTAACCGCCTAATTTCTTGATTTTTTTCTCAGCTTCCTCAGGTGGCATTTGTTTTTTGTTGCCTTGGTCGTCGAGTATGGATGTGAATTCGTCGTAGAGTTCCTGTTCGCTGATTTTCTTTCGATATTCCTCCTCTGTGCCAAAATCCTCAGGAATGGGGAATTTAGGCATTATCGGGTCGGAGTCGATGCTGTAAACCTCTACTTTGTCGGCAATTTCCTGCGTGTTGGCAAGCGCTTCCGGAATGTCGGCAAAAATTGCGGCCATTTCCTCGGGCGTTTTCAGCCATTCCTGCTTGGTGTAGTGCATGCGGTCGGGGTCGTTGAAGTCCTTGCCGGTGCTGAGGCAGATAAGCCGGTCGTGCGCCTCGCCGTGGTCTTCCTCGACAAAATGCACGTCGTTGGTGGCTATCAGCTTGATGTTGTGCTTGCGGGCCAGCTCAACCAGCACCTTGTTCACCTCCTGCTGTTTTACAAATGTTGTCTGGTCGGCGTTGGGTTTGTTGGTTTGGTGGCGCTGCATCTCAAGGTAATAGTCGTCGCCAAATAGGTTTTTGAACCACAGAACCGATTTTTCGGCGCTGTCCAAATTACCGCTCATGATTTTTTGCGGCACTTCGCCGCCCAGGCATGCTGAGCAGCAGATGATTCCTTCGTGATATTGCTCCAGAAGCTCGTGGTCGATGCGGGCGCTGTAGTAGTAGCCCTCGGTGAAGGCTTTCGAACTGAGTTTGCAGAGGTTTTTGTAGCCAGTCTTGTTCTTTGCCAGCAAGATAAGGTGCCAGCCTCGTGTGTCTTTTATGAAGCGCGACTCGTGTGCGCAGTAGGCTTCGATGCCGATAATCGGCTTGAACGGCACAAAGGCTTCGGCTTTGGCCTTCAGCTCGGCGAGTTCTTTTTCCAACTCGGCTTTCTTGCCCTCGTCGGTCTCCTTGTCTATCTTCTCCTGACACTCCTTGACTTTCTTTTTGGGCGCTCCGTTTACCTTGCCTGTCGAATCGACAAAATCTTTGATGCCGAACATGTTACCATGGTCGGTAAGAGCCATGGAGTGCATATTGTTGCGCATGCATTTGTCAATCAAGTCGGGCACTTTCGACATTCCGTCTAGAATGGAGTAGTGAGAGTGGACGTGTAAGTGAGTGAAGGTAATATTTTTTAAATCAATAGGTTGTGGTGCGACGGTCGGTTCTTCTTCAGGTGTGGCTGATTCTGGCTCGGGGGTAGGAAACGACTCAAACTCAACTTTCTCGGGCTCAAAGGGTGTGGGGTTGCAGCGTTTAAACTCTTCAAGCTCGGCCTCGCTGATATTCAGCTGCTCGGCTTTAATAGCGCCAACACGCACCAGCTCAAGGAAACAGCGTGTGGTGGCAATAACATCGGCGGCGGCGTTATGCGCGTCTTCGAACTGTGTGCCGAATAATTTTTGGTGTAGCTCGTCCAGAGTGGGCCATTTAGGCTTTCCGTTTTTCATTATGGCACAGAAATCGGTCGAACTCTCCTTGGTGCACAGCTTTTTAGCCGACTCCAGCACGTTTTCCATTCCGCAGCGCAGAAACTCGCAACCGACAATGCTCAAGTCGAACTCAATATTATGGCCGACAACAAGTGTCGCTTTTTGCACATCGTCGGCAAACTCGCGCAACACTGTCTTCAAATCCTCGCCTATCTCGAGTGCCTTTTCGGTGGTTATATGATGCACCTTGCGGGCGACATACTCGGGTATGACAAACCCTTCGGGCTTGATAACGTGGTTTTTAGCAAACAAAAACTTTCCGTTCACGTCATGGCATTGCCAGGCCAGTTGCACAAGCCTAGGCCAGTTTTCGAAGTTGGTCAGTGGCGCCTTATAGTCGACAGGCAGCCCAGTTGTCTCAGTGTCAAAGATTAAGAACATAGCGGAATCTGTTTTTTTGAGTTTCTAAATATAGAGGTTTGACAATTGGAAAAAAACGATGTTGATAAGTTTTGAGGTGTAACGCAATTTATTTTATCAACAAATCGGGCACGCCAAAAATATCTTGAAATTCAATCATTTATTGGTCTATCCGAATTGTTAGAACGATTCAGGGCACAATAATAACGGCAACCTATGCAAGATTGCAGCAGAGGTTTGAAAAATTATCAGAAAAACGAAAAATAATATGAAAAACGGCCGTTTTTACTCTGTTCCGCGGCGGTTAAACAGCAGGAATCCAAGATTGACCTGAATACGCAGAGGTTCTTCTTCTTTGTAGTAATAGCTGCCAGTCAGAGCCAGCGGACCGATGGGAGTGTGCCAGACAAAAGCCTCCTCAGCCATGAAGCGCGGCTGTGGCAACTTTTCGCTGTAGGTGGTCAGATAGTTGGTTGTCAGAATGTATTCGTAAGGTTGGAATACGTGGAACTCCGACCTCAGCTGGACCCTTTCTCCTATGTTTAATATCGGCATTACGCCGACGCCTATCCATTTGTTGGCCCGGTATTTCTCAAGTATTTGCGACTGGCTCTGCGGAAACGGGTTGAACACCTCAGCCGTCAGCAGAGTGGCTATACTGTTGGCAAACTGCGGTTTGTTGTTGTAGTTGAACATTATCTGATAGCCAAGCGAGAACGATTTTGCAATAGTCAGGTACTGCGTGTGCTGCAACTTGATATTCACCCATTGATGACCGAACGAGCCCTCTTCGGCGTTGAACGGCATTGCCGTAGTGCCGGGTGTGTAGTATTCGGTTCCGGTGATGTAGCTCGCTTGTGCTCCAAAGCGCATTCCTTTATTGGCATACTGCCTGTAATTCAGTGTGTTATATTCCAGATTCAGTTTGGTGTCGAAATAGCGCATCTCTGTCGCATCGGCGTTGTCGCTCTTGGTTATCGACACCACATGGAAATACTCGTAATAGTCGGACCCATAGGCGATGCCTAGCGTGGCTATGCCGCGGTTGCCCATTGCAGTGCCAATGTCGAGGCCCACATACTTGTCGGAATTGTAAACCTGCGACAAATCTTCGTTGTCGAAGAAAATCTCGTTGGTTGATTTGAAGTAGTTCCATCGGTTGTAGGCCGTCCGGAAATCGACGAACAGTGCCGGAAGCGATGTCAGTATGGTTTGCGGCGACATATCGATGCGGAACTGTGCGTTGGCTGAGCTGTAGAACTGCCCAGCTGTGATGCTGGCTGATGCTGTGTAAATGTTGCGGTGCATGAAATGGTAATCGACACCTATCTGCCCAAAGCTGCGGTTGCCCGAAGCCAGGTTTCCGCCGAATTTCATCGTGAGCAAGTTCTTCGCTTTAACCGAAAGCAGCAACTTGAAATGGTTCGATGTGGTGTCGTAAAAGGCCTGCGGATAAAGTGAGGTCAGCACCTTGTCCGATGTAAGGCCGAAGTAACCTTCCTCGAGGTCGTGGAAGTTGAAAGTGTCGCGGTTATGGTTGATGATGCGCTTGATGTACTTTGTGGCGTACATGTCAACACCGTCAATCACAGCATCGTCGAACACCATTTTGGCCTGACTCTTTTTGAAATCGTTACGCCGTGTGGCCATCTCATCCGAGCCAACTCTGCGCTGTACCAAGGCTTTTATGCTGTCCATTTTGGCTATTGTCGCTTCATAGCCGATAGGCTGAATCTCGTTATACTTGTTAAAGTCCATCATGTTGAAGTGGCTTACCTTGGGCGACACCAGAATGCCGTTGTCCGGCACTTTCAGATTCGACTGCTTCATAAAGACGTTCATCAGCATAAGATAAACATCGTCGGAGTTGGGAGTTTTAGGGTTTTCGGCCACATTGCAGCCGATGATGACATCGGGATGATATAGGCTGTCGAGAATATCCGTTGGGAAGTTGTTCTGCATTCCGCCATCGAAGAGCAGCACACTGTCATCAACCATCACAGGCTTGAAGTATCCAGGGAATGTCATTGATGCGCGGACGGCCTGCCCCAGATTACCCTTGGTGAAAACATAAGGACGGTTGTTGTGCACATCGGAGGCCACGCAGAAGAACGGCACAAAAAGTTTGTTGAAGTCATACTGCGCACGCGCGGCTCCTTTTGAGTATATCTGCATGAAACGGAAATCCATCTGCATTGGCGATATGATGCTTGTAGGCAGAAGTGCGCTCAGCGAGTTGTCTTTCTTCTCAAAATCGATGCTGATAAGGTCGGCATCGAACGAGCGGGTTTTGTAATACACCTGGTCCTCAATCGGAATCTGTCCGCTCGACCAGTAAAGAAAATCATCTGAGGTGAGTAATTCGGCCATTTCGTCGGGCGAGTAGCCAATGGCGTAGAGCGAGCCGACAATGGCACCCATTGATGTGCCGCAAATGTAATCGATAGGTATATTGTTGTCTTCTAGTGCCTTAAGCAAGCCTATATGAGCCAATCCTTTAGCTCCGCCGCCACTAAGCACAACGCCAACTGACTGAGCTTCGGCTCTGCCAAAAAGCAATGCAAGTATCAAACAAAACACCAAACGTTTCATATCGGCGAATATCAGAATTTAATCGGCTTTAGAGCGCAGCGCCTGGCCTATCTTGAAGATAGTGTCGCAAAAGACGATTTTTCCGCTGGCGTTCCGCGATATGTGGTAATAGGCTTTGTCGAGTTCCTTGGCTATGGCCAGTGCGCTTTGTGGATGAATGAACGGAGAGAATTTCTGCGCAAACTCGCCCTCATCAGCTGTGAAACGCGCCATGTTAGGCAGATGACGGTTCATTATCAGATTCTCGCGCACCATGCGCTCGCTGTAGGTCAGGAACGATTTCTGCTGTTCGCGGTTGATTTTGCCCAATTCCTCGGCCAGCCGCACCATGTCCTGCACCTTGAACGAGTAGCTTGTCCGCATCAGTTTTTTGAACAACTCGAAGTTCTGCAGCAAATCGGCCGATGAACTGCCGTATTGCATGGCGCGGTTGAAGTCACCCTCGCTAATGCGCGTCAGCGACTCGGCATCAGTACGGCTGATGTTGAGGGCGCGTTGCAGACCATCAGTAAGCTCGCTGTCGCCAATGCGCGATACCTTGACAAGCTGTGTGCGCGACAGTATGGTGGGCAGAATGAATTCCGAACTTTCGGCAACCAGCAGGAAAAGTGTCTTGGGGTATGGCTCCTCGATGAGTTTGAGCAGACGGTTGGCCGCGTCGCCGTTCATCTTCTCAGGCTGCCAGATAATCATTATCTTATATTCGGCATTGAACGATTTCATCGACAGTTTGCGGATAATCTCCGAACTTTCCTCAACTCTTATTACGCCTTGCGAGTTTTTGCCGTCGTTCACAAAATCAATCCATTGCTGATAGCTGCCATACGGATTCTGCGACAGAAACTCGGTCCATTTATCCATATATGTGTCGCTTATCGGCTTGACGCTTGAACTGCCGGTAGGGGGCACCGGAAAGACGAAATGTACATCTGGAAACGACAGTTTGGAAATCTGTCGGCAGCTTGGGCACTCACCGCACGAATCGGTATCGGTGCGGTGCTGGCAGTTGATGTACTGCGCATATGCCAGTGCCAGCGGCAACGTGCCATAACCCTCACGCCCCAAAATAAGTTGGGCGTGACTTATGCGGTTGTCTTTCACGCTGTTTATCAGGTGCTGTTTTACGCTTTCCTGTCCTATGATGTCGGCAAATTTCATAATGTTTTTGTTGTATGACAAAGAAAAAACAATATTGTCCAAAAAGCAAAAAAGTAGGACTGTCTTTTGACAGTCCTACTTTTTTTAATCTAAATCTAACACTTAAATTCACCCTACATCTCCGAATACCTCTTATACCTCTCCTCAGCATCGGCACTGCCTTGCTCGAAGAGTTTTTCGGCATTTTCAGGGAAGCTGCGGGTGAGCGAGTTGTAGCGCACCTCGCCGGCAAGGAACTCCTTGTAAGGCATTGTCGGGGCCTTCGAGTCGAGCTGGAACGGATGCTCAAGACGCGGGTCGTAGCGGTAGAGCAACCAGTAGCCGCTTTCAACGGCACGTTTCATCTCCTCTTGAACGCGGTGCATACCAATGCAGATTCCGTGCGATGCGCAAGGCGTGTAGGCAATCACTACCGACGGACCGTCATATTCTTCGGCCTCCTTCACAGCCTTAATCAACTGTGCGGGGTCGGCGCCCATTGCCACTTGTGCCACATACACGTTGCCGTAGGTCATCATTATGGCGCCAAGGTCCTTCTTGCGGCTCTTCTTGCCCGATGCGGCGAATTTTGCCACCGCACCCATCGGCGTTGCCTTGCTACTCTGGCCGCCTGTATTCGAGTAAATCTCTGTGTCGATGATAAATACGTTGATATTTTCGCCGCCGGCCACCACGTGGTCCAGACCGCCGAAGCCGATATCGTATGCCCAGCCGTCGCCGCCGAACATCCAGAAGGTCTTTTTCGACAAGATGTCTTTCGATGCCAGAATATCAGTCGATTTCTCGCCGCCAGCCTTTTGAAGCTCGTCAATCAGCAG
>JAFYYJ010000062.1 GCA_017557605.1 Salinivirgaceae bacterium
CGCCTACTATCACATTGTCGTTGCCGATAGCAGGGCACCACGTGATGGTAAGTTCATTGAGAGATTGGGTAGTTACAATCCTAACACAAATCCTGCTACTATTGAACTTAACTTCGAACGGGCTCTTTATTGGTTACAAACTGGTGCTCAACCATCTGACACCGCAAAATCGTTGCTTTCGAAACAAGGCGTTCTGTTGAAGAAACACCTGCTCGAGGGCGTTAAGAAAGGCGCATTTGACGAAGCAGCCGCTGAGGCAAAATTCGAAAAATGGATAGCCGACAAGAAATCGAAACTTCAAGCCGCAAAAGACAAAGTCAAGGCTGACGCAAACACTGCGAAGAAAGACCGTCTTGAGGCAGAGCGCAAGGTGAACGCCGCTAAAGCTGAGGCTCTTGCAAAGAAGCAAGCAGAAGCTAAAGCAGCAGCCGAGGCAGCCGCTAAAGAGGCTGAAGCCGCAGCAGCTGAGGCTGAAGCACCTGCTGAAGAGGCAGCTGCCGAAGCAACAGAGGCTCCTGCTGCTGAGTAATCTGCCGAGTATGGACGTGCAGGATTTTGTTGAAGTAGGCAAAATTGTCAAAACACATGGTGTGAATGGCGAAATAATTGTCGAGTTCGACAATCCCGCAATACTTGAAGACACAACCGAACCCGTAGTTCTTGAAATAGAAGGACTGCGGGTTCCTTTTTTCATTGAACAGGCCAAAGCCGTCAGCGCCCAGCGTGCCCGTGTGCAATTCGACTGCACCCACACTGAGCAGCGTGCAAAAACTCTGGTAGGCTGCCGCGTGTTTGTGTCGCCTGACCTGCTCGACAATGCCGACGACGAATTCGCATCGCCCACAGCACTTGTCGGATTCAGCGTTATCGACAAACAACACGGCGACCTTGGTGCAATCCAATCGATTGACAACCTGAACATTAACCCGATTATGGTTGTTGGCGAGAAACAAACGCTCATCCCCTTCCACCCCGATTTTGTAACCAAAATCGATTTCCGCAAAAAACAAGTGAAAGTTTCAGTGCCAGAGGGGTTGCTGAATATCAATAATTGACGTGACAGTTGGGATTATTTCCAACATTAACGGCACCATCCAAATCTAAATCCTACAATTATTTCTTCGGCGAAAGCGTGATGAGCGGAACCATCATTTCGTCCATACTGATACCGCCGTGCTGGAAAGTGTTGCGGTAGTACTGCACGTAATAATTGTAGTTGTTGGGATATGCAAAAAAGTCGGTGTTGGTGGCGAAAATATATGATGTGCTGACATTTATGCGCGGCAGATGAATAGTCTGCGGATTGCGGATTTCATAAACTTCCTTCGGGTTATAATCAAGATTTTTGCCCTGTTTGTAGCGCAGATTCGAACTGACGGCCTTGTCGCCAATTACCTTTATTGGATTGCTGACGCGGATAGTGCCATGGTCGGTGGTCAAAACAAGTTTGATATTCTTCGAAGCCAGCGTTTTCATCAATTCGAAGAGCGTGCTGTGTTCGAACCACGATTTGGTAATGCTTCGATACGCCTTTTCGTCGGCGGCAAGTTCGCGAATCATCTGCGAGTCGGTGCGGGCATGCGACAGCATATCTACAAAGTTGACAATCAGCACCGAAAGTTGGTTGCGAAGAATCTCGTTAAGGTCATTGGTGAGTTTCTGGCTTTTTTCGGCATTGTGAATTTTATCGTAGAAGAGCGACGCCTTCATCCCCATTCTATCCATTTGTTTCTGAAGCAGTTCGCGTTCAAAATTATTTTTTGCGCCCTCCTCGTCTTCGTTCACCCAAAGGTCGGGGTGCAGTTTCTCGATTTCCGACGGCATAAGACCTGCAAACATCGCGTTACGCGCGAATTGCGTGGCTGTAGGCAGAATACTGAACAGAATGTCCTCATCATCAACATTATAGTAGCTGGCAATCATCGGTTCGATGCACTTCCACTGGTCGAAGCGCAGGTTGTCGATAACCACCACAACCACTTGCTCGCCTCGGCTTAGCAACGGAAAAACCTTGTGCTTGAACATGTTGGGCGACAGAATCGGTGCCTCGCTTGCGCGGTTGGCAAACCACGACTCGTAGTTGGTTACAATGTAGCGAACAAACCGCTTGTCGGCCTCGCTCTTTTGCATCTGCAGAATCTGCTCCATGCTACCCGTACCGTTTTTCTGTAACTCCAACGTCCAGAATGCCAGTTTTTTATGAATGGTTTTCCAATCATCGGCGGTTTCGGCATCATTTATTTCGACACCCAACTCGTTAAACT
Organism: Salinivirgaceae bacterium; assembly: GCA_017557605.1. Taxonomy (GTDB): domain Bacteria; phylum Bacteroidota; class Bacteroidia; order Bacteroidales; family SZUA-534; genus RUG13583. The sequence goes on from JAFYYJ010000062.1 coordinate 2,265, forward strand.
GCGACTGGTAGTTCATCGTTGTTTTTTGACTAACAAGGCGGTGCTGGTCGGTTATCTTCTTGATTGTCATTAGAATCTGCATCGGATTGACAGGCTTAATCAGATAATCGGCAATCTGCGACCCAATGGCCTCGTCCATTATGAATTCCTCCTCGCTCTTTGTTATCATAATGATTGGCAGCGAGTTGCGAATCTTTTTTATTTGAGCCAGCGTTTCCAAACCATTCAAGCCTGGCATGTTCTCGTCGAGGAAAACCATGTCGTACTGATTGTGAGAAACCATTTCAACAGCGTCGATGCCGTTGTTTATGGTATCAACCTTGTAACCCTTTGATTCCAAAAAGATTATATGTGGTTTGAGTAGGTCAATCTCATCGTCAACCCAAAGAATGCTGGTCTCTTTCTGCATAAAAATCGTTTTTTAGATAACGAAGATACATTTATAATGTTGCGCGACATCACATCCAAAAAAATTTTAGCTGACAACAATGGTAGTTTTACTATTTTGCCGCACCAAAACATTTTTTATGAAACGTCTGACAATAACGTTTTTAGCGGCGGTTTTGTCGCTTGCGGGCCACTGCAACGAAGGAATGTGGCTGCCTTTTCTGCTTGAGAACAACATTGGCGAGATGCGCGAAATGGGGCTGCACCTGACGGCCGACGACATTTACAACATCAATCAGGCATGTCTGAAAGATGCCGTAGTCGGCTTTGTCGATTTGGACAATCCGTTCAGCCATTTCTGCTCAGGCTCAGTCATTTCGGCGCAAGGGCTTGTCATCACAAACCACCATTGCGGACTCAGCGTTGTGCAGCAACACAGCTCGCTCCAAAACGACTACATAACCAACGGTTTTTGGGCTATGAGTCTGGCCGATGAGTTGGGCGGAAACGACATTGGCGTTTGCTTTTTGCGCCGAATGGAAGATGTTACCGAAACCATATTGCAAGGCGTAAGCGACACACTGTCGGTGAAACGGCGCAACGATTTGATAAATAGCAACATATCGCAACTTGAGAAAAAAGTGTCGGACAGCACTGGACTCAAAGCTCACGTTGACGCTTTTTACTGCGACAACGAGTATTATCTATCTGTATATGAAATTTTTGAAGATATAAGATTAGTTGGCACGCCGCCTATTGAGGTTGGAAAATTCGGCGGCGACACCGACAACTGGGCCTGGCCCCGCCACACTGGCGATTTCACACTCTTCCGCATCTACGCCGACAGCCAGAACCAGCCGGCAGCCTACTCTGACAAGAACGTTCCGTATCGCGCCAGCAACTATCTGAAAATAAACGCTAAGCAAAAGGCCGAAGGCGATTTTGTAATGCTAATGGGCTATCCCGGAACCACCAACGAATATCTGCCGTCGTTTGCCGTGGCCGCCCGACAGGATGTCTTCGACCCGCTGGTGGTAAACGTTCGCGGAAAATCAATCAACATTATTAAGGAACATATGCGTGCCGACCAATCGGTGATGATAAAATACACCAGCAAGGTGGCAAGCCTCGCCAATGCTTGGAAAAAATATCAAGGCGAACGCACCGGACTGATAAGCAAGCGCGTGGTTGAGAAGAAACGCGGACGCGAACAGCTGATGAACAAGTGGATTGCCGAAACCGATGAACGCAAAGCTCAGTACGGCAATCTGTTAGACTATTACGAGGCCGACTACATCGAATATGTGAAACAGGAAAAAGCACGGCTGTTAATGAGTGAAACACTATACAAATCGGAAATGCTGGCCATAGGACGAAAAATCAGGACGATACTCAACCTCAACATCTCCGACAGCGCAAAACAATCACAAATTATTGATTATCTGAACGATTTCTTTACCGACTATGACCTTGCCACCGACCGCACCGTAACGTCGATGCTAATTGGTGAATATCTTGACAACGCCCTGCCGGAGCACATTCCGCCAACGCTGAAAAAGATGAACCGCGCCACCGCAGCCGATGTTCTCATAAGCAAATCGTTCCTGACCGACAGCGCTTCGGCCGTGGCCTTCTTCAAGAAAAGCCTTGCGCCCGACACAAAAAAACTGATGAAAGACCCTCTCTACAAGTTAGCCGACGAGGCAGCTCTCATCTACAACATAACTATCGGCAATCCGCTTGGTCAGATTGAACGCAAAATTGACAACCACCAGCGGCTGTTCATGCGTCTTCAGCGCCAGTGCTTCGCCAACAGCCGCATCTTCCCCGACGCCAACTCCACCTTCCGCATCGCCTACGGACAAATTGGCGGCTACCGCCCCTCCGACGCTGTGAGATACACCCCATTCTCCACGCTCGGCGGCATTATGGAGAAATGCGACCTCGATGTTTATGACTACACCGTGCCCGACCGGCTCAAGCAACTATACGCCGACAGCGACTTCGGACCTTACCGCAACGCCGACGGCTCAATGCCAGTCTGCTTTCTCAGCACATGTCACACCACTGGCGGCAATTCAGGCAGTCCCATGTTTGACGCCGACGGCAACCTCATCGGCCTCAACTTCGACCGAGTTTGGGAAGGCACAATGAGCGACTTGCAGTTCGATGCCGACATCTGCCGCAACATCGGCCTTGACATACGGTTCGTCCTGTTTTTCATTGACAAATACGCCGGCGCCCGCCATTTGATTGAAGAATTAGATATTGTCGGATTGTCTGAATAACAAGCAATTGCACTCTTTTATAAAAAAAACGTACAATGTTTGCATAACGATTAAAACTTTCATTTACTTTGGTGCAAATAATTCTTATTTATCGATTGGAATAAATGAACCCCATTTTGAAGAAACTAAGTCTTACCAGCGGTAAGACCGTTCTGATTCTTAATTCCCCCAAAGATTTTCTGAAACTTCTCAAAGACAACGGCATTGAAGCGCATGTTGAGGTGGAAGACTATTACAATCATGTGCAGATTTTTGCCAAAAACCGCGAGGAGGCCGAAGAACTTCTGAACGAGGCCATGAACGCTGTCGAAACCGACGGCCACCTGTGGCTGTGCTACCCAAAAAGCGGTTCCGACCTCAACGACAAGACCGTTTTCGCCTTGCTTGAGGAATACGAACTGTCGGGCGTGGCCAAAGTGCCTCTCAACGACGACTGGATTGCTATCCACATCAGCTACAGCGACGATGAGGACACCAACAACTACGAGCCGGAAAAGGGCGGGAAATTCCGTGACGGATACGACGAGTAACTACCCGACAGACTGTCGGTTACTTTGTTATAGAGTGTCGAAAGGCGCTCTTTTTTTGTATGCGGGCAAGCTAACCGATGAAAATCATTCTGTCGGAAAATCAATCTTGCAAATTCACAATTGTCCGGGCTTTATTTCCGACAACAAACCGGAAAACCTTCACCGGCGATGCCTGGAAACAGCCTAATGCTGTAGGACTTATGTTATTGTCGGGATTGGTAAGCGGCGGCTGGATATTGCTGAAATTGGTGTTGAACTGCTTCGACAACCCGAAGAAATACTCGTACACATTCTCCGACAGCGAGTAAACCTTGAGAACAACCGAGTCGCCGGTCTCAAAATTATGATTTACAGTCATTCTGAACCTCGATGTCTTGTGAGTATCCTCATAAATCCAAAGGTTCGAATAGTTGTCAAGCGGTACTCCGTTTTGCTCAACAGCAATGCGATAGTAGCTGGTCGTATCGCTTGTCTGGGGAGCAATAACCGTAATGTAATAACCAATGGTGTCGAACAGCGTACGGTTGTCCTTGAATTCGACAATAACTGAGTCGATTTTCGACGCTCTAGGCATTCTGTCGATAGAGCTGTAGCGGAATCCGTCGATTTCGGCTGTCAAAAGATAGTCATGCCCGGGGTTGCCAATGAGACCCGATGTTTTATACCGACCGTTGCCTATGCTGATTACTTCCGCAGAATTGCCCATATCGTCACGCAACATGACAATGGCATCATCAACAAACTCACAGTCGTTAGTATCGGAGGCTGGAACCGATTTGGAGATAATGATAGTATTGAGCGAGTCGGCGTCGGTTATGCAGGCCTCTATCACAACCGACTGATTGCCTGAGCCAAACGCATCAAAATCCGACGGCTCGTAACAGCCTGTTATAAAGGCGGTTGCAAGCGTTACAATCGACAACACTAATATATCACGCCACTTACTCATAACAGGCGCAAATATAGAGTTTAGAAGGCATTAGGCAAAAGGCATCAGGCATTAGTTTGGTATCGGGTGTTAGGTGTTAGGTGTTGGGTGATTGAGTTAGTGTTAGCGTTTATATTATTTTTGCAGAAAAATAGCTTTTGATGGGAATTGCCTTACCAAACGATTTTGATGTGCGGATGCGCGGGCAGCTTGGCGCTGAATACGACAGTTTTATTGCGGCACTTGAATCGCCAGTGCCTACAAGCATTCGGCTCAATCCGCATAAAACCAGCACATTAGCCGACACAGGCGACATCGTTGGCTGGGAACCGCAAGGGCACTATCTGGCAGAAAGACCAGTTTTTACACTCGACCCGCTGCTACACGCAGGAGCATATTATGTGCAAGAGGCAAGTTCGATGTTTGTAGGATACGTTCTGCGGCAAATCACTGGTGACAAGCCCGACATCCGTATTCTCGACCTTTGTGCCGCACCCGGTGGCAAAAGCACGCACTATGCATCGCTCATTGGCGATGGAGGACTGCTTGTGTGCAACGAGGTGATTTCAAGCCGAGTGCCTGTCTTAAGCGAAAATCTGACCAAATGGGGCTGCCCCAACGTGTTGGTTACCAGCAATGACCCGGCTGATTTTGGCCGTTTGAACGGTTTTTTCGATGTTGTGGCCGTTGATGCTCCTTGCTCGGGCGAGGGAATGTTCCGCCGCGACTCTGTGGCTATCAGTGAGTGGAGCATGGCCAACACCCGCACTTGCGCGCAACGGCAGCAACGCATTGTGGCCGATGTGTGGGATGCACTCAAACCAGGCGGCTACCTGATTTACAGCACCTGCACTTTCTGCCCAGACGAGGACGAGAACCTGATGTGCTGGATTGCCAACGAGTTTGGTGCCGAAAACATTACAATCGACATCAACCCCGAATGGAACATAACGCCGATTGAGAAAAACGGGTGTATGGGCTATCGGTTCATTCAGCACCGCACACGCGGCGAAGGCTTTTTCTGCTGCGCTTTCCGCAAGACCGACGGCAGTTCGGCATCAACTAAAAAACTGAAAAACAAGATTATGCCCGTCCCCAAAAAGTTGGTTTCACGCTTGCGCGAAATGACTGACGGCTCCGAATTTGAATACTATCAGAAAAACGATATTGCCATTGCTGTGCCGCAAACCATTGCCACCGATGTGCTGGCAGTATCCGACTGCCTGAATGTGAGAAAGATGGGAACTGCTGTGGCTCGAATTTTCGGCGACAAGCTGGCTCCAGAACATGAATTGGCCTTGTCATGGGCACTAAACCGGCAGACCTTCAACGCTGTGGAACTTCCCCTACCCGACGCTCTGCGCTACCTGCACCGAGACAACATCTTCATCGACGGCGCACCGACAGGCTTTAACCTTGTAACATTCAACAATTTGCCATTGGGTTGGATTAAAAACATCGGCAACCGCTGGAACAATCTTTACCCACAAAACTGGAAAATCCGGATGAACGTAGAGTAACAACTCCTCACCTATTTGAAAACCATTTCGAACACCGTTTCGTCGACATCGCTTTTCACAAGATTGATGGTGGCGTTGTGCTGGCGCAGAATCTGCCGCGATATGCTCAACCCAATGCCGCTGCCTTCGGCCTTAGTGGTGAAAAACGGAATGAAAATCTGTTCCTGATTGCTCAGAGGAATGGACGCACCGTTGTTGGCCACCCGCACCCACACTTCGTCATTGTGCCCGCTGCCCGAACTGAATGTTATATGCGTTGCACCTGCTTGAAGTGCATTTTTTATCAGATTGATAAATATTTGCGAAAGTTGCCCTTCGTCAGCGTAAATGATTAAATCGATGTTTTCGGTTGTGTAGATGCACGATGCGTTGTGAGCGGCCACTTGCTCGCTTTCGAGCGTTATCACCTTATCAATCAACTCTTTCAAGAATAGTGATTTACGTACAGGACGTGCCACACCACTCAACTCTCGGTAGGTCTGCACAAATTTTATCAGATTGTTCGACGAATCGGAAATAATTGACAATCCGGCTTTTATATCCATTTCGGAATTACCGTTCTCATCAACCGACTTCGACAACGCGTCGCTCAACGATGCAATGGGCGCTACAGTGTTCATAATCTCGTGAGTGAGAACGCGGATGAGTTTCGTCCACGAGTCCTGCTCATACTGCTGCCGCTGCCTTTCGTAGATGTAGCGCATTCGGTTCAGGGCACGGTTGAGTCGGCTGTTTTCGACAAATCGGAAGTTCAGTTCGCCGTCTTCAATCGAGTCGAGCATATAAGTGACCTTGTTGATGAAGTGCCGGCGCACTATGAACACTGTCAGCCCGACGGCTAAAACCAAAATTCCCAGACCAATTGCCGAAATCAGAATCCAATTCATAACCCGTATTTTTTCATTTTAGCATACAGTGTCGGGCGGCTGATGTTCAACATTTTGGCTGCTGCCGAAACGTTGCCTCGGCATCGGCTAACCGCCTGACGAACAAGCTGCTCTTCGTCTTCCTCATCATACCGGCCTGTCAGATGAATATCATCGACACGGGTGACGTTTAGCTGAAAATCGCTAGCTGTCAGCATTGCTCCTTCCGACATTATGACCGCCTTCTCAATGCTATTCTGCAACTCGCGGATGTTGCCGCTCCAGCGGTGGCTGGTAAGCAGTTGCTGCGCGCTCTCGTCGATTCCCGTTAGGTTGCGATGGTATTTTATAGCGTTGTCGGCCATAAACCGCTCTGCTAGCGGGATGATATCGGTGGCGCGGTTGCGCAATGGCGGCAGCTCAATGTGGACGGTGTTGATGCGGTAGTAAAGGTCTTCGCGGAAGCGGCCCTCGGCCACTAGTTGTTCAAGGTTCATATTGGTGGCACAGATTAGGCGGATATCGACCGGTGTGGATTGCGTTCCACCAACTCGCACAATGCTGCGCGACTGTATGGCTCTCAACAGTTTAGCTTGTAGATGAAGCGGCAAGTTGCCCACTTCGTCAAGGAAGAGCGTGCCGCCGTTGGCCTGCTCAAAACGGCCTTCGTGGTCAGTATGGGCGTCGGTGAAGGCGCCCTTCACGTGGCCGAACAACTCGCTCTCGAACAGCGTCTCGGGAATGGCTCCCGCATCCACAGCCACCATTGGCTTGCCGTTGCGAGCGCTCAGTGCGTGTATCTGTCGGGCCATCACATCCTTGCCCGTTCCGTTCTCGCCAGTGATGAGCACAGTGGCGTCGGTTGGTGCAATCTTCTCAACAGTGCGCCGAACCTGCTCCATTGCAGGGCTGGTGCCCCAAAACATATCGCCGACGGCTTGTGATGTGGTGGTGCGGCTTTCGCTTGTTTTTTTCGCTTGCCGCGATGAGCCGCCTTGCGCGTTCTGCATTGCCTTGTTGCAGGCCGCCGTCAGCACCGAAACCAGTTTGGCGTTGTCCCACGGCTTAACGATGAAATCGAACGCGCCACGCTTCATTCCCTCAACCGCCAATTCAATATCGGCGTAAGCCGTAAAGAGCACAATCTCGGTGTCGGGCGCAATCTCCTTCAACTCGCGGGTCCAGTAAAGGCCTTCGTTGCCGGTGTTCACCTCGGTTTTGAAATTCATATCGAGCAGCACCACATCGGGTTTAAAAGTGCCGACGGTTGCAATAAGCGTCGATGGCGACGGAATGGCCTCAACCTTTGCAAAGTGCATTGGCAGAAGCAGTTTCAACGTCTGCCGGATGCTAGCGTTATCATCAACGACAAGTATTTTTCCTGTTTTTGTAGCCATAATGGTCATTGTTTCAGATACTCACAAATATATGTATCAAAACGCAGATTTACGCATAGAAAGGTTTCCGTCTATAATTCGTAAATCACAAATATATTTTCATTTCTTCAAAACCCTGAAACTGAACGTCTGACAACCCATAAGCCCTGAACCGTCGATAGCCTCAACAATGCCAATAAACTCGGTGTTGAGGTCGGATGCGGCGAAGGTGATTTCGGCCACACCGTTGTCGTCGGTCATTACTGCAGGTTGCCATTGCAGCAGGTTGCGCGGGTCGGGCGCCGACGAAGCCAGGTCGAATTTGTCGGGCTCGTAGAACTCGCGCTTGGGGTAGTAGCCTTGCGTCCTCGACAACCCGTACATTTTCATCAGTTGCTCATCGGTATATGTGCGTTTAGGGTAAACAATTTGCATCATGTTGTAGTACACTCCACCTTCACGCCCAACGTCATCAATATATGTATGTACCTTCAACACCGTATATGTCTTACCAGGAATAGGTTTTCCTATATCATTATCACAATGTCGGTTTACCGGATGCGCTGTAAAATCCGGATAATAATCATTAAGAATAAACAATGTATCGGTAAAATCATTTTGATTAACATGGAAACAAACCCATTCAGGCCCCATACCCTCCACATTCGCCAGACTATCCAAAAATCCCGTTACCTTGTCGTGATAAACGGAACGCCGCTTTGCCTTGACAACCACATCTTCCAAAAGAATCACCTTGTCATCGCTGAAAACAATCTGCTCACCGTTGTCTGTTTCAAAAATATGATTTTGAGAAAGATACTGCGGTCGGTCGAGCCGATATGCGTTGATTGTGTCGAATGGGTTGATAATTGGAATTTTTGCTTTGTATTTATCTGTTAACAAATGCTTTAGATAGATACGTCCTGGCATTCTCCGCATTAGTTGCGGGTCAATCTCAAATCTGCCCAGCGTATCGGTCAGTATGGTACAAGAATCGCCATTGGGCGAAAAGGCATTGATAATCTGTACAGTATAGCCAGTCTCGCGCCGAGTTGTCAGCATTCCGCTCACACCGTCGGTGAGTAGCAGTTGGGTTGCCAACGGCTCGCTGTCCCAGACATATCGGCGCCAGCCTTGCGTCAGCAGTAGTAGGTCGAGAGCCTGAAGGCGGTCATCGTTTTTAGTATCAAAATAATATGTCGGGTTATAAATGTTGCCGCGAATCTGCTCCGAAAGATGGCTGTGCGACAGAATATTCTCGTGGCCAGGCAGATAAAGATACGCTCTGTCGAAAATGCTCACCGCCATTTCCGCCTTGACTGGCCGCCCTGCGGTATCGGTGATTTGCAGGCGCACTTTGCCCACGTCGCGGCAGTGGTAGCGCTCCTCGTTGGTGGTGGCCGAAACGGTGAGATTCTGTTCGGGGTTAACGTAAACCAAACGCTCGGCAACAGGTTGTCCGGCAGCGTTTTGCAAGGTTATCTCGGCAATTCCTTGGAACGGGAACAACTCTATGGGCAAGCGGACAACCTGCCGCCCACGAACAATGCCTTGAGCACTGCCGCAATTAAGACCGTTGAGTTTAGAAACTATTGAAAACGAGTGAGAAACACTGTCGGAAGCCGAAATCAACAATGTGATTCCCGAAGAATTGTTGCATGTGACTCGAAGCGACAATCCGCCACGTTCGATTTCGGGGAAAGGGTAGGAGCGACCGTCATCGAGCACAACTTCATATTTCTTGCCCAATTGCGGCGTGACAGTAAAACTTCCCATTCCATCGTGAATGCAATGAATTTCAGCAATTTGATTACCATCTTCCAAAACCTTGCCCGACACTTCTTCAGGTATGCCATTGCCGTAAGTGGCTTTGAAAGCCACCACAGTGCTGATTCCGTCAATCAGGCTGCCGCCCTCTGGAAACAAATCGAAACGGTGCATGGCGGTGCTTTTCTGAATGGAATCGTCGCGGACGACTTTGGCTGAAATGTCATCCATCTGCGCCACTCGCTCCACAACCCGAATCCGCCGCGGACGAATAGCTTGCGTGCTATCGGCGGTAAATGAAGATTGTGTGTAGCCTTCGATAAAATACTCGCCCTGCGGCCAGTCGGTGCCAACGTAGATATGGCCGTTGCCTCGTCCGCCAACGAGCGGATATTTCTCGCTCCAGACGACGCTGTCGGTAGCGCTTCGAATCTGCAAATAGAGCGTTTGGCTGCGGTCCGACAGAGCAAATGTCTGCCGGTCCATCAGATATGCTTTGAACCAAAGGTCTTCGCCAGTTTCGGCAATCTCTTTGCTCGGCAGAATATAGACGAAATCTTGCGCGGCGGTGGCTACAAATTGAAATGCAGCAATGATTGTCAGGAATAATAGTCGCTTCATCAGTTTGTTAGTTTATCGATTACAATCTCATAATAGAGATAATCATCATTCGCATAATGATACAAACAAATTTAAATTGTTTTTCACGCACGAGGCACAACTACGCTGATTTTCATAAACAAAGTAGAGACGCGGCACACCACGTCTCTACCTAATTTCAATTTTTCATTTTCGACTATCACTCACTCCTCAACGATTCCACCGGATTGCTCGTGGCAGCCCGCAGTGAGCGCAGAGTCACAATGGCCACTGTTAGTGTCAGCACAGCCAGCAGGGCAAGCCCGAACACCCACCAGTGGATTGGCGTGCGGTAGGCGAAATCCTGCAAGTAACTGTTCATCAGCAAGTAACCTACAGGAGCGGCAATGGCGAAGCAGGCCAGCACAATGATGGCGTAGCGGCGGTTGAACATCTTCAGAATATCGACTATCGATGCACCGTTCACACGACGGATACCAATCTCCTTGCGGCGGTACTCGGTCTCGAAAAGCACCAGCCCGAACACGCCCAAAAGCGAGATGATGATGGTCATTACCGCCAGCATTCCAATGAGCCGCGCACGGTCCTCAACATTTTGATAAAACTGTTGCAAATCTCTGTCGAACAAATGAATATCCATTTGCTCGGCGGTCAAGTCGGGAGCGAAACCATTCACGGTTTTTTCGATGAACGACATAACATCTTTATAGTTGGCGCCAGCCTCGGTGCGCACGTACAAAAGTGACATTGGCAGCCGTGGAGTCCACCACATATAGAAACACATTGGCGAAATGCCCGAATTCAACGGCTTGAAATTGTAATTTTTGCAGAAACCAACAATTTCCTGCGGATAGCCCTCATAGCCGTCGAATTTGCTGTCGAGCGTGAGTTGGGCGCGTTGGCGGGCAGTCTCGTTAAAGATGAACACACCGCCCGGCACCTCTTTGTCAGCCTCGCTGAAAGTGCGGCCTTCGGTTATTTCAATACCCAAAAATTCGGGCAGATGCGGTGAGCATACAACCACATCAAATGGCACACTCTCGCCATTGACAACACGTTGCAAAGCGTCTGTATAGTCCCTAACTATCGGGTCGGCGCTCCAGGTCACGTCTTTAATCTGCGGATTTTGCCGCAAAGCCGCCTCGATGCTCTCGTTCGAATTGGCCGAAGCCGCGTTGGTGTAGGCCACAATGATGTTCTCGCGGTCGAAGCCCATATCGTGGTTCAGCAAATAAAGATTTTGCTGACGAACGACCACCGAACTGATAATGAGTATGATGGCCGTTGCAAACTGCACCATTACAAGCACATAACGCAGCGAGCGACCAGTTGCGCTTGCCCCGAAATTCGCCTTGAGCGCAAACGCCGGCTCAAACGATGTCAGGTAGAGCGCCGGGTAGATACTCGTTATAATCGCCACCAAAATAGCTACTAATGAACAAGTTATCAGAATATCGGCATTTACGGCCATTGAAGTGGTGCACGCCAGCAGGCCGTTGAAACTCGACTGTTGGAACGCTGCGATTATCACCACAGCCACAACGATGGCGGCAAGTGTCATTGTAACGGCCTCGGCCACAACGCTTAACGTGAGCGAGGTGCGGCTACTGCCTAAAATCTTGCGAGTGTTGACGCTGCGGATTTTCACCGGCACAAGGGCGAAAAACATATTCACATAGTTGATGATTGCCACCAGCAGAATGAGCACGGCTAAAGCCAAAAAAGTGTAAGCCTGTTTTTTAGAGCCGTAGGCGGGCAGCGATGACAGCGTCTCGTCAAAATAAGTGTCGGCTATCGGTACCAAATGGAAACCAAACTCCTCAACCACCGATTGCACTTCTTCCTCGTCGTTCGGGTTGATGCCATAATAGGCAGGGAACATTCCGCCCTCAATGCAGCCGCGGCGCATACGCTCTCTGACTGCCTGCTCGGCTTCAGCAACCGTAACGCCAGGCGTCAGCTTCATATAATAAGTGCACTGCCAGTAGTTCCAGTTGTCAATGTGCGCGTCACCCTTGTCGTAAAACATTTTGATGAAATCGAAGTTGCTGTTGCGTGGCATATCCTTGTAGATGGCCGCAATTTGGCACACTTCTTTGTTGTCGCGCTCGTTGAGCATAAGAGCGTCGCCCACTTGCAGCCCCAGCCGCTTTGCTTCCGATTCCGAAATGGCGTAGTGATTTGGCTTTCCGGCAATATCGCTATATGAGCCAACAACAAACTCAAACCCGAAAATCTGCGCCGATTCTTTGGTCAGATAGCTTGTGCCGATGATAACGCTGCGCTCAAAACCACCATCGGTGCTGCCGTGCTTGCCGTCGGGCAGAAGAATGTAATTAGTCGGCCTTGTATAGAGACTTGCAGCTCCGCCCGCGGCAATCTCGGGCACTTCACGGATTATCTGCTCGGCAAGCGGCCTCGGCATTTGTAAACCGTACTTTTTGCCGTCTTGCGCGCTGCCAACCATAGTTGCAACGTAGATATTTTTGTGGTCTTTCAGACCTCGGTTAAAGCCCAAATCGTGGCGCACCTGAACTGACAGAATGTACAGAGCCGCGATGGCTACTCCCATTCCTAACGTATTGATTATGAACGATGCGCGAGTTGTTTTGCCTTTTCGAAAGATATTCATAGTTGTGTATTTATTGAATGATTGACTAGTTGAATGCGTGAATGTTTTTGGTATTAGGTGTTTGGTGTTGGTCGGACGTGGTACGCCTCATTTCCTCCTTATGCCTTATGCCCTTTGCCTTACCTTATTCATTGTAAATTCTTAATTCTCACTCCTAATTCCTAAATCCTAACTAATTATTCCGTCCTCAGCGATTCCACAGGATTGCAAGTAGCGGCGCGTAGTGAGCGCAGCGTTACAATGGCCACCGTGACAACCATCACTGCCACGAGCGACAGCACAAACACCCACCAGTGAATGGCCGTGCGGTAGGCGAACTGCTGCAGATAGGCGCTTATGACCACATAACTGACGGGGGCGGCAATGCCGAAGCAAGCCAGCACAATCAGCACGTAGCGGCGATTGAACATTCGCAGCACGTCGGCAATGGTGGCGCCGTTCACGCGGCGGATGCCAATCTCCTTGCGGCGGTACTCCGTCTCGAAAAGCACCAGTCCGAACACGCCCAGCAGAGCAATGATGATGGCGATAACCGAAAGCATACGTGTCAGTTTCCCGAATCGACTGAAGTCGTTGTACAGTTGCGCCAGGTCGGTGTCGAACAGATGCACGTTGATGTCCTCGGGAGTGAGTTTCTCGTCGAAGCTCATAACGGTCCGTTCAATGTGTTTGAAAACTTCTTTGATGTCGGCGCTCGTAGTTGTGCGCACCAGCAAAGTGGTGCAGGGACGCCATTTGTTTTGGTCGCCCCAAACGTAGAAGCAGTACGGGCGGATGGCATTACTCATTGGCCAGGCGTTGAAATCTTTGCAGACGCCTACAATCTCAGCTTCTTTCTCTGCGTGTCCGAACAACTGTTTTCCAGGCGTGAAGTTGTACTGATTGCGGGCCGTCTCGTTGAAAATCATTACGCCAGTCTCGGTCTGTTGGTCGGCCTTTGTGAAGTTGCGGCCTTCGACAATCTCAATTCCCAGAAAATCAAGCATATTCCACGAGCACGGATACACTTCCCACATACATTGGTTGCCGTCAACCGTTCGACCCCACGACATTCGCCCCCACGACACTAGCCAGCCGTCGCCCCAGGCCACGTCTTTCACCTGCGGGTTCTGCTGCAGCGCCGACGCAACGGTTTCCGACTCTTCGCCCACTTTGTTCGAAACGTGCGCCACCACAATGTTCTCGCGGTCGAAGCCCATATCGTGTTTCAGCAGGAATCGATTTTGAATATCGACTAAAATAGTCATGATAATGAATGCAATAGCAACCGTAAACTGCACCATTACAAGCGCATAGCGCAGTGTTTTTCCGGTTTGGCTTGCGCCGAAATTCGCCTTGAGCGCAAAAGCCGGCTCAAACGATGTGATGTAGAGCGCCGGATATAGGCTCGAACCCACGGCCACCACAATGGCGCCTACGGCGCAAAGCAAGGCCACACCTGCGTTCCGGGCTATCGACACGCTGCAAGCCAGCAGTCCAGCGTAGGTTGTCGATTGCATTATCAGCAACAGCACAACTGCCAGCCCAATCGACACCGCCGTCATTACCACTGCTTCTGAAACCACGCCCATTGTCAGGCTTGCGCGGCTACTGCCCAATATCTTACGAGTGTTGATGCCGCGCATTTTCACCGGCACCAGCGCAAAAAACATATTCACATAGTTGATGATGGCCACAAACAAGATGAGCAGCGCGATGGCAATCCAGCCGTAGGCCATACCCTTGTTGCCTCGACGGATATAATTTCCCCCGATTTCCGAGAAATAAAGGTCGGCAATGGGTATGAATTTGACATTCACCTCACTCATAGCCTCTTCAAGTTCCTCGTCGTCTGTAGTTGTGCCGAACCAATCGGGGAAGAAGCCGCCTTCGGTCCAGGCGCGGCGCAGGCGTGCGTCGGCAGCACGGTCAAGGTCTTCGGTTGTGAGTCCGGCGGTGGGTTTCACAAAATATGTGAAACTGCCCTCACTCCAGTTGTCGATGCACGTATTGCCGATGTCGCTCAAAACGTGGTACTGCTCAAGGTCGGTGTTTTTCGGCGCGTCTTTGAAGATGGCCACCACCTCGCACATACGCTTGCCGCCGTCGGCGTTCTCTTGGATGATGTCACCCACTTGCAGGTCGAATTTCTTGGCCAGCGATTCCGAGATGGCCAGATGGCGGTCGTCGCCTTCCATAGCCGCCCACGAGCCCTGAACAAACTCATAACCAAGTATTTCGATGGTCGGTTTTGTTACAAAAGTAATGTAGGTGCCCATATTGCGCGGGAAACCGTTTTCGGCGCTGCCGTGCTCGCCTTCGGCTTGCAGGTTGTAGCTGCGCCAGTTCGAGCCCCACGGTCCAAACTCGCCGCCAGCGGCAATCTCAGGCAATTCGCTGATGAGCCGCTCTGCTATTGGCCGGCAAATCGATGTCATACGTCCCTCGCCGTTAAATTTGGGGACGTGCATTGCATAAATGTTCTCGTGGTCGGGCAGATTTTTGTTGTAACCGAACATAAAATTCACCTGCACGGCCAGAATATAGAATGCCGCAATAGCAACACCCATTCCCAACGTGTTGATTATGAACGATGCCAGCGTTGTTTTGCCTTTTCGGAAGAAACTCATAGTAGTGTATTTATTGAATGATTGACTAATTGAATGCGTGAATGGTTTTGGTTTCAGGTGTTGGGTATTGGGTGTCGGGTGTTGGTTTTGAAACCTTATGCCTCATACCATTTGCCCCTCTCATTGTTAATTGTTAGTTGTTAATTATTAATTGTTTATGCTCGTAATTCAAAATTCGTAATTGACTAACACCTAATCCCTAACACCAAACACCTTATAACTCGTTCTTCACATCCGAAACAATCTGTCCGTCGAATAGGTTGATTGTGCGTTGTGCAACCGCCGCGTCTTTGGGTGAGTGCGTCACCATAATGATTGTAGTGCCTTCGGCGTTCAGTTCAGTGAGCAATGTCATAACCTCGCGGCCGTTCTTCGAGTCAAGATTACCGGTTGGCTCGTCGGCCAGAATCAACTTCGGATTGGCAACCAAAGCGCGCGCAATGGCCACCCTTTGCTGCTGACCACCCGACAACTGCTGCGGATAGTGCTTTGCGCGATGGCTGATGCCCATACGTTTCATAATGTCAGTCACACGTTGGCGGCGTTCGTTTGCGCTGATGTTCAGATAGCGTAGCGGCAACTCGATGTTGTCGTAAACGTTCAGTTCGTCAATCAGGTTGAAACTTTGGAATACAAAGCCAATCTGCCCTTTGCGGAAATTGGTGCGCTCCTTCTCTTTCAGCCCCGACACCTCAGTGCCAAGCAGTTCGTATGAGCCGCCAGATGGCGAGTCGAGCAGTCCCAGAACATTCATAAGTGTTGACTTGCCGCAACCCGACGGTCCCATAATGGCGACAAACTCGCCTTCTTTGATTTCAAACGATACACCGTTCAATGCAACGGTCTCAATTTCCTCTGTGCGGAAAACTTTCGAAAGATTTGTTACTTTAATCATTGTTGTAAAAGTTTTAAGTATTTGAGTTATAAGTTTTAAGTTTAAGGTTTAGAAAGTTGAGGCTTCGCGGTTTAGAAGGTTTAGTTTTCTCAACTCACTCAACTTCCTCAATCTTCTCAACTTCTATAACTCATTCATTGTTAATTGTTATTTGTTAATTATTAATTGTTAATTCTCTTTTGCCTAATGCCTAGTGCCTAATGCCTAAATCACGCCTTGATAGTTCTTGTTCCCATTATCGGTGCTTTCGCGATGTTGGCACGACGACTTTGCTGCATTGAACGGCGGCTGCTTCTGCGCCACGATTCGATTTTGATAGTTGTAGTAATCATAATTGTAAGTTTTAGTAGTTAATATTTCCGTTTTTAAATGTTTTACAAAACTATTGTGCCAAACTTATTACACGGTGCGTGCCAAAATCTTATTTCATAGATATACAATCAGTTAGATGTTTTATAAAGTGTAAAAAAGTGTAAAGTTTTTTACACTTGGTTTACAGTGGCTTTACAGAATGGGTAGTGTTTAGAGGAGAGAGATGAGTTGTAGGGACGCTGCGTGCCACATCAGTTTTGTATGAATTTATGGTTTGCCATTCACAAACAAAAAAAGGAAGAACCGAAGCCCTTCCTTTTAGTTCAATACGCTACTTATTAATTATTTGCGCAACTCTTTGACAATTGCCAGCGACTCTTTCACCTTGTTCTCGATGAAGGCCCAGTCGCCTTTTTCAATCACGTCTTTCGGTGTCAGTTGTGAGCCAAGCCCGACGCAAGCCACACCAGCCTTGAACCAGGCTTCGAGGCTCTCGCGTTCAGGTGCCACACCACCCGACGGCATAATGTTCGACCACGGACACGGTGCTTTGATGGCCTTCACAAACGATGGTCCGCCAACTTCCTTGCCAGGGAAAATCTTCACAATCTCGCAACCCAACTCTTCGGCCAGATTAATTTCCGAGAGAGTGCCACAGCCAGGCAGCCACGCAATCTTGCGGCGGTTGCAGGTCTTTGCCATATCGGGATTGAGCGACGGCGAGACGATGAAGTTGGCACCCAACTGAATGTAGAGCGCAGCCGTTGCAGGGTCAACAACCGAGCCTACACCCATTGCCATTTCGGGGCAAGCCGTGGCGCACCATTTGTTCACTTCGGCAAACACTTCGTGTGCGTAATCGCCGCGGTTGGTGAATTCGAACACTCGTGCACCGCCTTTGTAGCAAGCCAGCACCACCTGTTTAACTTTCTCAACGTCAGCATTGTAGTACAATGGCACAATGCCTGTCGAAAGCATTGTGTTTAAAACGTTCATTCTTGAAAATCTCATATGTATTTGTTTTTAGTTAATATTTAAGTCTTTTTCTTTGAGAGTTAGAGAGTTAGAGAAGTAGAGAGTTAGAAAATAGATGGTTAGTGTGAATGGTTATTTTGAGCGTTTTTAGATTTATTTCTTTCTCTAATGCTTACAATAAAACTGCTTAACATTTTCGATAACTCATCGCATTGTTTTTCAATTGATTCATATTCATCACCAATGTAGTTAAGTCTTTGTGCAATCTCCACTTGTGTTTGTAATTCGCATAGAGACCCTTTTGCTATCTGCAAGAATCTGATAAAATCGCCATCACTGTGTCGACCGAATCCTTCTGCAATATTTGATGGAATTGAAACCACACTTCGGCGCATTTGTGATGATAATGCAAAATTCTCTTCAGCAGGAAATTTATTCAAGATGGAATAAATATCGATAACCAAATCCATAGATTTTTGCCAAATGCCTAATTCCTTATATGATTTTACATATCCCATTTTAATTCGATTCAAATATTTAAACTCTCTGTCTCTCTAACTCTCTAACTCTCTAACTCTCTCATCTACTAACTCTTCCGCTCGCATCCCCCGACATAAGTTTCTCAACTTCCTGAACACTCACGCGGTTGTAATCGCCATAAATTGTGTGTTTCAGGCACGATGCGGCAACTGCGAAGTTCAGCGCCTTTTGGTCGTCACCAATATAGGTTTGTAGGCCGTAGATGAGGCCGCCCATAAACGAGTCGCCGCCACCAACGCGGTCAACAATGTGAGTTATCTGATATTCAGGCGATTTGAACAGCGTTTTGCCGTCGTACAATACGCCCGCCCAGTTGTTGTGGTTGGCGTTGATTGAACTGCGAAGCGTGGTGATAACCTTTTTTGCATTCGGGAAGCGTTTCATAATCTGTTGTGATACCGACAGATAGGCTTCGGCAACAACCTTGCCGCCTTCGATGTTCACGCCTTCGGGTTTGATGAGAAGGGCTTTTTCAGCGTCTTCTTCATTTCCTAGAATCACGTCGCAATACTCTACCAACGAGGGCATTACTTCGTCGGCGCGCTTGCCGTACTTCCAAAGGTTCTTTCGGTA
>JAFYYJ010000063.1 GCA_017557605.1 Salinivirgaceae bacterium
CAGAACTGTGCCCGTGAAGCCTGCCATACCGTGAACCGAAATGGCACCAACAGGGTCATCGATATGCAGTTTGGTATCAAGGAAGTTAACGCAGAAGCACATAACAACCGAAGCAACCAGACCGATAATAGCGGCAGAACCGATTGAAACGCAGTCGCAACCAGCGGTGATACCAACCAGACCAGCCAGAATGCCGTTGCAAACCATTGACAATGACGGTTTCCCGAATACCAGCCAAGTGTAAATCAAGGCCGTGATACCGCCCACAGCGGCTGCAATGTTGGTTGTTACAAAGATGTGCGATGCGGCAGACATATTGTTCAGGATGCCGCCACCGTAGCAGTCGGCGTCAACAATACCCTCAACAGCTACCGTTGAACCAGGGTTGAATCCGAACCAGCCCATCCACAGAATCCACACACCAAGAGCAGCAAGTGCCAGGTTGTGACCAGGAATGGCGTGAGTGCGGGTTGAGCCGTCGGGCAGTTTGGTGTATTTGCCCAAGCGCGGACCAAGAACAATGGCACCAGCCAAAGCGATGAAACCGCCGCAAGAGTGAACCACAGCCGAGCCAGCGAAATCGTGGAAACCGAGTTCGCTCAACCAGCCGCCGCCCCACGACCAGTGGCCTTGAATGGGGTAAATCAGCGCTGAAATCACCAACGAGTAAACCAGATACATTGAGAATTTAGTGCGCTCTGCCATAGCACCCGACACTATGGTAGCGGCTGTGGCGCAGAACACCGTTTGGAAGATGAAATAGCACTCTTTCGGCAGGTTTCCGCAAGGGTTCTCAACCCCGCCTATTCCGAAACCGCCCCAGCCCAGGAACGAGCCAGCGCCGAACATTACAGAGAATCCCAGAATCCAGTACAAAACCGAACCCACCGAGAAGTCCATAAAGTTCTTCATAAGGATGTTGGCTGTGTTTTTGGCGCGTGTCAGGCCAGCCTCGACCAACGCGAAGCCCGGCTGCATAAAGAACACCAGCATTGCCGCAAGCAACACCCAAATTGTATCAACCGCGCTGATGCCACTCTCGGCAGCAGCCTCGGCAGCCGGCGCCACCGCCCCGGCTATTACTGATATGCTATCTGTAACTATTGTCTCCATTTTCTTATTTTTTTTGACTTCAGACTTCCGACAACGGACAACCGACTCTTTACTTATACCTTTTGCCCCTCGCCTTTCAGTCTAAATTGTTAATTATTAATTGTTAACTGTTATTTACTGTCAATTACTTCTTGTCCGCCAGAACAGTGTCGCCGTGCTCGCCAGTACGGATTGACCAGGTATCGTCGACCGGGCTGACGAATATGCGACCGTCGCCAATCTCGCCTGTGCGCGCCACGCTCATAATGGCGTCGATGGCGGGCTGAACAAACTGGTCGCGGCAGATAATGGTTATCTCGATTCGCGAGATGATGTCGGTGCTGTACATCACACCACGGTAGATACGGTCCTCACGGTCCTGCCCAATGGCTTTCACCTCCGTATAAGAGAACCAGTTGATGTCGGCGGCAAATAGAGCCTCCTTCACATCGTCGAATTTCGTTTTGCGAATAATCGCTTCAATCTTTTTCATTGCCGTAAAAATTTAATTATTAACTATTTAATTGGTAAGTGGTGAGAGTTTAGAGTTTAGTTTTTCGATAACCTTCCCGCTAAACTCTCCCCACTCCCCTCTACACTTTAAAAGGATATACCTACTGTCATAAACAGTTTCTTGTCGGTCGGGTTGGCGGTGAGTTGAGTAAATACGGGTAGCGTAAACTTCTCAAACTCAATCTCTTTGGTTGCCGACAGGCTGACGCTGACAAGGGCGAATCCCTCGGCGCCGTAATAGTCAGTTTCCCAAGGCGTTACGCCCACACCGGCTTCCCAATCCAAACCGCCGAATTTGAACGGTGCGGCAACTTCAAGGTATGACGAGTAAGCGTCGTCGCCATTCTCTTTGGCTCCCATAGCGCCCCATACGTTGGTGTACCAACCAATCGAAAGGAACCCGAAATCGTATGTCAGGCCCAGCTCGAGCGTGTGTGGCGTTGTGTCGGTGTAGTCGAAATAATCAACATCGTCCGATGCGCACCAGTAGTCGGTTACCATGGCCGAGAAGCCTCCAACAGCGTACGACAGCGTGAAGTCGATTTCCTTGTAGTCGCTGCCCACGATGCTGGCCGAGCCCCACGCACCAAGACTTAACCCGCCGTAACCCACTGAAAGTGATGGTTGTATGGCCGCTCCGTCGAGTTTGGCGCCGCGCCAGATATAAGAACTAACCACATCGGCACCTACCGACGCCTCAAATTTGCTTTCGCCTTCTCCCTCGGCGTAAAGGTTGCCCGCCATTGCCACCAGGCCAATTACAAGCATTGTTTTCTCAATTGTTTTCATTTTCTTTGTTTAGTTTATAAGGTTTATAAATGTTGATGTTTGCGTTGCAGCGCGACATCAAAAAAGGCTGGTTTCACCGAAGCCAGCCTTTAATTTTTCAATTCACTATCTGTTTTGCCTCCGGCCCGGCTGGTTGGGCCCGTGCAATATTCATTCTGATTCTGTTTTGAGTTCCGGTAGGAACCCTTCTGCAAATTCCGATTCAGATTGAAGCCGTTTTCCATTGACTTTTTCATCTCAATTGTTTTTTAATCGTTCATAAACTGTTTCATTTTTCTCTTGTCTTTCGACACGACAAATATACAGCCGTTTTTAAATCTGCAAGTATTTTTCGATATTTATTTTCTATTTATTTCGTTTTTATCTATTTTGCTTACATATTATAATTTTTAGCCACTTAAATTTGATTTTTATTAAAACCGACCACATTTCGAAAACGTTTTCAATAACAAATCGAAATCGGGATTTTTTCGAAAAATTGGCGTTTTTGCGATTTATTGACCGTTTCTTGGGATATAAATGGCAAATTTTGGGGTGGTCTTGCGGAATTTTTGCAATTTTTAGAAATACTAACGCATTTTTGAGGGGTTAATTGCAGAAAAAGTGATTTTATAAGAAAGGTCCAAGAAATGTGCGATAACAGTTATACCGAAAAGGAAAATCACACATATATATAATAATCAAACAAAATATCATCGATTATGCTTTTGAATTAAAACTAATCAAACTAATTTTGTCGCGAATTATAATTATAGAATAAAGAAATGTTAAAAACTAAAAACTATACATATTTATATGTAAAACGGTTGCAAACGGCACTTGCCATTGCATCAATTTTGGCTACGGGCGCAACAGGAAGAGATGGAAACCAAGCAACACGAACTGGAAGAGAGCGAAAACCTTATGCGCCGCATCATCGACCTTGTGCCCTACCTGATTTTTGTCAAGAATATCCACCGTCAGTATATTGTTGCAAATCAAGAAGAAGGCAAACTCTACAATATGCCCGTTGACAGTCTGCTCGGCCACTCCGACGACGAACTTGTCAACGATATTGACGAGCTGAACGCCATTCACGAAAGTGACACTAAAGTGCTGGAACAGCGCCAGATGATAAAACTGCCCGAGCAGACCATCTCGCTACCCGACGGCACTCGACGCGTGCTACAAACTATCAAAGTGCCGTTCATCAACGACATAACGCACAACCCGAACAT
This sequence comes from Salinivirgaceae bacterium, assembly GCA_017557605.1. Taxonomy (GTDB): domain Bacteria; phylum Bacteroidota; class Bacteroidia; order Bacteroidales; family SZUA-534; genus RUG13583. The sequence goes on from JAFYYJ010000063.1 coordinate 3,612, forward strand.
CCTTGGCGTCTCGTTCGACCTCACATCGGTGCGCGAGATGGAACAACAGCTGCGCAAGAGCGAAGAACGGGTTAAGGATTTGGAAAACAAGTTGGCAAGTAGATAAGTGGGGCTCGATTTTGCTTCACCTCAACAAAAAAAGGCGGTTAAAAACCGCCTTTTTCATTTACTGATTATTGTTTCTGTCACTATTTGAGGCAACTCTCCACAAACCCCACAAACAGCGCGTGCGGTTTGGTTGGGCGGCTTTTGAATTCGGGGTGGAATTGGCAGGCCACAAAGAAGCGGCAAGCCGGATTCTCAACAATCTCAACAAGATTGAGCTTGCGATTGACACCCGACACAACCAGTCCGGCTTTCTCAATGGCCTCGCGGTAGCTGTTGTTGAACTCGTAACGGTGACGGTGGCGCTCAACAATGTGTTCGGCATTGTAGGCTTTTGCGGTGAGCGTACCGGCAACAATATCGCAATCGTAGTTGCCAAGACGCAGCGTTCCGCCCATATTCACAACGCCCTTCTGTTCCTCCATCAGGCAAATGACAGGCTGCGGTGTGGCCGGGTCAAATTCGGTTGACGTTGCTCCGGCAAGTCCCGCAACATTGCGTGCAAACTCAATGGTGGCAATCTGCATTCCAAGGCATAGTCCCAAGTAAGGCTTGTTGTTCTCGCGGGCGTAGCGGCAGGCCTTCACCATACCCTCAATGCCGCGTTGTCCGAAGCCGCCCGGAACCACGATTCCGGCAAAACCAGACAGACGTTCGGCCACTTCGGCATCAGTCAAAGGCTCAAGTGTTTCGCTGTCGATATAATCGACGTGGACTTTTGCACCAAATTTGTATCCGGCGTGTTTAAGTGACTCTGCCACACTGATATAAGCATCCTGCAAGTTGGTGTATTTGCCCACCAAAGCAACGTGCAAATCGTGTTTCAGGTGGCTGACGGTGCGCACCATATCGGTCCAAAACTTAATGTCGAACTTGCCGCGCGGCAATTGTAACCGCTTCATTATCAGCGAATCGATTTTCTGTTTATGGTAGAGCTGCGGAATCTGATAAATGATATCGACATCGGCGCTCGAAATGACGCAATCGGCCGGCACAGAGCAGAAAAGACCGATTTTGCGGCGCACATCGGCGTCGAGCATAACGGGTGTGCGGCAGACAATAATATCGGGTTGGATACCCTTGCCGCGCAGTTCAATCACAGAGTGCTGTGTTGGTTTGGTTTTCAATTCGTTAGACCCGAAAAGCGCGGGAACCAACGTGGTGTGAATGAAGAGCGTGTCGTTGGGGTGGTTTTCGAGTTTCACCTGACGCAGAGCCTCGAGAAAAGCCTCCGACTCAATGTCGCCAATGGTGCCGCCAATCTCCGTAATCACCACATCGGC
>JAFYYJ010000064.1 GCA_017557605.1 Salinivirgaceae bacterium
TTCGGCCCACGCACCGTTCTTGCCGTCGTAGTACTTGAAATCGTCGAGCGAAGCCACCGCGCCGTGGTCGGTCCAGTTCACCATATCGGTCGATGTATATAGCAGCCAATCAAACATTTGGAATCCGTTGGCCGTGTCCTCATCGTGAGTTGTGTAAAGATAGATGGTGTCTCCGTGAACGTACGGTGCAGGGTCGGCAGTGTATTTGGTTTGTATAATTGGCTGATTTACACTGACATTGAATTTCCACCAATCGAAATCGAAGAGTTCCTTGTCACCGCCACGGAAGAGCAGATAAAGGTCGTGGATGCCGCTCACCTTGCCAGTGATATTTCCGTGGAAGACAGCATTTTCGGGCCCGACTTTGACTTGTGCCACAGGCCGTCCGCCAATGTTATCGACATAAAACTCGATTACGCCAGGATTCTGACAGTTAAGCACCTCAACCGTAGCAAGTTGCGGCTGACGGTCGCCAAAATCGACATTGCTCAACTTAATCCAGTCGCCGTTGTGGATTGACGTCACAAAATGGCGCTTCCCAGCCCTTCGGTCAACCTTCACGCCCCACGAGTCCGACATTGTTTCGGCCTGCGTCACGGCATACGGATTGAGCGTTCCGGTGGGCTTCACGCCCGTTTTGGTGAACGGAATGAACGGTATCGAGCCGTCGGCTTGAAACTCGAATTCCTCAATGCAGGTGGCGCGTTTGAATCCGCCGCCGTTAGGCAGAGCGCCGTTGTGGTAGAACATATAGTTGTGCCCCTTGAACTCGATGTTGCCGCCGTGGATGGTGAAACTGTTTTCGGCCTCGTCCATAATGCGTCCGCGGTAGGTCCACGGGCCGTCAATCGATGTTGCGGTTGAGTAGGCCATATGTTCGGGCACACCGCCGGCGGGGTACGACAGATAGTAAGTGCCGTTGCGTTTCATAAGCCACGGGCCTTCCTCGTAGCCGGTCATCATTTCTTCCTTGCCCTTGCACCAGTTCATTTTTTTCGATTCGGGACCGAAGCAAGCCGGGTCGGTAAAGCCGGGAATCTCTTTGTAACCGTCAGCAAACGAGACCATATCGTCGTTCAGACGGCCATACCAGCAGCCCTTGTTGCCCCAAATCAGGTAGGCGCTGCCGTCGTCGTCAATGAATACCGATGGGTCGATGAACGAGCACCCGATGGCAAGCGGCTTGCCGATGGCGTCGGTGTATGGCCCTTGCGGATTGTCGGCCACAGCCACCGCCAGAGCATCCTCGCCCTTGTTGGTGTTGCAGCAGACGTACCAGTACCATTTGCCGTTGCGCTCAACCGCTTGCGATGCCCAAGCGCGGTCGCCGTGAGCCGCCCAACTGAATGTTTCAGTCGATACGGGTGTGCCCAGATAGGTCCAGTTCACCATATCGGTGGTGCTGAACAGCAGCCAGTCCTTCATTTTGAAATATGTGGCGTCGTCTTCGTCGTGGTCCACAAACAGATAGACCGTGTCGCCGTGCACGTAAGGCGCGGGGTCGGGCGTGAAGACTGTTTTGATAATCGGATTCTGTTGCGCCGATGCGCAAATGGCTGTCGCCAAAAGAGTTGCAGTGGTAAACAAGCGGTTCATACAGTCGTGTTTTAAGTTTTTGTTTGCCAAATATAGGAAAATAAAAGTAAAAAATACTTTTTTAGAATGAAAAAGATTAACCGTCACCTATAAAAAAGGGAACCTTATTGACTGACCGCCCAGACAGTCTGGATTTTTTTTCACCGGAACCACCCCAAATTTTCAAATTGCATATAACCCGAAAAAAGGTAACTTTGCGGTTCGTAAAAAATCTCGACAAATGAACATTTCATACAATTGGCTTAAGCAATACATTGCCACTGACCTGACGGCGCAGGAAGTGGCCGAAAAACTCACAAGCATCGGTCTTGAAGTTGACAGTATAAGTGAATATCAATCAGTTAAAGGCGGACTCAAAGGTCTTGTGATTGGTGAGGTGAAAACCTGCATCGACCACCCCGATTCCGACCACTTGCACATCACAACCGTTGACGTTGGCACAGGCGAACTGCTGACAATTGTATGCGGCGCGCCGAATGTTGCCGCAGGACAGAAAGTGATTGTAGCTACCATTGGCACAGTGCTTTACGACGGTGACAAGGAGTTCGTAATCAAGAAATCGAAGATTCGCGGACAAGAGTCGTTCGGTATGATTTGCGCCGAAGACGAGATTGGCGTTGGCACATCGCACGACGGCATTATTGTACTGCCCGACAACGTGAAAGTGGGCACACCCGCCGCCGAATACTATAACATTGAAGATGATACAATTATCGAAGTCGATATTACACCAAACCGCATCGATGCCGCATCGCACATTGGCGTTGCCCGCGACCTTGCGTTGGCTTTAAGTATCGACAAACCAACAAAATACACCATTCCTGACGTTAGCGCGTTCAAGGTTGACAACAACAGCCGCCCGTTCAGCATCGAGATTGCCGAGAGCGAAGGCTGCTGCCGCTACGCAGGCGTCACGATTACGGGCATCAAGATTGCACCGTCGCCCGAATGGCTGCAAAAACGTCTTAAATCGGTGGGTCTGAACCCGATAAACAATGTTGTCGATGTTTCGAACTTCATTCTGCACGAGTTCGGTCAGCCGCTTCACACCTTCGATGCCGACAAAATCGATGGTAACAAAGTGATTGTGAAGACAATGCCTGCCGGAACCAAATTCACCACGCTCGACGGTGTTGAGCGCTCACTCGACGCCAAAGACCTGATGATTTGCAACGCCAACGAGCCAATGTGCATTGCCGGAGTGTTCGGCGGACTGAAATCGGGCATCAGCGACAGCACCACATCGGTGTTCATCGAGAGCGCCTGCTTCAACCCAACATACATCCGCAAAACAGCACGCCGCCACGACCTTCACACCGAGGCGTCGTTCCTGTTCGAACGCGGCGTAGACCCGAACAACACCATCACGGCACTGAAACGCGCAGCCCTGCTCATTCAGGAAACCGCCGGCGGACAAATCAGTTCGGAAATCACCGACATCTACCCCGTTCCTGTGAAACCGTTCGAGATTACGGTGCGTTACTCGCAGATTAACAGACTGATAGGCGAATCGATTCCGAAAGATTTCGTCAAGAAAGTTATTAAGGGGCTCGAGGCTGAGATTGTTTCGGAAACCGACGAGCAACTGCAGATTCTGATGCCGCCCTACCGCGTCGATGTTCAGCGCGAAGCCGATGTGATTGAGGACATTCTTCGCATTTACGGATATAACACGGTGAAAATCAGCGACAACGTCAACTCGACATTGTCGTATGAGCCGAAACCCGATGTGAACAAAATGCGCAACCTGATTGCCAACGCCCTGACCGGCGCCGGCTACAACGAGATTATGTGCAACTCGTTGACAAAGAGCGCATATTATGCCGAAAACGATGCTTTCAGCGATGCGAATTCGGTTCGCATTCTGAACCCGTTGAGCCAGGAACTGAACGTGATGCGTCAGACGCTGCTCTACGGCGCAATGGAAACCGTATCGTTCAACAGTAACCGCCAGAATAGTGATTTACAACTGTTTGAGTTTGGCAACTGCTACTATTTCAACCCCGAATCGAAGAGCGAAAATCCGCACGACGCCTACAGCGAGACCGAAAAACTCGGCCTTTTGGCTACAGGATTCGCCACAAGCGAGTCGTGGACAGCCAAACAGAAACCGGCAAGTTTCTACGGCGTTAAGAGCGCAACCGAACAGATTATCAGCCGTTTGGGCATCGATTTGGCAAAAGTGAGCCAGGAAACATTCTCGAACTCAATCTACAGCGAAGGCTTGCGACTCATTTACGCTAACAAGCCAATTGCCACAATCGGAATTGTGTCGAAGAAAATTCGCAAAGAGTTTGATATTAAGGCAGATGTGTATTTCGCCGAACTTGAGTGGACCGTGCTGATGAAAGCCATCAGAAACCACAAGGTAACGTTCAGCGACATCTCGAAATACCCCGAAGTTCGCCGCGACTTGTCATTGCTTATCGACAAGGGCGTAACGTTCGACGCCATCAAGAAAGTGGTTGTGAAAACCGAAAAACGACTCATCAAGAGCGTTTCGCTGTTCGATGTGTATGAGGGCGACAAGATTGCCGACGGCAAAAAATCGTACGCCATCAGCATCATTCTGCAAGACGAAGAGAAAACTCTCAACGACAAACAGATAGACCGTATTATGGAACAGATTATGAAATCGCTCGATACTGAAATCGGCGCAAAAATCAGATAGAAAATGTCTGCAAAAGAGCGGATTAGCGTAATCGAAGGCGACATCACAAAACTCGATGTAGATGCCATTGTGAACGCGGCCAACAACTCGCTTTTGGGCGGTGGCGGCGTTGACGGTGCAATTCATCGCGCTGCAGGACCGAAACTGCTCGACGAATGCATTACGCTAAATGGTTGTGAAACAGGCGATGCGAAGATTACCAGCGGCTACAATCTGCCAGCACGACACGTGATTCACACCGTCGGCCCCATTTGGCGCGGCGGCAACAACGGCGAGCCAGAAAAACTTGCAAACTGCTATCGGAAATCAATGGAAGTGGCAGTTGCAAATGGTGTTCAAACTATCGCTTTCCCCGCCATCAGCACAGGCGTTTACGGATATCCGAAAAAAGAAGCCGCACAAATTGCTATAAATCAAGTCGTAGAGTGTCTTAACGAAATGCCATCTATAAAAAATGTGACCTTCGTGCTTTTTGGTTTAGAAAATTACGATATTTACACAACGATTTTGTCGAAACTAAAATAAGAACGCTTGAACTACTTGAAATTTGATAGTACAGATGACACTCCTGAGGTGATGATTGACTCTGACTTGTCAATTTTCATCATCAGCGGAAGTTCTACGCCCGAAAACGCATTGACAACCTACACTCCTATAATTGAGTGGATTAAGGCGCCCGATTGTGCGTTGAACAACTGCCAGTGCAAGTTCTTCTTCAAGTACTTGAGTTCTGCGTCGCACCATTTGGTTTTCGAGATTATGACACAACTCGACAAACTCTACAAGTCGGGACGCAATCTGTCGATTGAATGGAGTTACGAGAAAATTGACGAGGATATGCTTCGTTTAGGGCTCGATTTCGCATCCATTTTGAGCATTCCATTTGAGTTTTGTCCAAAAGGCTGATAACCAATGACTCTGCTAATAATTGCAGTAACATTTCTTGTATCGTATGTGGCATTCCAAAGGCAGGAACTGCTGTTCAAGTACGATTTCAATCCCTATCAGATTATCCACCGCAACCAGTGGTATAGGCTTGTGACTCACGCCTTTCTGCACGCCGACTGGATGCATCTGATTGTCAATATGTTGGTTTTCTATTCGTTTGCCGACGTGGCAATCTATTATTTTCAGATGCTTTTCGCGCAGAACGCCACACTACTGTTTCTTGGACTTTATTTCGGCGGAATAATAGTTTCTTGTCTGTACTCGCTTGTAAAACAACGCGATAACTATAATTATAGCGCGATAGGCGCATCGGGCGGCGTGGCTGCTGTGACGTTTGCTTGCATCCTTTTCGACCCGTTGAACAAGATTCTATTTTTCGGTGTGATACCCATTCCGGGCGTGCTTTTCGGCGTGCTCTACCTTGCCTACTCTTACTATATGGGCAAGCGCGGAATGGACAACGTGGCACACGACGCGCACTTCTACGGCGCTGTTTACGGACTCGTCTATCCGCTGATTTTCAGGCCCGATTTGATTGGCCGGTTCATTGAAAAACTGATTCCTTAAGTATTTTGCAGGATGTACATTTCAGCAAATCAATTCTTTATAAAAGAAGAAGATGCAAAATTGAGTATCAAGCCCTGGGATTTACAAAATCAGGGGTGCATACTGACCGAAGACATCCGCGCAAACGCCGCCATGCCATTATTGGTAGATGAGCATTATAAATTATTGAAACAGAATGCCGAACTGCTCAAATTTGCTTTGCCGCCCTACTTCACTCCCGATTTCATCAAATCGCAAGCAAACGGCATCCTGACACGCAACAAACTCTTTCAAGCCGCCAATGTCAGGCTGACAATAATGCGCAACATAGCATCGAACCAAACCGAAATAATAATGACCAGCCAATATGCTGGCACTGGTCCATATGAGGATAACACAAAAGGCTTATTCACTGATATATACAACGAGGCATACATCACCACGCACCGACCGAACCAACTTGACCAGCACTGCCAACTGATAAATGCAATGGCAAAGGTCTCCGCCATTCAAAAAGGTCTTGATGATATGCTGCTTATTACCGACCAAGGTTTTATTGTAAGTGCAACAGATTCAGCGATATTCGCCATACAAAAAGGGAAAATGCTGACTCCTCCGCTTGAACTTGGCGTCCGCAACGATGTAATGCGTAAAATTGTTCTTGACGCAGCATCTAGCATCGGCTATAAAATTGATAGCGAAGCTTTTATAATGCCGGAAGATTTAAACGAAATGGATGAGATTTTTCTGTGCAACACCGCCAAAGGAATCCAATGGATTTCTGGAGTAAAACGACACAGATACATTCATAAAGAATCGAAAAAAATAGTCGGTGCGGTCAATAACATCATTTTTTCCGAAAGCCAAACGCAAAGCTGACCTCCACCAGCGAAAATAATTGCGCACAATTGCAAAAAAAACAAGCAAATAAGCACGTTTTAAGTTCATACATAATCGAAAGAAATGTATATTTGTAGCTTGACTATAGAATTTTAAAGACGTGCGACGAATAATAATATTTGCGACAATAGTAACAGCAACAATCTTTCTATCAGGATGTTGCGTAAAATACAAAAACCTCGTTTACATTCAGGACAAGTACGAGAACACGTCGGACACCATTTCGACATCGAAGAATCAAGAGATTGTTCTGCGCACCGGCGACAACTTGTATATCAATCTAATAGGCGCCAACATCAGCGATTTGGGCATCTATTACCGCGACGACCGTGTTGGCGGCTCAACGCGCGAATTTCTTGCACTTCAAGGCTATATGATTGACCCTGAGGGCAATATTAAATTCCCGATGATTGGAGATGTGAAAGTAGCCGGACAGACGCTGAACGAAGCTAGAGACTTAATTCAAAGTAAGATAGACGAATATATCGCAAATGTTGTGGTTGTAGTCAGATTGCTCAACTACGACATTACAGTGCTTGGCGAGGTTGCACGTCCAGGAACCTACACGTTCACGCAGCGCGAGGTGAACCTGTTCGATGCCTTGGGCATGGCTGGCGACTGCACCCCCAATGCCGACCGCCAACATGTGATAATTCTTCGGAAAGAGGCAGAAAACACTAAGGCAGAAACACTTAACCTGTTGCGTTCCGACTTTGTGGCCAACCCGTACTTCTGGCTCAAACCGAACGATGTCGTCTATGTAAAACCGACTCGTTCGAAAACTGTTGCGGCCAACTCGCCGCTACTTAGCGTGATTCTGTCGTCGCTGTCGGTTACCGCCACTCTTATTCTGTATATCAGTTATCTGAAAAAATAAGCACTATGGATAGCAAGCAAAACAACATAAAACAGCAAGAAGACAACAACGCCGACATCAAGCGATACCTGATGATTGGCCTTGCCAACTGGCATTGGTTTGTCATTTCGTGCTTTTTGAGCCTGTGCGTTGCTTATTTGGTAAACCGCTATACGACACCGGTTTACAGAGTTAGTTCAACAATATTGGTGAATGAGGAGGATAACAAAAGAAGCATCCGCACCAATTCAACCGATGTTATTCAGACTCTGAACACGCTCAACACCGGCGTCAATATTCAAAACCAGATTGGTATCCTGAAATCGTATCTGATTAACGATGTGGTACTTTCGGAGCTGGATTTCGGCGTCAGCTATCACCGCCACGGGCGCATCCATACATTCCAAAAATACCTGCCCGACCAGTTGAACCTGATTATCGACTCAACACACGCGCAGGGTTATGGTCTCCCGATGAATATCAGGATTTTATCAGAGGATAAATACCGTTTGAATTTTGAATACATGGTCGAGAAAGAGTTGCATGAAGTTGATACTGTGATGAGCTTCGGTGACACTTTTGAGAATGATGTTTTCAAATTTAAAGTACTGATTCGCAACCCCGAACGTTTCCACGACGAGACGCCCGGCGAATATGATGTCACAATCAACAGCCACAGCGCGCTAGTGAACAAATACCGCAACGGAGTGTCGGTTGAACAATCGGACAAGAAAAGCACCATACTGATTATCACCGCCACAGGCTTTATGCCCGACGAGGTATGCGACTATCTGAACAAGCTGACCGAGGTTTACATCCGCTACGGACTCGACAACAAAAACAATGTGGTTGCCAGCACCATAGCCTTCATCGACGAGCAAATTGAATCGGTTATGGACTCGCTCGACATTACCGGCAGTCACTTGCAGGACTTCCGCTCCAAAAACATGATTATCAACATCACACAAGAAGGCCAACTGCTGTACAAGCAATATGAGGAGCTGAACACGCAAAAGGCAGAATTGCTTGTTGAACAAAAATACTATGACTATATCACTGATTATCTGAAAGATAAACAAACCACACAGACTGTGATTGTGCCGACTGCCGTTGGCATTCGCGACCAACTGCTGATAAACTTCATCATGCAGCTCAACACATTGAATCAAGAGCAAATGGCGCTGAAATCGCAGTCGGTGAAGTCGAACCCGAAACTTGACCTGATTGAATCGCAGATTGACGCCTTGAAACTGCTGATTTCGGAAAACGTGGTTAATTTGTCGAAAACCAACAATATAGCCATAAAAGACATTGACGAACGCATTGCCGACATCAGCCTGCAGATTGAAAAACTGCCTTCGAACGAACGTAAGCTGATGAACATCAACCGCATGTTCAACGTCAACGACAAGATTTACACCTACTTGCTTGAAAAACGAGCCGAAGCCGGACTGAAACGCGCATCAAACACTCCAGACGCACAGGTGCTTGACTATGCACGCCCAGACATGGCTGCGAGAATAAAACCAAAAACAAGTTTCAACTATCTGGTTGCATTGATGTTAGGCATGGCTATCCCTATCGCCATAATAATTCTCGTCAACTTCTTCAACAACAAAATCAGAAGCCGCGAAGACATTGAAAGCCGCAGCAACACGCCGATTATCGGCATCATTGGGCATAATCCGGACGACAACGATTTAGTAATCTTCGACAATCCGCGTTCAATCATATCGGAATCGTTCCGCACAATAAAAACCAATGTGCAGTATCTTGTGCCAAACAAGGCATCGAAGACGATTGTTGTGACATCAACATTCAGCGGCGAGGGCAAATCGTTCTGCACCAGCAACTTGGCTGCTGTTTTGGCAATGACCAACAAAAAGACGCTGCTGATTGGTCTCGACTTGCGCAAACCTCAGATTCACAAGATATTCAAAATGGATAACACCATTGGAATGTCAACCTATCTGATTGGCAAAAACTCGCTTGACGAAGTAATCACAAAAACCAAATACGACAATTTGTGGATTGCCCTGCCTGGCCCCATTCCGCCAAACCCTGCACAATTGATTGAATCAGAGGCTTTGGCAACGCTGTTTGAAGAAGTGAAGGAAAAATTCGATTACATTATTGTTGATACTCCGCCTATCGCCTTAGTGGCCGACGCCATGTTGCTGGCAAAATACGCCGACACAAATATTTTTGTCATGCGCCAAGGCTATACCTACATGAGCTCAATCGACATAATTAATGATTTGAATAAGAATAAGAATGTGCCAGACTACAACATACTGCTGAACGATGCCGACATTAGCGGCAGATATGGCTACGGCTATAGCTACGGACACCGTTATGGCTACGGGTACGGCTATGGTTACGGTTATGGCTACGGATACGGCTATGGTTACGGTTACGGCGACGGATACGGCTATGGTAATGGTTACGGCGACGGCTACTATACCACATCGCACCATTCAAAACCGTCTATCATGAAACGCTTGATAGCATTCCTGATTCCAAGAAACATTTTTAAGCCTTAAAGTTATGTTTGCCACATTAATATTGACATTGATACTTGTTGGAATAGCTTTGATTGGGCTTTCCTTCAACTTGATATTCAGGAAGAAACCCTTCCCTGAAACACATATCAGCCATAACAAGGATATGAAAAATCTTGGCATTATGTGTGTGAAGGCAATGGATGCCTTGGAGCAAAAGAAAGCGAAAGAAAACTCGAAAAACAAATATGACAATTTGCAAATCATCAAAAACGAAAACTAAAATTGTTATGTGTAAAAAACTAAAAATAAGCGCAATACTATTGCTTGGTGCTATCCAGGTATTTGCACAGGAAAGCAATAAAATCGATTCGATTTACGGATTCAAATCGAAAGTTGATTTGAAAGCGACATCGGTTAAAGACCAATATAAATCAGGCACTTGCTGGTCGTTTTCGGGCATATCGTTTATTGAGTCGGAGCTCTTGCGAATGGGCAAAGGCGAGTTCGACCTGTCGGAGATGTATATCGTGAACCGCGACTACCATGTCCGCGCCATTGATTATGTGCGCTGGAACGGAGCCAAAAGTTTCAGCTCAGGCTCAGAAGGCTGCAATGTGTTCAACCGCGTCCGCGAATACGGACTTATGCCGCAAAGCGTTTACGCCGGTCTCAACTATGGCACCGAGAAACACATGAACAAAGAAATGGACGCTGCCCTGAAAGCCTACATCAACGCCATTATCACCAATCCGAACGGCAAGCTGTCGACAGCATGGTTGGCAGGGTTTGACGGAATTATGGCGGCCTACCTTGGCGAGATTCCTGAAGAATTTGAATATGACGGCAAAAAATACACTCCGCAGCAATTCCGCGACAAGTTAGGCATCAATCCCGACGACTATGTTGAATTCTCGTCATTGACCCACCACCCGCTGTACTCAAGATTTGTTATGGAAGTTGAGGACAACTGGGAGCTTGGAGATGTCTACAATGTGTCGCTTGACGAACTGACCGACCTTGCCTTTTATGCCCTTGACAAAGGCTACACCGTGCTTTGGGGCGGCGATGTCACTGAACTTGGATTCTCGTGGAAAAACGGCATAGCAATTGTTCCTGCCGACGAAACCGAAGAAGACCTGAAAGGAACCGACCGCGAGCAACTGAATCAGGTCGATTTGAGCAGCAACCCGCACCCAAATCTTTTCAAGAAACTGGTTCGCGAAGAAAACATAACTCCCGAAAAACGCCAAGCATCGTTCGACAACCGCGAGACAACCGATGACCACGGAATGCACATAACCGGTTATCTGACAGACAGAAACGGCACTCGCTACTTCAAAGTGAAAAACTCGTGGAACACCACAAATCCGTACAACGGCTACATCTACATGTCGGAGAATTTCTACCGCTACAAGACTCTGACAGTGCTTATCCACAAAGACGCCGTTCCGAAAGATTTAAAGAAAAAACTGAATATCAAGTAATCATCCGAATATGAGCAACTTATCATTCAGAACTATATTATTAGCATCGGTATTGGCCCACGCTGGAAACGCCTGCGCCCAAGCCGATATTGACTCAATATATGGTTTTGAGTTGAAAGTTGACCTCAAAGCGACACCCGTCAAAGACCAGTACAAGTCAGAAACATGCTGGGCATATGCCGCCACATCGTATGTTGAATCGGAACTGATAAGGCTGGGCAAAGGCGAATTCGACCTGTCAGAGAAATTTTTCATCAATCGCGACTACTATTTGCAAGCCATTGATTATGTGCGCTGGAATGGGAAAAAAGATTTCAGTTCGGGCGCCGAAGCCTTCAATGTCATGAACCGAATAGACGACTGCGGCATTATGCTTGAAGCCGATTATGGATGCGAACTCCCTGAATACTGGGAACTTGACAAAAACATCAGCACTTACATAAACTCTATTGTATCATCGTCGAACAAACCGCTGACAAACGCATGGGCGGCTGGAATAGATGCCATTCTGAACAGTCATCTTGGAACGCTGCCAGCCAAATTCGACTACAACGGACAGACCTTCACTCCTATCGAATTCCGCGATTTTTTAGGTTTCAACCCAAGCGACTACATCAACTTCTCGTCATTCTCACATCATCCTCTATATAAGGATTTTATACTTGAATCACCCGACAATTGGGACTATTGCCATTATTACAATGTGACAATCGACGAGTTGACTGAACTCATATTCTACTCGCTTGAAAAAGGCTTCACAGTGCTTTGGAGCGGCGATTTCAGCGAAGACTATATTGATGATTATCTGCTTGTTGTACCAGAACCAGACACATTGCAAACCGACCTGTCCGGCACCGACCGCGAACGGCTGAACCAATCGGATAATGATGACGACAATGAAGCCAATGACAACGACGGTATAACAAAAGAGATTGCCATAACTCCTGAAATCAGACAAATAGCGTTTGACAACTACGAGACCACCGATGACCATTGCATGCACATAACCGGCTATCTGACAGACAAAAACGGCTCTCGATATTTGAAAGTGAAAAACTCGTGGGGCGAAGATATGTCGCGCAATGGCTTCATCTACATGTCGGAGGCTTTTTTCAGATATAAAACGCTGAATATCACTATTCACAAAGATGCTGTACCGACCGACATCAAAAACAAACTGAATTTATAACATGAACTTACTATCAATACTGTGGAATCCTGACCCCGTTTGGTTCACCATTGGAAGCGTCAGTTTCCGCTACTACTCGATTTTATACGTAGCCGGATTGGTGGCTGCCTACTTCATTATCAACAAGTTGGTAATGCGTGAGGGCAAGCCGCGCGAGTTCATCGACAAGTTCACTTGGTTCATAATCATAGGACTGATTATAGGCGCGCGGATTGGCCATTGCCTGTTCTACGAGCCAGGTTACTACATCCACCATATTGCCGAAATGCTGTTTCCTATAAAAGAGACCGCCAATGGCTGGAAATTTATTGGATATCAAGGACTTGCAAGCCACGGTGGAGCTATAGGAATATTGATTGCTCTCTACTTGTTCTGCCGCCACTATAAAGTTGATTACCTTTGGATGGCCGACCGTTTGGTAATGCCAGTTCCGCTTGTTGGCGTGTTCATCAGGTTCGGCAACTTTATGAATTCCGAAATTGTAGGCCGCCCTACGGGAAGCGACTGGGGTATTGTATTTCAACGGGTTGACACTCTTCCGCGACATCCGTCGCAACTCTATGAGGCCATTTGCTACCTGATAATATTTGGCATTGTGCTATGGTATTACCACAAAAATTACGGCAACCTTGTCAACGGCAAAATATTCGGACTGTTCCTGATACTCATTTTCACGTCTCGGTTCATCATCGAGTTCGGAAAAGAGGTTCAGGAAGAATTTGAAGAGGCAATGCTCCTCGATATGGGGCAACTATTAAGCCTGCCGTTCATCGCCCTTGGCGTTTGGCTATTCTTTTTCAGGAAACCGAAAAGCGATGCAAAACCCGCTGCCGACAATAAAAAAGCACCGACAAAAAAATGAAAGTATCGGCCAAAATATTGACAATCATCGGCATGTCCGCCATGTTGGCAAGTTGTAGCAACCAATCACAGATACCTGATTGCCAGCCGCTTACCGTTAAAGGCAAATATCTGACAAATGCCAACGGTGACACTGTGGTGCTGCGAGGCGTGAGTTACGGCTGGTCGAACTGGTGGCCGCAATACTACAACGCCGAAAGTGTTAAGTGGCTCAAAAAAGACTGGCACATATCGGTGGTGCGCGCCGCTATGGGCGTTGAGCCACGGAATGGCTACCTAAATAACCCCGACGAATCGGTTCGCCTGACTGAAAACGTGATTGAAGGTGCCATAAAATCAGGCATATACGTGATTGTTGATTGGCACAGCCACGGCATTCATACAGCCGAAGCGAAAAAATTCTTCGGTACAATGGCAAAAAAATACACTGACTGCCCAAACATTATTTGGGAAATATACAACGAACCTGTCTTCCAACCCTGGGAAGCCGTACGCGACTATGCGATTCAGGTTATCGACACCATTCGGACCCACAGTCCCAATATGATTCTGGTGGGCAGTCCGCACTGGGACCAAGACCTTAACATTGTGGCTACAAAGCCATTAGAAGGTGTTGAAAACATAATGTACACTATGCACTTCTACGCCGCCAGCCACAAAGACAGCCTGCGCAACTGCTACAACGACGCACTGGCAACAGGTCTGCCAATATTCGTTTCGGAATCAGCCTGCTGCGAGGCCAATGGCAACGGCGCAATCGACCTTGACGAGTGGAACACATGGATTAACTGGTGCGAAACCAATAAGATAAGTTGGGTTACATGGTCGATTTCGTCGAAAAACGAGACATGCTCAATGTTGCTGCCTCAGGCATCTAAAACTGGCAACTGGCAACTATCGGACCTTAAAGAAAGTGGAAAAATAACACGAGATAAAATTATTGAATTAAATAAATGACATAAAATCAATTAATTATGGCAAAAGAAATTATCAAGGTAGATTTAAACTACATCCATAGCAGTTTATCACCACGAACACGCACAACCACACTGGTCATCGGCATTGCACTGATTGCCGCCGGCTCGTGGGGCGTGTATGAAAACCACACCGACCTGTTGAGTTCGGGATTCGTAAACAGCGTTATCAGTATCGTCATCGGCATTGGCGGTTTGCTATTCTCGATGCGCCATCTGCCCGATTTCGCAAAGAAATACATCCGCCTGTCGGAAAACTCAATCAAATTCAAAAAACACTGGTTCTTTCCACGCCGGAAATTTGTTTGGGACGACATCGACAAAATAGAAATAACACGCGAACATATAAGAATTACAACCGACTACTCAAACAAAGTGAAGGTCTTCGAACTGTCGTCGGTTTCGTACGAAGACTACAACTTGCTTCACAAATCGATTGTCGATACTTGCCTCGAACGCAATATTGATATGATTTAAGCGATTCCGCGAACACGCAAACCATTCATTATCAAGCAAGATGATTTGCTATTTTTCGGGAACGGGTAACTCTATGTGGGTTGCCCAAACAATTTCGGCTCGCTTTGCCGATGTTCGCCTTGTGGATATGGCCGATGCCGTAGTCAGCGGTAACAGTCTGACTTTCAACCTTGCGGAAGACGAGCGTCTGGGCTTTGTTTTTCCCGTTCACTCGTGGGGCATTCCGTGGATTGTGCGGAAATTCATCAGTCTGATGAAAATCGACAACTATCGCAACCAACTGACTTACTGCATTCTGACTTGCGGCGACGACTGTGGTTTGACAAACAAAATGTTGCTGAAACTGTTCCACCGCAAGGACTGGCAGTGCCGCCACATCTATTCGGTGCAGATGCCTAACACCTACGTGGTTTTCCCTGGTTTCGACGCCGACCCCGAGGAACTTGCGCAGAAAAAAACAACCGAAGCCGTGCCCACACTAGAAAAAATAATGGCGGCTATCGAGGCTGACTCGCCCATCGAATGCTATCTGCAAAAAGGACAACAATTCCTGAAATCGCACATCATCTATCCTCTTTTCTGCAAGTTTAAGATGAGTAGCAAGCCGTTCCACTATACAGACAAATGCATCGGTTGCGGCATCTGCGTCAAAAACTGCCCCACTCACAACATCAGGCTGGAAAACGACCGCCCTGTTTGGGGCGACTGCTGCACACAATGCTTAAGCTGCCTTCATCGCTGTCCGCAAACGGCAATCGAGTACGGGAAAGAGTCGGTTGGCAAAGGGCGGTATTATTATGGGAAAAAGGGCGATATTGCTGAATAACAATCACCCTTCTTGCCATAAGTTAGAATAATGCGCCTACCCTTTCTGTTGCGCTCGCTTGAACGTTTTGAATCCGTATAACGATATGATTACAAAGCATATAAGTGGCAAAACAAACGACAAGTTCACTGCCGGTTGTCCCGCAATTGTTTGCTGGTCTATGATTAAAGCCTGAAGCGGCGGCAAAACACTTCCTCCCAAAATTGCCATTATCAGTCCGGCTGCACCAAATTTGGCATCATCGCCCAAACCGTCGAGAGCTATGCCATAAATGGTGGGGAACATAAGCGACATGCAAGCCGAAATTGCAACCAAACAGTACAGACCTCCTATCCCATCGATGAAAATGACGCCGGCCACAAGACCACAAGCCACAGTCGCCAGAATACCAAGAAGTTTGCCCGCGTTGATGTATTTGAGGAAGAAAGTGCAGATAAAACGACTGCAACAGAAAATCGCCATTGCCACAATATTGTATCTTTGCGAAAGCACTTCGCTTGCCTTTTCGGTCATGCCTTGTTCCATGAAAATCCTTGTGCCATACTGAATTATGAATGTCCAGCACATTATCTGCGCTCCAACATAGAAGAATTGTGCAATCACGCCTTCGCGATAATAGTCAATTGAGAAAATGCGACGTAAAGTCTTGAAAAAGTGAATGTCATGCGATTTGTCGCCGTCATGTGGCATTTTAACAAAGAAAATAAGCGCGAAAATAGCCGCAATCACCAGTCCGATAATAAGATACGGACCGATTAGTATTGACAGGTCGCTATCGCGGACGGCTTCAAATTCGACATCCGACAAAGTTGCACGAGCTTCAGTATCAAGCGGATTGAGTTTCGCCTGAATGAAATTCATCGCCACGAACATTCCCACAAGCGAGCCCATCGGATTGAACGATTGAGCAAGGTTAAGACGACGTGTGGCCGACTCCTCCGGTCCCATCGACAAAATGTAAGGATTACAACTTGTTTCGAGGAACGAAAGCCCGCAAGTGAGTATAAAATAAGCTATTAGGAACGGATAGTAGTACCCTGTCATCTTTGCCGGGAAAAAGAGCAATGCACCTATGGCATAGAGCCCCAAACCCATAAGCACACCTGCCTTGTACGAGAATTTGCGAATAAACATTGCTGCCGGAAAGGCCATAGCAAAATACCCTCCGTAGAACGCAACTTGCACCAGTGCTCCATCGGTTACACTCATGCGGAAAATTTTCGAAAAGGCTTTCACCATCGGATTTGTGATGTCGTTGGCAAAGCCCCAAAGTGCGAAACATGAGGTAATCAGTATGAATGGTATCAAGTAACTGACTCCATTTTTCGTCAAAATTGATTGCTTGTCATTTTTCATTTTTTTGTGGTATTAGTGGTAAAAATTTTGTGTTTATGAGTTTTTCCAGCTTACGCGGAATTGGTCGCCGATGATTTCACGGACCTTTGCAACAACTTCAGCATCAGCCTGTTCGTTAACAAAATCGATATTTTTCAGAACGTTCTGCGGATTGGTTGTCGAGAACAGGTTCGAAGCTATCCGATTGTTGCCAAGGCTGTACTGCATTGCGAGCTTTTCGATAGGATAACCGATTGAATCGCAATATTTTGCCGCTTCAGCACAAGCGTCGCGTAACGCTTTAGGTGCAGGGTGCCAGTCGGGGGCGCCGCGCATTGTCAAAAGGCCCATCGACAGCGGACTCGCATTGATGACACCTATGCCGCGGCTTTCGAAAAAGTTAAGAAAATCAACAAGTTTGTCATCGCAAAGGCAATAGTGGCAGAAGTTAAGAACGCTCTCAACTGTGCCTTCGGGCGAGTGCTCGACAACCCATTTCAAGTTCTCGAGTTGCAGGTCGGTAATGCCAACGTGCCCCACAACGCCCTTCTCTCGAAGTTCGACAAGCGCAGGAAGTGTCTCGTCCACAATCTTTTGCAGACCACCCGGCAGAGCAGCCTGAAACTCAATATCGTGGACGTTAATCAGGTCGATATAATCGACACCGAGCCGTTCCATACTCTCAAAAACGCTGTCGTGGGCGCGTTTGGCGGAATAATCCCACGTGTTCACGCCGTCTTTGCCGTAGCGTCCGACCTTCGTCGAAAGAATATAGCGGTCGCGGGGAATTTCGCGCAAAGCCTTGCCCAGAACGGTTTCGGCCTTCAGGTGCCCGTAGTACGGCGACACATCGATAAAGTTGATTCCGTTCTCAACCGCGGTGTGCACCGCCTGTATGCCGTCGGCCTCTTTGAGCGAGTGGAAAACGCCGCCTAAACTCGACGCGCCAAAGCCCAAAGCCGACAACTTCAAGCCCGTTTTTCCAAGATTTCTCAATTCCATTTCACAAGTATTCTAAAGATTTTACCAGGGGCTTCGCTCCACTGTTTCAGTGCGTTAGCGGCATCGTTCGGCTCAATTACGCGACTAATGAACGACTCGATTGGCACTCCCGGTTTCGAAAGATATTTTATAACAGCCTCAAAATCTGACGGATTGGCGTTGCGCGACCCCATTATGTCGAGTTCTTTTTTCACAAACAGGCTCGTTGTCAGGGCGATATCGGTTTTGGCATAGCCTATGCAGACAATGCGCCCCGTGAAGGCCACGCGGTTGACAGCCAACTGATAGGTTGGTGCGGCGCCAACGGCCTCAATCACAACGTCGGGCGACGGCAGATTCCATTCGGTAGCGGTGTTGTAGGTGTAAGTGGCGCCAAGTTGACGGGCCAATGCAAGTTTCTCGTCGTCAAGGTCGGCGGCAATGACGGTCGCGCCGCGCAGCACGGCACGCACCACAGCACCCAGCCCCACCATTCCGCAGCCGATTACCATAACTATATCAGTATCAGTCACTCGGCCACGGTCAACGGCGTGGAAACCAACACTCATCGGCTCAATCAAAGCCGCATCGCGCAGCGAAACCGAGCCGCAAGGAATGATTTTCTGCCACGGAAGGCTGATAAACTCCTGCATTGCACCATTGCGCTGAACGCCGAGCGTTTCGTTGTTTTCGCAGGCATTGACACGACCACGGCGACACGACGCACAATGTCCGCAGTTGGTGTATGGATTGACGGTAACAGTCTGTCCTACAGTAAGTCCCGACGGAACATCGCTGCCAATTTCAACAACAGTCGCGCCGATTTCGTGTCCGGGAATGCGCGGAAAAGTTACCATAGTGTTGCCACCGCGATAAGTGTTAAGGTCAGAGCCACAGAAGCCCACGTAGCCAAGTTTCAGCAGCACCTCGTCGGGTTTCACCGCCGGTTTTTCCACATCGACAACCGCAACGTTGCCAGGTGATTGAATTTGAATTGCTTTCATTGTTATTAAATTTTATTTATTGCAAAGATAGTAACCTGTTTTATAGTTCTTTACGGCACCACCGTCACCACCACCCTCTTGTAACTCGTCAGCCTCGGAGTGCCTTTGTCGGTGACTTTGAGGATGTAATGGATTGTGCAGGGTGCGGAAACTTTTGGTGCGTGGACGTTGACGTGACGGATGTTTTCTGCGCCTTCAACATCGTGATTCTTGCCGTAAGTGCCCGCTTCGGGATAACAAAACCAAAGATACGAAAGGTTGTCGCCGTCGGGGTCGTAACTGCCTGTGGCATCAAGACGGAACCATTCGCCGCTCTTGACAGTCAGTTTTTCGCTGTGGGTGAGTTTTACCACGGGATTGTGGTTGGCGTGGGCGTAATCATTTGTGCTCCAATTGATTCGTGCTGCAAAATCGTTCTGAAAATCAGCCCTCCAACGCCAAACCGTAGCCTTGTAGCCGCCCGTCTTTTGGGTGCGTACTATCGCCCTGCCATACTCGCCCGGAGCATAACAATAAAAGGAATCCACGGCGTTACTCCAAATGTCGTGCGGCTCGTGCTCAATCGGAATGCCGCCGTTAAAGCCGTGCAAATCAAGCGTTTCGTATTCGGGAGTATAATATTTGTAACGTCCGCCCCAACCGCCAAAATCAGGGTGCTCCATATCGTTGAGACCATTTGGAATCAAACCCAACCAAGACGGAGTGTCGCCCTCCATACCGTAAGCCACGTCGGGATAAATCTCGCCCATAGGTCCGTGGTTTTGCTGAATGTTTTCCGCAAGCCACTGATTAGAAATATATTGCGGCTCAGATGCGGGGTCGTCGTCCATAATGCCGCTCCAAGTGGCGTTGCCGTATCCGCCCGGACTCACGATGTAAAAAAGTTCGGGGAAATTTTTGCGAATCCAAATGCCCGAATCGTCTTGGTCGGAGATTGTATAGACACGGAGTTTGGAGATAAGTTTCTGAACCTCAGCGGGTTTGTAGTTATCCTTGATTTTCCACAATGCCTGCGCCAACGTATTAACTCCGCCCCAAACTGAAATCCACAACGGACGACTGTCGTCTTTTTTCAAAGCATTGATAATGAGTTCCGATCCTTCTGAATCACAACCCTTTCCAACGGCAGTCATACCGTATTTTGGCAGACCTTTCGTAACAATCGAGCGCAAATAATCCGCCTCGGGCCAACCCTCCTGATGCAGCAAAAGGTTCGGTCGCACCTTTTCGTAAGCGTCCACCGCCTTCAAAATCGACTCCGGCGCAACGATATTTTTCATATGCACGGACGTAGTTGCTATAATTCCCTCTATGTCAATAACATTTGAGTACAGCAACAGCCTGACGATACTCTCGCCGTCATCAGGTTCGTTCTCAATATCGGTGAGGACGATAAGTCGGTGTTTTTCAACGCCTTGCTGCGCAAACATCGGCACAGAGAAAAGCGACAAGGCGATTAGGATGATGAAGTGTTTTAGCATATAATTAAGGTTTTAAGTGCCTATTCCGACATATTTTTCACATACTCCAACACCGACAACTCCTTGAAACCATAGAACTTAACTGCATTTTCACCAAGAAACGCAGCCTTTTCTGCATCGGTCAGTACATCGCTTTTGATTACAAAATCGTACGACATTTTGTAGGTTATTGCGCATATGGTACGCGGATAATCACTGCCCCACATCAGTTTGTCAATGCCGACCAAGTCAGCCGCCTCACGAATGGCCCTCACTGCCGACGGGAACGGGTAGAACTCGCTATTATATAGCCAGGTAATTCCGCCCGACTCAATGAAGACATTGCTGTTTCTTGCCAGAAGAATCTGATTTTTCCAATTATTGGTTGTCGCAAGTCCAAAGTGGCCAATGGCTATTCTCAAGTTCGGACATTCCGTTATAAGTTGCTGAAATTCTGCAATCTGCCTTTCGTTATCGGCAAGGCACATCGAGAAAATCATTTTGTTGGCTTCCATAAACTTCATTGCCGGCAGAAGGTCGGTCATTGGGCGGCGCACACGGTGTCCGGGTATCGCAATCCCTTTAAAACCACGCGAATACAAAGTCTTGACATCGTTCAAAATATCATCGGCGGAAATCAGTTTTTCGGCTTCAGCCGATTCCAAACCTAGCCGTGGCATTCCGCAAACGAAAAATCTGTCGGGGTATTTTTGCGCCACTTCGGCAAGATAATCGTTTTGGTAACCGTCGATAACTTCTTGAACTACAACGGCTCCGCCAACTTGCGCATAGTCCATATTGGCAAGGAAAATTTCGGCGGTGTTGCGTCCGTCGGCCATAAACGGCGGCAGCATCTGACGTTCGCCGTCGAAAAACATCGAGCGGCCGCGGGTGGTGGTGTAAATCCGCTGCCCGTCGACTACTGTGTCCTGTTTCAGCCAAAGGTGGCTATGTGCGTCTATTATTGTCATTTTCTTATAATTTGCTCTGTATAATTACAATATGGATAATTTGTGCAACCGACAAACCAGTGTCCATTTTTACCACTCCGTTTTACAAGGAATCCACCACAAGATGGGCATTTTTTAGGATTAAGCAGAATCGTGGCATCACGCAATGTGTACGTGCATTTTGGAAAATTCGTACAACCGATAAAATACTTCCCATCGTGCTGCACTTTCAACAAATTTCCAGTCTTGCAAACCGGACATTTAGTTTGATTTATATTCGATTCTTTTTCGATTGAAGCAAAACATACTGACTCTGATTCTGTAAATTCTTTGAAAAATACTGACGGATTTTTGTTGTCCGTTAGAATATAAGTGCGGTTTTTAGTGCGTGTTATCGCAACATAAAATAGGCGTCGTTCTTCAGCAAAACGATAACTTTCAGAATTAGTCAAAACAAGATTCAAAACATCATCATCGGCTATTTGATTCGGGAATCCAAGTTTGTCATTTTTAAAATTCAAGATAATCACATTGTCGGCTTCCAGTCCTTTAGACTTGTGAACTGAGAGAAAATCAATTTTCAAATCAGGAAAAGGAATGTATTTCAATTGCTCCTTTTGATTTTCACGCGAAATGCGGAATAACCCCGTTTTTTTTGCAATTTCAATATCATAGTTGGTGCGTCCTAAAAGCAATATTGATGAATTATTGCCGAATTCTGAAGCAATCTTATTGATTGACAATTGCAATGCCTGTGTGGGGTCATCATTGAACCCCCAAAAAACAAGCGGATAATTCAATTTTTTATCAGACCGCAAATTCTTACGTAATTGAAGCGGATTTCGCAAAACAAAACGAGCCGCTTCATCTATCAGTTGCTGCGAGTTGCGGTAAGTTTTTTCGATTTTTAAAATTTTTGTGCTGCCGAAATACCTTTCAAAATCGGTAAACAAAGAAATGTCACTACCCGCAAAACGATAAATTGACTGCCAATCATCACCAACACAAAATAATTTTGCCCCGGTTCTGTCTGCAATTGCTTTCAGGAAATTAAACCGCGACTTTGAAATATCCTGATACTCATCAACTATAACATATTTATAGGGTATGACTTCACAGCCCGAATTAATTTTATCGGCAGCATTGTTTATCATATCAGAAAAATCGATGGCATTGTTTGATTCAAGATGTTTCTGATACTCCACCAAAATGAATTTGATAATATCCAAAAACATATTTGTCCTTTCACACAGGAACTCATCGGCCTCATTTTTCATATATTCCTGACGAAGGTTTTCTATATGTTCTACTTTATAATTATCAGATTTAAAAAGTGTTATAAATGTGCAACACAGTTTTATAAACTCCGAAAAATATTTATTGCTTTTGCTTGCATAAACAGTATTGAACACATCCACAAAATCACGTGATTTAAATTCAACACCATTTGCAATCAAAATCTCTTCAAGTTTCTTCAAGAGCACACCTTCCGAGTTATAGTAAGAATATGTCTCTATAAGTTTGGTATTATGTTCACTATGGAATTCTCTTTTCCATTTAATTCCATCCAAATATTTTCTCTCCTCAACTTTGGAAAGCCACGGAACCCTAAAATCTTTTGTGATACCAAAATGCTCCAAATAAATATCGTAGTCAGTAAGGTAAAAATCAGGGCGGTATGATTTACTCAACGGGTCATCGCTTTCAAAAGGATAAAGCCTCTCATATTCGTATTTTATGCCGTGCATAAAAAGGAAATTTGCAATTTTAGTTTCTTCAAGGCTCTTAACATTTTCGTTGTTCAACGTCTGATGCAATTTTGCTTTATCGGCACTTGTTTCGGCTAAATATTTTTCGCGGTCATATTTTGATTTTAGGGTTTCAAGGTCGGCCGTTTTCTCTTGCTCGTATAACTCGCCCAGAGAAGAATATTTCTCCAAATCATCAGGGATTTCAAGAAAATAAGCAAAATATTCCGTTAGACTTTTAATTAGAGATGGGAATTCTAAAAGCCTTGTCTCGAAAAAGTTATGAACGAACTGATTAAATTCGTTCTCATCCGAAATGTCTGGACGGAATCCATCGGCTTGCTTTATTATATCAAGCCCCAATTTATGGAAGGTTGTAGCCTCAACAGGTATTCCAAGTTTATTTTGAATCCGTTCCGTCATTTCTTGAGCGGACTTTTTTGTAAACGATATTAGAAGTATTTCCTGTGGATTAATATTCTTTATATCAACTAAATACTTTACTTTGGCGGCAATTGTCAATGTTTTACCACTCCCCGCACCAGCCAATACAAGAATTCTTTCATCATCAGCAATAACAGCGGTGCGTTGCTGTATATCTAACGATTTGCCGTCAATGTTAGATAACAAATCATCGTATTTTGCTGATTCTGAACAAATACATTTCTCATTTGAGATATTGATAGTATTATGCAGTGATTTGTATTCGTTCTTAAAATGCACTAATTCAATTGTAGCCTTATGGTTTTGTGGTATTCGGAATTTTGATAGTTCTGAATACAGATTTTGCCATTTCGATATAAAGGCATTTTCTTCAAAATAAGTTACATAGTGCTCTTGCAATACCGATAATTCCTCAAAAAAATTATTTATTGATTCCTTGAAATAAATAATTCTTTGTTCTCTTTTCTTATAGGATTTTATCTTTATAATCAACAAAATAAATAATACGGCTACTATGGCAACAACAATAATATATAGCCGATTTCCAGCATATTGTATAATGTCCAATGCCATATTTAACGCATTCATTATCAACACCATTATTATAAAGTTACTCCCGTTTTAAAAATTGCAGTTTCCCTATAGTTATTCTTCTCGCTGTTCACTTGATTGCCGTTCAAAACGCCAGTCACAAATTCGATAAATCGTTGCAAAACTTTTTCAATTGGCTCATTTTCAGCAATTACTCCGGCGTTAAAGTCAATCCAATTCGGTTTTGCGGCAAAGAGCGGTGTGTTAGTCGATATTTTCAATGTCGGCACAAATGTCCCGAATGGCGTTCCGCGTCCAGTGGTGAAAAGCACTATCTGACAACCACTTGCGGCCAGTGCGGTGGCAGCCACAAGGTCGTTGCCAGGTGCGCTCAAAAGGTTAAGGCCGCGGCGCTCAATGCGGTCGCCGTATGCAAGCACATCGCGAACAATGCTTTTGCCGCATTTCTGTGTGCAGCCGAGCGATTTTTCCTCGAGCGTCGAAATGCCGCCGGCTTTGTTCCCCGGCGACGGATTCTCGTAAACCGGCTGATTGTTGGCAATGAAATATTCCTTGAAATTGTTTATCAATGAGACTGTTTTGTCGAAAATCTCGCGACTCTCGCAGCGGTTCATCAGAATGGTTTCGGCGCCAAACATTTCTGGCACTTCGGTCAAGACGGTTGTTCCGCCCTGCGCCACCAACCAATCGCTGAACAAGCCGAGCAACGGATTGGCCGTTATGCCCGATAGTCCGTCGGACCCGCCGCATTTCAAACCGACGCGCAATTCTGACATCGGCACAGGCGTGCGCTCATCGCGTGAGCAAACCGCAAAAATCGACCGCAAAAGTTCAAGTCCATACTCAACTTCGTCGCCATCAACTTTCTGTGCTTCAAACATTTTTATACGCGACTCATCAACATTGCCAACAAGTTCGCTGAAGGCTGAAAGTTGGTTGTTCTCGCAGCCCAGGCCCACAACCAGCACACCGCCGGCATTGGGGTGCAGCACCATATCGCGCAGGATTTTGCGTGTGTTCTCGTGGTCGCAGCCTAGTTGCGAACAGCCGTAATTATGTGGAAATGCGACAATTGCGTCAACGTTACCCATCCGATTAGCCACTTCGGCCGAGAAGCGTTCGGCAAGTTTCTGCGCGATTCCGTTCACGCAGCCAACAGTCGGAATTATCCAAATCTGATTGCGAATGCCCGCCAGCCCCGATTTCCGTCGGAAACCATTGAAAGTCAGTTTTTCAGCCGACTCTGCAATTTCTTCAAGTTTTGGCGAATAAGTGTATTCCGAGACTCCTTTGAGATTGGTTTTCAAAATATTATGGTCGATATGGCAGCCAACACCAACGGCTCGCGTCACGTGACCGATAGGGAAGCCATATTTTATCACGTTTTCGCCTTGAGCGAGATTTTTGAGCGAGAATTTGTGACCAGCCGGGATGTCGTCGGCAAGGGTGATTCCACCGCAAAGCGGAACAGTGGTTCCTGCCGCCATCGGCTGCAGCGCAACCGCCACATTATCAGCCTGATTTATTTGAATATATTGTGCCATAGCCTACAAAACTGATTTTACAGCCTCTCGCATACCCGACTTCTGAATCATCTCCAAATCGTCGGTTAGCAAGTCGGTAAGTCCAGGAATAAGATTCAGGTCCTCGCCCCAAATCAACTCTTTAGCACCAAGCACGCCTTTTGCAACTTCGGCACAACTGCCTGTCGCCCAAAGCGTTTTGAGCAAATTCAATATTTCGGGGGCATCGTTCGGCACAATGTCGTCAGTGCCGCGGCGGCCACCTTTATAATAGGTGCAAATGGCCGCAAGCCCAAGCACAATGCACTTCGGAAGTTGTCCTTTGCGCTCCAGATAAGTCTTCAAGCCAGGCAGGTCGCGCGTCTTGAATTTCGGGAACGAGTTGAGCATAATGCTTGTAACATAGTGTTTTACAAACGGATTATTGAAGCGGTCTTTTACATCAAGAGCAAATTTTCGCAGTTCGCCTTCAGGCAGATTAAGTGTTGGCAGAAGTTCCTCAAACATCACTTTATCAACAAATTGGCCCACAAGTTCATCGCTGCAACACTCGCGTACAGTATTGAGTCCACTCAAATAGCCCACAGGCGAAAGCACCGTGTGCGGTCCGTTCAAGAGCGTCACTTTGCGCTCGTGGTACGGCGCCTCCGACGGCACAAAATGTACGTGCAGACCAGCCTTGTCGGCAGGGAACTCGTCAGAAAGCGATTCGGGCGCCTCAATCACCCATAGGTGGAAAACTTCGCCAACAACCAACTGCTTGTCATCGAAGCCGATACGCTCCAAAATTGCGTCAGCGTTGTCCTTCGGATAGCCAGGCACAATGCGGTCGACCAGCGTGTTATAAACCGCGCACGCCTCATCGAACCACTTTTTAAACTCACTGCCAAGATGCCAGTGGTCGATATACTGATTGATACATTCGGTTAAATGTTTGCCGTTGTGAAAGATAAGTTCGCACGGCAGAATGATAAAGCCTTTCGAGACATCGCCCTTGAAAAACTCAAAGCGGTGGTATAGCAACTGCACAAGTTTGCCTGGAAACGAAAGCGCGGGCTTGTCGGTGAACTTGCACGCAGGGTCGAAGGCGATTCCGGCCTCGGTGGTGTTCGAAATGATGAACCGCATTTCGGGCTGTTCGGCCAGTTTCAGGTAGGCATCGAAATCTTTGTATGGGTCAATGCCGCGGCTCACAACGTCAATCAAATCAATGGTGTCAACCGTTTTGCCGCCGTCAAGTCCTTGAAGGTTAAGGTGATAGAGCCCGTCTTGAGCGTTGAGCATCTCAACTTTTCCGCCCGCCCTCGGCTGAACCACCACAACCGATGCATTGAAATCGGTCTTTTGATTGGTTTTCCAGATAATCCAATCCGCGAAAGCGCGCAAAAAATTTCCCTCACCAAACTGAATCACCTTTTCGGTGTAGGTTTTGGCGCTCGCGGTCTCTCTATTAAGTTGTTTCATTCCGTTTCCCGATTAAGTGTTTTCCCAAAATTACACAAATATCGCTAACGGAAACGGAATTAAAAAGTATTTTGTACTTTTTATTTTAAAACAACCGTAGATTTATCATTTACAAATATTTACCTCGCAGCATCACGCTTACAAAAACGCAGGTTAGCACTAATCTGCCGTCCTCAGAAAAGACATCGGAAATAATAGGAAAAATGTAAGGAATCTGCCGTAATACCACACTTCCACCCCGCCTATCACTTGCGCCCCATCATAGCCGCAACCGAGTGTACAAGCTCCACCGAGGCTTCAATCTCCTCCTTGCGAACAGCCACGCTTTCGATATTAAATCCGACAGGTATCGATTTATCTTTGCAGAAGGCGTAGATTGTGTTTGCCGTGCGGAGGCACGATTCAACCGACATTGAGAGAATATCAGCGGTGTGTTTCAATTCGTTAGACAGCCAATGCGGGACATCGATACCGAGCCAATCGAGAAATTCGAGCGATTTGATTGAGCCACACGGCGTCAGCGTGAAGATTACTGGAACCATGCAGCGGTTCTGCTCCTTGGCCGCGAAATAATAGTCGGACAGGAAATCGAGGCTGTGATTGACGCTATAGACGCACTGCGACACAAAGAAACGGCAGCCGCTGTCAATCTTGCTGAACAGCCGAAGATGCTCGTCGCCTTTAAGCGAGTGCCGCTCGGGAATGACAACTCCGCCAACAATCATATCCGCATTATTCTCATTCTTAATACGATAGGCATCGCGGAGCGACATGTTTACCTGCTGCTTGACCGAAGGCGACCCAACAAAAACAGAGATATCGTTATCGGCATTAGCCACCCAGTCTGCAAATTCCGACTGCTGATACTTGCCGACGCTCTTATAGATAATTTTCGGTATATCCAACTGCGAAAGATAGTTACGGCTGTAAACATCGGGCGGCAGCGTCTGTATGAACGGGAACGGACGGGGCTGGCTGTTGCGCGACGACTCGTCTTGCAAGTCATACAAAATGAGCGCATCAACATTCAAACGGCTTATACGCTCCATTTGCTTGCCGGCAATGGCGCGCACACGCTCCTCTTCAGTGAGAAGTTTGGGCGGAGTGATGCCATAGAACAGGAAATCGCTCTCTGCGCCAAGTAGCCGTTCTCGTAATGTTGTTGTCATATCGGTGTGTCTCAATAATTATTCAGTTTGCATAAGAAAAGCCACCCGCAAAACCGAATGGCTTTTATGGTTCAAGTACCCGAAGGTTAGAACGGAAGGTCGTCGACCGGAGCGTTAGTCTGGCCACCAGCGGCGGATTCCGATGCCTGCGACACCGGCTGTTGCGGTGCGGCCTGATATGGCTGCGATGCGGCTGGCTGTTGCGCTGCGGCCTGCGTTGTTGTTTGTGCATCGGCTACAGCCTCAATGCGCCAAGCCGAGAGTGTGTTGAACACGCGCTCGGTGCCGTCGTTGCCTTTCCAGCGGCGTCCACGGATATCGAACTGCACCTTAACTGCCTGACCGACAGAGAAATTATCAAGCAAAGCGCAATTATTGTTTGTAGTCTGCATCAATATATGCTCGTTCCACTGCGAATTATTCTGATTCTCAACCTCAAGCACAAATTCACGAACAGAGAATGTTGCTGTACGCTGTGATAATTCGCGTATTTCCTCGATTTTTCCTATTAATTCCATATCAAAAAGTTTAATTGTCTTATTTACTTTCCTGACAGACAACTATGCCGGCCTAAAAAGCAGCCAAATGTAAAAAATCTATTCGACAGGCAACGTTTGAGAGGAAATCCTAACTCACATTTTTTCAACATTGATGCACAATGCATAGCTATTGAACGAAAAAAATGACGCGATAAAGATGCAACCAAATAAGTTGCATTTCCTTTTAGGACTTGCTCTTTTGCCGGTCAGATTTTCAAAACTTTTTTACGCTACAACAACGATACTATTTCAATAAAACAACATCGAAAGCAGATAAGCCACTATGGTTGAGACCGATACGCAGATTAGTCCTGGCATCATAAACGAGTGGTTTAGCAGATACTTGCCGATGACGGTTGTGCCGGAGCGGTCGAAGTTGACGGTGGCGATATCCGACGGATAATTCGGAATGAAGAAATAGCCGTAAACCGACGGCAGCACGCCCAACAGCACCCAGCCCGGAATGCCCAAAGAGTAGGCCAGCGGAAGCATAGCAACCACCACGGCGCCCTGTGAGTTTATCAGCACCGACACGCAGAAGAACACCAGCGCAATCGACCACGGATATTCCGCCACAATGCCCGAAAGCATCGCCTTCATTTCGGTCATATAGTTCGAGAAGAAAGTATCGGCAAGCCAGGCAATGCCGTAGATAGCCACCACAGCCACCATTCCCGACTGCCAAACTGGTCCGGCCACAGCCTTTTTGGGCGATGCCTTGCAGAAGATTATCATCAGCGCGGCGGCGGCAATCATAACTATCTGAATCACAAGGTTCATTGCCAGCGGCTTTTGATACAATTCGGTCATTCCGAACGACTGTATGCCCGATTTAATCAGTTGTTCGGGTGTGATAACAGTGCCGTCGGCAAGAGTTGCCGGAGCTGCGCCTTTAACGGCACGCAGCGTGCTGTACGATGGCAGAGCGTTCTGGAAAATGGCAAAGAAGACTATCACGCACAGAGCTCCAAGGAAGATGAACACGGCGTTTTTTGCCGATTGCGGGATTTCCTTGTCGAGCGTTGTGGCCGAGTTGCCGTAGATGTACTTATATTGTTCAGGGTCTTTCAGTTTTTCCTGGAACTGTGGGTCTTTGTCAAGGTCGAGTCCGCGGTGGTACGAAGCGGCCGCAGCAGCCATCAGTCCACAAAGACACGACGGAATGCTGACCATCAGCACGCCTGGAATCGAGACATCGAACCCGTTGGCATTCGAAATCGATACAAAAGCCACCACGGCAGCTGCAATGGGCGAGCAGGTAATGCCCACTTGTGACGCAATGCTGGCCACGCCGCACGGACGCTCGGGGCGGATGCCTTTTTTCAAGGCGATGTCGCAGATAATCGGCATCAGCGTGTAAACAACGTGCCCTGTACCCACCAGCACGGTCAGGAAGAATGTGCAGAGAGGTGCCAGGAAAGTGATGCGGTCGGGGTGCTTGCGCAGAAGTTTCTCAGCCAATTGAATGAGCCAGTCCATACCGCCCGACGCCTGCATTATTCCAGCGCAGGTCACAGCGGCTATGATTATGTAGATGACATCGGTTGGCGGCGTGCCGGGCTTGAGTCCGAACCCAAAAACAAGAATTGCAAGGCCGATGCCCGAAATGGCACCAAGCGCCAGCGAACCGTAACGCGAACCAACCCACAATGCGCCAAGCACAATGCAGAGTTGCAGAATGATTGATAGTGTTGCCATATTAGTTATTTATTGATTGCAAACTTTTTTCTTGTAAATATACAAAAATCACATTACGAAAAGAGCAAGATGTACCGCTTTCATCGGCGCTTTCAGTTAAGCCATGCTCACAAGGCGAACATCGATTACAAAATCGGCAAATAATAATTACAGAAATCGTTAAATTTGAATGTAATAACAATTATCACGATTGATATTTTACCACTAAACCGTAATAATATGACAAACAAGCAATTAAAAGAACAACTCGAAAAGGCTTTGGAAGATATGAAAGCCAAGGCTATTGAAATGGGAATGCAAGGTGTGGCAACCGCATCGGTGCTCAACAGCGGCGAAACCTTCGACTGGATAGGCGAAATGAAGGTTGTGGAAACTCCGTGCAACCCGAAGGAAGGCTGGAATCTGGTTGCAATTGCGTGGTCGAAATGCGGCGAAGTGATAGCCACCGAAGCCGACAGCGGCAACCCCAACCACAAGAAAATCTTAGGCGAACTTGGCTTTACCGGCGGCGCCTACGACGAGTACAAAGGCTGCAAATTGGCTTTCGCTTTCAGCGGCGCAACCTCGGAAGAAGACCTCGTTGTCGCAAAATATGGCATTGAGAAGTTGAAGGAGTATATTGGGTAAAAGACAGACTGAAATTATCGTGTGTCGCCTAATATTAACACTTTTAGGGCGATAAAGAATTCATTCGGGTTGTAAGTCTGGCTGAATAATACAAAAAGCGGAGCCTAAGCGGTTCCGCTTTTTGTATTTATGTTGGATTATTTAGTCTTTATAAAACTGCTTAATTTCAAACAATTCGCCTTTTGTAAATTCCTTGATATTAGAAATAGCTTGTCCTTTTTGTATTTTTTCAAGGCTGCGATAAGCTTTTGCTCCATCTGATTCACTGATACCCAAGAATTTATTTATAGCTTTCGTGTTGTTTTTGTCTTTAACGTCAAGCATAAACGAGATTTCACACATTGTCGAGAAATCAAACGCGGATTGGTTAAATTCCTCAACACCTTGTGAAAGAAGAACTACTGAAACTCCTTTTGACCGTATTTCACGAAGTATTTTTTCCAAAATATCGTGGTACTTCTTTTCCTTGAATATAACGTGTGCCTCATCTATCAAAAGAACATAACGCATTGCTCTACAACCATTTTCAACGGATGTATTCTCCATATTCATAAATACATTGTAGATGTAATTTATTATTAGAAACAATGATGTAAATCTCAATGACACAGACAAATCACCTGACAATGACAAATAAATGTTTTGGTTGATGAAATTGTTGGCATTCTTTTCTTCTGAAAAAACATTGTAACGGCTTAAATCATCAATTATCTCGGTAAGCAAATCCCTTTTATTGCCAACAATATCAAGCAATTTCTCATATATTTCTTTGAAATTAGGATATTCTCCTGGTTTCTTCTCTTCAAAACATTCTTTAATCGCTGTCCGCAGACTACCTTTTTGTTTCTGTCCCAAATTAGAATAGTTGCATATAATATCAGTAAATTTGTCTATCCCCATTGACTTATTTGTGTCATTATAGCAATCGATAAACGACAAGGGATTGATTGGAAATGGCTTATTTGGAACATCAATGAAACTTGTTCTTGTCCTTTCAAAGAATGGTTTCATCTGTTTAACATCGTCATCCTTCAAGCCTTTGAAATCCAAATAGATAAAATTTACAAGATGATTTGACAAATCGCTTATCTCCCGTAACAAATAAAGTGCGAATTGTGTTTTTCCGGTTCCCGAATTACCGGCGATTGCCATATGATTATTATTGTATAACTCGGTGTTGTTAAATCCTAATACGATTTCATCTTTAGTACCTAATTTATTACCCAACGGAATTTTAATTGGCTCGCCAAATACCGTCTTGTCAATGTTTTGGCTATTATTTTTTACAGAGCCAAACTCTGAATGGCTTTCCAAATGAGCGATGCCTGCATCCAAATTATCAATCAAGAAATCAATTATTGTGTAGTTATTGCTGCCCTCAAAAAGTTTGTCCATCAACTCAAGACCGTGGTCAATATGCAGTTTCACATATTTTGGAATGTTCTCATCCGTTTTATAAATGCCATAATGCTGACAAATCAAGGCTATGTATAAATCCCTGTATTTGGGGTCGAAAAGGATATGGTCTTTATACTCTTTTCCCTTTGAATCATAGCAGTTGAACTCTGATGACGAAAACTTTTTACCACTTTCCAAAGAGTATGCTAATGCGATTCTTGCAATCACGTTTTCACTCGTTCCATTTGGAAGTTTTGCCGTTAGTTTGCGAACGACATCCTTATTCTGTTCCGATGTTTTAATATTAATCTGCTGCATAGCGCTCATTGTATTCTTTGATTAAACAATTTGGTTCAACTTCAACGAATTTCGACTCATATATGCCAACATTGTCGATAATATATGCCTTGCTTACGTTTGGTTTTAACAATTCATATTCTGCTTCAGTTAATTCTTTATGTATCAATGGGAATATCACAACTTGATTTGATACATTCGGATAGAACTCCTTGATGACATTCTCGGCGTGCTCTTTGTCAAACTTTTGCATTGGGCTATCAATGAAAACAGGGAAATCAATGTCTGATTCATCAACCAATGATTTGAGCAAAGCTGAAGCATACATTTGGCTTTCTCCTTTCGACAAACCGCTTTTATCTATTTTTTGACCATTACTGTCTAATAGGTTTATATCCACATCGTTGCCTTCCTGGTTAATGTCCACAACAACCTTTTTGATGAAACCTTTTTTGTGCATAAGAGCGTTCAATTCGTTCAAAATATTCTCTGATAGTTTTTCTTTGGTTTCATTTCTGTATTTGTTGATGAAATCCTTAAGGTTTTCAACAAGTTCTCTCGTTTTTTTGTCTTTTTCCGAATAACTTCTCGAATCGTCCAATTTCTTCCGCAAATCTTCTTGTCGCTTTTTTGCTGCGGTTATTTCATCATTGATATTTCTTATTTGTTCCTCCAATTTGCCTGTTTCATTGTCAATGGCTGAAACTCTATTGTCAAGCATTGATTTCTTTTGCCTTAACTCTGCCGTATAATCATCATCGGCATCTTTCTCCGCTTTCTTTATGTCTCTACGAATTTTGTCAATGTCGTTCCTTGCGCGGTTATACGTATCTGTTATTTTATTGAACTCTGTACTAAAACTGCCTTTCAAATTGCCAATAAGCGCCCCAGTTTCGTTTATCTGTGTATCAGTAAAATCGTGCAATACTTGGAAATCTGTCGGAACATCCACTGCATTTGTGAAGAAATACTTGCGTATCAGTTTTTTTATCTGCAACTCGTAAAAATCACGAGCATCAGTCGGAATAACATTCTTATAGTTTTTCTTCTCGATTTCAATGTCATTCAATATTGATTTTGTTTTGGCCTCAACATCGTCTTGTTTAAACCTATTGTCGTTGAAGGCTTTCTCTGCTTTTATCTGTTCGTAAACGTCGTTTAAAATTTCTCCTGACAAACCAAAAGGAATCAAATCAAACAGTTCCTTCATTTGAGATTGCAAATCGGCAATTTTTTGTTCTTGCTCTGCCTCTTTTTCTTTAAGCTTTGCGAGTTGTTCGGGTGTTATAACACTACCATCTTGAATTAGACGGATTTGTATTTCATCAGATTCCTTTTTCTTTTCAACTTTTTCTTCGTGCAATTTTATGATTTGTTCTTCATTGGTTTCAATCTCAATCAATTTGTTCTTTATGTCGGTTTCTATTTGATTGAAAGATTGCTGGTCTTCTTTCGATGCAGATTTCTTGCGGTAATCATCTTGCAAACTCTCTAATTGGTCTTTCAAATCCTCATATTTTTTTATTCCCAAAACTTCAGTGTAAGCCTTGCTCAATATTTTGCGTTGTTCGGGTGAGTTGTTCTCTGCAATAGAAACAATCTTTTCTGCATCAAAAAAGAAGAACTTGGCAACCTCAATAGGCAATATGAAATCTCGAATAAAAATCTCTTCTCCGTCTTGCTTCCCTTCTGTAGTTAATTCTCTAATCAATTCATTTGGGTAGCCATCAATCAAAACCTCAACACGGTCTTGGCTTGTGAAGTCATCGTAAGTTCTTGTAATTCTAACCTCATTACACGTTATATCTGGTATTTTCACATCTTGGAATACCACCGACACCGAAAATTTCGTTTCATTTTCCTGTTTGGCCTGATTGTTCAATGTTTTCGTTATGTACTTTGTATAACCGCCACTTTCTTCGATGACTTTCTTATACATTTCATCGACGTGTTCCATTTGCTTACCATACAAGCACCAAACCAACGACATCAAAAATGTTGTTTTGCCAAATCCATTTTTGCCGCTCACTACTACTATATTTTTGTCGTTTGACGGCAAAAGGTTTATCGTATTCGACCCCTTGTAAATACGGAAGTTATCGAGTGTTATTTCTTTAATCTGCATTGTTTTCCTTGTTTATATAGTTCTCGATACGCGTTTCAATGTCGGTTTTTAACCCACGTTTACGGTTCAATAACGATTTGCTTTTTTGAAGAGTCAGCAACTCTTGTATCAAATCGTAGTTGTTGGGGCTGTCTTTGCAGACTTCTTTCAGCAAGTCAACCTCTTTTTTAAGTTTCTCGTTATTCTCCTTCATATCGAAATCAGTTTTATAAATCTTGTGATATATGTCAGATACTTTATAGTCAAAAATAAAATCGCGATACCAAATCGTCTGTATTGCAATAAGTTCTTGATTGGTTATTAATTGTGCATTGGGGTGCCTTTGTTGGATTTCCTTTTGTGTTTCCATCAGTTTCTCCAACATTAAGGCTCTATAGACTGGGGTGTAACTGCCCATATCGTTTACGGCTTTTGTCCCGTTCCGTCTTGTTGTCATTCGGTTGTTAATATTGTTGCGTTCTGCAACTATCCAATCTCTATACGTCAGTAAAGGTTTCAACCATTCAAAGCCATTGTTAATCAGAGCCGCCATCGATTTATCCTCTTTCACAACAGTACACAACCAACAACCAAAACGGCTTTGTCCGCACGATTTATGAGTTGTGTCTGTGACAACAACTGGGCATTCATAGTCATCGGCCGATGCATCCGCATATATCTGAAACAATTGCTTATTGTCAGCTCCCCACGGCGAAGGCATTTTGTTTATTATATACCAAACTTGTTCCAACAGCAAGTGCCTTATTGGGGCATACATCCACGCATTGGGTTGAATAGGATGTTTCGTAAGTCTTTTACCTTTTATCGAGTGGCTTTTCATTGTCCTGGCACGAGTAGCACTTTCTGCGTAACGTGTACCAATTAGAATGATAGCCTCTCCAAAAGTGTCAACTTGTTCGGTAATGAAACGAACGGTAGGTTTTATTTTCAAACGCTCCGTGCACCAACGAAACGCGTTGTTTGGTGCAGGATAGCCTTTACCAATCATATTCACCCAAAGAGAATCTTCCAATCGTGGAATAGTTCTTACAACACGTATTGGCATATCTTGTTCTACAGCAGCCTGTTCTATTTTGTCCAACACACCATTCACATATTCAACAATGATTGGGTTTTCAATCATTGTATCGTTACTTACAACATAGACATCGCGCCCAACAAAACCGTGAAAATGCTTGGCTTTTTCCAATGCCTTCCACACTAATTGAAGCATTACTGTAGAATCCTTGCCTCCGCTAAATCCTATTATCCACGGGCGTTTGGTAGAATCAGCGAACATATATTGGTCGAGAATCTCATCTATTATGTTTTGAACAAATTCCAAATCGTCAACAACAATCTTTCCTCGTCCGTCAAACACCCCGAATCGGACTTTGTTACCAATCTATTATTATACAGCCACATACAAAAACGTGGGTATCTGAACCTTCACTAGTCTGTCGTTTGTGGTTGTAGGAAAAACCATTGAGTATAGACAAGCAAAGAGATACCCACGTTGCGTGTATATAGCCCGAGAAAGCGTGCTGGGACAAAACGCCCCAAGGCACACCCCCGGAATGTATACCACATCCGTAGCATCGTCTTTAGCACTGTTTTTGATACTCGATATTTGAAGTTTCCTACATTTCAAACGACCAAAAACAAGCATCAGGTGACGCTTTATGTATGTAACGCCGTAAATGCTAAAATGGCACAAACGGCAAAGGACAAATGTAGGGAAATTTGGAAAAGATTGTAGTGTCCGCGTTTTAATTCTATTCGCATATCAGTTCTCATATTTTATATCAAACTTTTCCCGCACTTGTCCTAAACTTATCTTGTCGTGTTGCCAAATTATGCAGTTGCCAACTGTACAAATAATTCGGTTTTTCAAAGAAAAGAGTCGACAACAAAAAAGGCTATCCTCAGCGGATAGCCTTTCTACTTGCTTATTGAATATCACCAACTTATTTTTCCTCCCAAAAATCAGCATTGCTTATGCCGAACTCCTGCGGGTGGAAAACAGGTTCGCAGCCTTCTTTTTGCTGCCGTTCGTAATCGTTGAGCGCGCGTAATGCCTGCGACGACAACAGCAGTATGGCAAGAATATTTATCCAGGCCATCAGCCCCACACCAATATCGCCCAACGTCCACACCGAGCCGCTTCCCGACAAGGAGCCGGCAAACACCGTCAGAACGGTAACGCCGCGCAGTATCCAGATAATCACACGCTCGCCTTTGTCGTTGACACGTCCCTCTTCCGATAATTCGGGGTGATTTTTGCGGCGACGCCAACGGCTGAACAGATAGACAAGGTTGGTCTCGGCGTAATAGTAATAGGCCATAATGGTTGTGAAGACAAAAAAGAAGAGCGCCACCGATACAATAATGTCACCCGCTTGCGGCCCGACAACGGTGCCCAATGCCGATGATGTGTAAAACACTCCCGGCTCGCCTGTTGGGGCATTGGCGTTTTGTTGAAGATAGGTTACAATGGTTTCGCCTGTGGGCGCAGTCTGCACATTGTCGATGATGTTATACGTTTTGCAGGCCAGAATCATCAATGCCGTGGCGGTGCATACAAGCAGCGTATCGATATAAACCGAAAACGCCTGCACAAGTCCTTGTTTGACAGGGTGATTCACCGTTGCGGCCGCAGCAATTATCGGCCCAGTACCCTGCCCAGCCTCATTGCTGAAAATTCCACGTTTCACACCCATTGCTATTGTTGTGCCCAAAATGGCGCCACCAACCTCGTCAACGCCCACAGCGCCTCGCAACATCTGAATAAACATATCGGGGACAACATCGTAATTGACAGCAAGAACCACAATGGAAAGGACTATATAAATAAAAGCCATAAACGGCGCAACTATCTGTGCCACTTGGGCAATCCGCTTCACACCTCCAATAATAACCAACGCTATCAGCAGAGCCACCACCGCACCTATCATCCACGGCTCGATGCCAAACGTGCGCGCGCAGGAAATGGCCACACCATTGCACTGAAGCGGTGGCAGGCACACGCCACAAGCCAATGCTGTGAACACGGCAAACAGGCAGGCGAAAAACGTGCCGTGCAATCCCTTTTCGATATAATATGCCGGACCGCCGCGGAACTGTCCGTTGTGTTTCTCCTTGTAGATTTGCGCCAGTGTGGCCTCAGCAAAAGCCGTGCCCGCGCCGAAAAAGGCGATAATCCACATCCAGACAATGGCCCCGGGACCGCCAAAACCTATGGCCGTGGCAACACCGACAATATTGCCTGTTCCCACGCGTCCTGACAACGCCAAAGCGAAAGCCTGAAACGAAGAAATGCCCACTCGCTTCTTGCCATTGTTGGCTGCGCCGAAAAGCAGACGGAACATCTCGCCAAACCGCCGCACCTGTACAAAGCGCGTGCGCAAACTGAAATAGAGTCCTGCAGCCAGACATAAGACCACCAGCGCAGGACACCAAACCAAACCATTTATAAAAGATACCGCAGAAGCGAACCAATCACCTATTTGGTAGAAAAAACTGCTCAAAACGCAATCTGATTTTTAGATTCTACATTATGTGCGTCAACTAAACCCATTGTTAAACACACACTTACATTCTAGATTTCGCGGCGCAAGATAGTTTTTTTCTGTTTTTCAGCAGAACAAATTGAACATTGATTTTCGACAGAAGCTTCTGCGTGGATGATTTAATAGTCCTTCATAAAAAACGCCCAACAAAAAAAGGCCATCCTCATCGGATAGCCTTTTTGCTAGCATATTGAATATCAATATTTTACTTAACTTCTTCGAAGTCGACATCTGTAACTTCGTCACCGCCGTTCTTGCCACCATTGTTAGCCTGCTGTTGTTGGCCAGCGTTTGGGTGAGCCTGTTGGGCTTGAGCCTGTGCGTTGTACATCTCCTGCGAAGCGGCTTGGAATGCGGTGTTCACCTCGTTCATAGCTGCGTCGATAGCGGCAATGTCTTGAGCCTTGTGAGCGTCTTTCAGTTTGTTCAGAGCGGTCTCGATGGCCGATTTCTTGTCGGCAGGCAGTTTGTCGCCGTACTCCTTCAGGTTCTTCTCGGTTTGGAAAATCACCGAGTCAGCCTGATTGATTTTGTCGATGCGCTCTTTCTCCTTCTTGTCGGCTTCGGCGTTGGCCTCGGCTTCAGCTTTCATACGCTTGATTTCGTCGTCAGACAGACCTGACGATGCCTCGATGCGGATTTTCTGCTCCTTGCCGGTGGCCTTGTCTTTGGCCGAAACGTTCAGAATACCGTTGGCGTCGATATCGAAAGTAACCTCAATCTGCGGCTCACCACGACGGGCAGGCATAATGCCGTCCAAGTGGAAGCGGCCGATAGTTTTGTTGTCCTTCGCCATTGAGCGTTCGCCTTGCAGCACGTGAATCTCAACCGAAGGTTGGTTGTCGACAGCTGTTGTGAACACTTCCGATTTCTTTGTCGGGATGGTGGTGTTGGCCTCGATGAGTTTAGTCATCACGCCGCCCATTGTCTCAATACCCAGCGAAAGCGGGGTAACGTCGAGCAACAGCACGTCTTTCACATCACCAGTCAGGACGCCGCCTTGGATGGCAGCACCAATGGCCACAACCTCGTCAGGGTTGACACCTTTTGAAGGTGCTTTTCCGAAGAATTTCTCAACAGCCTGCTGAATGGCCGGGATACGTGTTGAACCG
Source organism: Salinivirgaceae bacterium (assembly GCA_017557605.1). Classification (GTDB taxonomy): domain Bacteria; phylum Bacteroidota; class Bacteroidia; order Bacteroidales; family SZUA-534; genus RUG13583. The sequence continues at coordinate 39,807 of JAFYYJ010000064.1, forward strand.
CCCACCAGAATAACCTCGTTGATATCGTTAACTGTCAAACCAGCGTTTTGCAGAGCCGATTTGCAAGGTGCGATTGTTCGTTGGATAAGGTCGTCAATCAACTGCTCGAATTTTGCACGTGTCAGAGTGCGAACCAAGTGACGTGGAACGCCGTCGACAGGCATAATGTAAGGCAGGTTGATTTCAGTCGAAGTGGTGTTCGAAAGCTCGATTTTTGCCTTCTCGGCAGCCTCTTTCAAACGTTGAAGCGCCATTGGGTCTTTGCTCAAGTCAACACCGCCGTTCTCGTCTTTGAACTCTTGAACCAGCCACTCAATAATACGATGGTCGAAGTCGTCACCGCCAAGGTGGGTATCGCCGTCGGTCGATTTAACCTCGAACACGCCATCGCCAAGTTCAAGCACTGATACATCGTGGGTACCACCACCGCAGTCGAACACAACAATCTTCATATCCTTGTTGGTCTTGTCCAAGCCGTAGGCAAGGGCAGCCGCGGTAGGCTCGTTCACAATACGGCGGACATTCAAGCCTGCAATCTCGCCGGCCTCTTTAGTATCCTGACGCTGCGAGTCGTTGAAGTAAGCCGGCACAGTGATTACGGCGTCCGTAACTTCCTGTCCCAGATAGTCTTCGGCGGTTTTCTTCATCTTCTGAAGAATGATGGCCGAAATCTCTTGCGGTGTGTAGAGACGTCCGTCGATGTCGACACGCGGGGTGTTGTTGTCGCCGCGCACTACTTTATAAGGCACGCGCGAAATCTCGTTCGAAAGGTTGTCGTAGCGTTCGCCCATAAACCTCTTGATAGAGAACACCGTCTTCTGCGGATTGGTTATGGCCTGACGTTTGGCAGGGTCGCCAACTTTGCGCTCGCCACCGTCAATAAAGCCGATTACCGAAGGCGTTGTACGTTTGCCTTCGCTGTTTGCAATAACTACAGGTTCGTTGCCTTCCATCACGGCAACGCAAGAGTTTGTAGTTCCTAAATCGATTCCAATTATCTTTCCCATAATATTTAAATTTTAAATTGTTGTTCAATTTCAAAAATTGATGCCTTGCAACTGACAATCTCTGTGCCAGACGGTTTTTGACCGATTTTCGGCGGCAACGTCCGAATTTTTGTCAGTCAGGGTGGTGCGCTTCCGCGATTTCTGTCAGTCCGCACTGACAGAATGACGGATTGAAAGATTAAAGACATAAGGCAGATGGCATAAGAACATACAGCCTGTGCGGTTTGCGTTTTCCGTTTCAGTTATTTTTGTATTTTGCCGCGATTATTGCGCAGCGGTTTTTTGTTCGCAATATCTTGATTTACAATTATTAAGACAATGTTTAACAAGGATTGTCTCCGTTATTGGAAGGCGGTTCGTTTTTAGAAATGATATATATGAGAAAGTTTTTGCTTGCGCTGGCCATGGTTTCCGCTCTGCCCACTGTTGCGCAATATTCCGATGATGCAGTCTTCATGACTGTTGGAAACAAGGAAGTTACGTGCGGTGAGTTTGTGCGTATCTACACAAAAAACAACACTGACGCAAAATTCGATTCGGCCTCTATTGCCGAATACTTGCCCATGTTTATCGACTACAAGCTGAAAGTGGTTGAGGCTGAGGCGCAAAAATTGGACACTGCGTCGGATTTCAGAAAAGAATTGCAAAGCTACCGCAGCCAACTCGAGAAGCCGTATCTGACCGACGAGCAAGTTGACGAAGCATTGTACCAAGAGGCCTACAAGCGCCTGCAAACCGATGTACATGCAGCGCATATATTGATAATGTGCTCGGAAGACGCAACGCCGGCCGATACTGCCAAAGCTTACAAAAAGATACAAGCTATCTACAAAAGAGCCGCTAAAGGCGAGGATTTCAGCAAGCTTGCCCGCGAGAATTCCGAAGACCCGTCAGCCAAACGCAACAATGGCGATTTGGGCTTTTTCACTGCATTCTCAATGATTAACGACTTTGAAGAAGTGGCCTATAACACTCCTGTCGGTAACGTTTCAAAACCATTCCGCACCCGTTTCGGCTACCATATAATAAAAGTTTACGATGTCAGACCAAACCCGGGACAGGTAAAAGTGGCGCACATAATGGTCAAAGCCGCGCAGAACGTGAGCGAAGCCGAGGAACAGGCCGCCAAAGCCAAGATTGATATGATTGCCGACTCGATTGCCAATGGTGCCGACTGGATTACAATGGTCGAGCGCTATTCCGACGACCGCGGCTCGCGCCAGCGTGGAGGCGAACAGCAATGGTTCTCGACTGGCATGATGGTTTCCGAGTTCGAAGACGCCTCTTTTGCCCTGAAAAACAATGGCGACATATCGGCTCCTATCCGCACGGCCTACGGTTGGCATATCATCAAACTGATTGACAAACGACCGATTGACACTTACGAGGAGTTGCGCGAACAGATAAAACGCAGAATGTCAGGCGATGTGCGCAGCCGTAAAGCGTTAAAAGTCCTTTGCGACCGTCTGAAAAAAGAATACAATTTCAAGGAAGATAAAGCCGCATACAACGAGATTGCTGCACTTGCCGACTCCACCATTCTGCAAAAAAAATGGAGCATCGACAAGGCCACCGGCCTCAACAAAGTGCTTTTCACTTTTGCCGACTCCGTCAAACGCACACAGCAGGATTTTGCAAAAAAACTGTCGCAATCGGGTCTCGGCAGCGAGCGTAACATGTCGGTTCACCGCCTTGTGACTACCGAGTACGAGAATCTGGTGCAGAACGCAATTATCGGATTTGAGCGCACACAACTTGAGCGCAAATACCCCGATTTCCGCTATCTGCTTCAAGAATATCACGACGGAATACTGCTCTTTGCACTGACCGACAAAGAGGTATGGACAAAAGCATCAACCAACACAGCTGGTCTTGAGCAATTCTTCGAAGCCAACAAACAGAAATACATGTGGGGCGAGCGCGCCGAAATCGCTTCTTGTACCTACAAAGGCAACGCATTTTCCGACGCCGCCAAGAAAAATGCCGACACCAAGCTGGCTGCGGCGCTGAAGGCTGGTGTTAAAAATGCTGATTACGAGGAAAAAGCCAAAGCCGCAATGCGGAAAATCGGCACAGAGCCCGACAGTATCGGGTTGCTTGTCAAAGTGATAAAATTCGGCATTGTTGACGGTCAGGAAACCGACGCCAATGGCAACACCGTAAATGTAAAATACTGTGACTTTTACGGGACAAAGATTAACCAAGACGCCTGGGGCAAAAACAAAACGAAGATTTGCAATATCGACGGGCGCTCATACGTCTTATATTTGGTTAAAAATGTGCCGCCAATGCCAAAAACTCTTGACGAATGCCGCGGTGCAGTTGTGTCTGAATATCAGAACGTCTTGGAAAAGAGCTGGATAGAAGGCCTGAGAGCAAAATATCCGGTCAAACTGAATAACGACATCTTTAAAACAATGATTAAATGATGCGTCGGATACTGAAAAAAGCGACCTATGCGGGACTTAAAACTTTGATAGTCTGCGCCATTTTGTCAAGCCAAAGCTGCAGCCTTCTGCACAAACCCAACGACGCCGACCCCATTATGGCCCGGACTGAACTGGGTGTGCTGACACTTTCGCAAGTCAGAGCCGTGGTGCCAAACAATATCCACGACCTCGACAGCGTACAATTTGTGCAGAGCTATGTCGACCGTTGGATTCACAACCAGCTGCTTCTGGAAAACGCCATGGAGTATGTCGACAAGGAGACGCAACGCTCGGTAAACCAAATGGTTGCCGACTATCACACCACATTGCTGGTGCACAAATACAAACAGATGTATATTGAGGAGAAATTGGACACGGTGATACCCGACTCGAAGATTGAGGAGCACTACTCGCAGTACGGCAACAACTTCCTACTCGACAGCGCCGCCGTGCGCACAGTTTTTGTCAAAGTGGCACCTGACTTCAAAGAGAAAAACAAGCTCCGCCGCCTTGTGCGCAGCACTAACCCCGACGACACTGAGCAGCTTGCCGCCCTCTGCGCCAATGCTCTCTATTTCGATAACGGTAACAACTGGCATTATCTCAGCACTATAACATCGATGCTGCCGCAAAACGCGATGAGCAACACGATGTCTATGGCGCGCAACGGCCGATTCTTCGAGACACAAGACGACTCAACCCTCTACATGCTTATGTTTTGCGAGTTCCGCGATGTCAACGAGCAAGCTCCGCTTGTGTTTGCGAAGAATAAAATCCGCGAGATTCTGATAAACCACAGGAAAAACGATTTGATTAAAAATTTGGAGATTCAGGTATATATAGATGCTGTCAACAAACAGAGATTTACGAATTATGTCAATTAATATCAAAAAAATAGGTATCGCCGTTTCAGCCTCAGCCATGCTTTTGGCATCGGCATTGACGGCCAACGCACAAGGAAAAGGAACGATTATTGATAAAATAGTGGCTGTAGTAGGCCGTCAGGCTGTCATGTTCAGCGATGTTGAGGCGCAACGGGTGCAGCTGCAAACACAAGGCTACCGCCCCACCGACGATTTGCGCTGCCAGATTCTGGAAACCATGCTCTATCAGAAACTACTTGTAAACCAAGCCATTCTCGACACTGTCGAAGTCGCCGACCGCCAAGTTGAATCCGAGCTCGACCGCCGGATAAACTACTACGTTGAACAGATAGGCAGCGAGGAGAAACTTGAGGAGTACTACAAAAAACCAATGGACCAAATCAGAGCCGATTTCCACGATGTTATCAAGGAGCAGCTTGTGGCGCAGACCATGGAACAAACGGTTACAAGCAATGTGTCGGTTACACCGCAGGAAGTCCGCAACTACTTCAAATCAATACCTCGCGACAGCCTGCCGACCATAAACACAGAGTTCGAAATTGAGCAGCTGTCACTGCTACCGAAAATTGAGGAGACTGAGATACTGCGCATCAAAGACCGCTTGCGCGAATTCAAAACCCGCGTGGCCAATGGCGAGAGCTTTGCAACACTGGCCGTGCTTTATTCGGAAGACCCCGGGTCGGCAATGAAGGGCGGCGAGCTTGGCTTTATGAGCCGCAGCGACCTTGTGCCGGAATTTTCGGCTGTGGCCTTCAACCTTGAGCCCAACGAGGTGTCGAAAGTGGTGAAAACCGACTACGGCTACCATATCATCCAAATGATTGAGAAGAAGGGCGAACGCATGAACTGCCGACACATTCTGCTGAAACCGGCCGTATCGTACACCGAGAAGAAAAACGCCATGGCGCGTCTCGATTCTATCCGCCAAAAAATTGTTAATGAAGAAATCACATTCAAACAAGCCTGCTGGATGTTTTCCGACGACGAGAACACCCGCATGAACGGCGGCGTTATGGTGAACCCATACACCGGCACATCGCTGTTTGAAGCCGAACACCTCGACCCCAAAATAGCAAACGCTATCCGCGGCCTGGAAGTTGGCGAGATTTCCAAACCCTTCGAGACCGAAGACGACCAAGGCCGCACCGTCTGCAAGATTGTGCTTCTCCGCTCAAAATCGAAACCGCACAAAGCTAATCTGTCGCAAGACTATCAGCACATACAGAATATGGCCACCGAAAAGAAGCGCGACAAGGTAATGGAGGAATGGGTGGAGAAAACCATAGGCTCAACCTACATCCGTATCGACGATGAGTATAAGAGCTGCAAATTCAAAAAAGATTGGATTAAGACTGAATGACAATGACATACGAAAACGATGCAAAGGCTGTTGACGCCTTAAAACAGAATTTCGACCGGATAATGACCGAGGTGAAGAAAGTCATTATCGGCCAGGACGATGTAGTGAAATCGGCATTGCTGTCGGTTTTCAGCGGCGGGCACTGCCTGCTGGTGGGCGTTCCCGGTTTGGCTAAAACACTGCTGGTGAACACCATTGCCGACACTTTGGGCTTGCAGTACAGCCGCATACAGTTCACTCCCGACCTTATGCCGTCAGACATCACTGGCTCCGAGATACTGAATGACAAACGCGAATTCAAGTTCATCAAAGGCCCAATCTTTGCCAACATCATTCTGGCCGACGAGATAAACCGTACGCCGCCCAAAACGCAGTCGGCGCTGCTCGAGGCCATGCAGGAACGCAACGTGACAGTTGCCGGTGTGCGCAACAGCTTGCCCGAACCATTCTTTGTGCTTGCCACGCAGAACCCTATTGAGCAGGAAGGCACCTATCCCCTACCCGAAGCCCAACTCGACCGTTTCATGTTCATGATAAACCTCGATTATCCGACAATCGACGACGAGATAAACATTGTAACACAAACGACATCGGAACAGAATGTGAAAGCCGAACCAGTTATTTCAGCTAACGAACTTGTTTATTTCCAACAACTTGTCCGTCGGATACCAGTCAACGAGAATGTTGTCAGATATGCAGTGAATATTGCCACCCAGACGCGCCCCGGCACTCAGGCTGCTGCTGAGCTGACAAGCAAATACCTGACATGGGGAGCCGGCCCCCGCGCATCGCAGTATCTGGTTTTGGGAGCCAAAGCTCACGCAGCGGTCAACGGCAAGTATTCGCCTGACGCCGAAGATGTCAGAGCTGTGGCGCCACTGGTTCTGCGGCATCGTATTGTGCGCAACTACAAGGCCGAAGCCGAAGGCGTCAGCACAGACAATGTGATTGAGAAAATACTGCAATCGGTAAAATTCTGATTATCAGCAATGCGGCGTCTCCTAAAAATATTGTTGCTAATAGCGGCTGTGGTTACCGCCAGTCAGAGTTTTGCGCAGCGCAAGACAAAAGTGGAGCTTGTCCGCGCAAGAGCGATAAAATCCGACGCACACTTGTTCAACGGCGCCCGCCGCCTGATTGGCGACGTCTGCTTCAAACAGGACAGCGCCATAATGGAGTGCGACAGCGCGCATTTCTACTCCGACAAGAACCGTTTCGACGCCTTCGGGCACGTGCACCTCTACAAACTGAACGACACCACCATTGATGTCCGCGCCGACTTCCTGCGCCACGACGGCGACCAGAAAATGGCCCGTTTCCGACACAATGTCGTGCTTCGCGACAGCTCAATTGTGCTGACAACCGACTCTCTTGACTATAATCTGCACGAAGATATCGGCTCATACGAGCACAACGGCAAAATAGTCGACAGCCTTACGGTGCTGACAAGCCTTAAAGGTTTCTACTTCCACCGCCAGCATGAGGTTTACTTTTGGAAAGATGTAGTTATCGACCATAACAACAAAGAATATCAAATGTTTACCGACACTCTCAGGTACGGCACCGTCAGCAAGATAATCCACTTTTTCGGCCCGACCGAGTTCTACAACGACACCAACTATATGTATGCGCGCTATGGCTGGTACAACACCGTCACCGAAAAATCGATGTTCAAATACGACGCCTTGTTCCGCAACCCGAAGCAGACAATCACCTGCGACAGCATGTCGTTCAGCCGGCTTAGCGAGAGCGGCGCGGCCTACTCCAACGTGGTGGCCGTCGATACAACGCAGGATATTATGGCCACAGGCGATTATGTCGAGATACACAAAGAGCCTGAGTTGCTGACAATTACCAAGAAAGCGCGGCTCATCTACATCTTCAACGGCGACTCGCTATATCTGCATGCCGACACGCTCAAAGTCTGCCGCGACACATCGGGGCTGTTCCGCACATTCCGCGCCTATTGGCATGTGCGCGCCTATCGGAAAGATTTGCAACTGCAAACCGACTCTATCTACTTTTCGATGCAAGACAGCATAGCCCGATTCTACGGCAATCCCGTATTCTGGGTGCAGGGCAACCAAATCACATCAGAATACATCGAGGCCTTTATAAAGAACAAAACTCTCAGCAAATTCATTCTTTACGACAACGGAATGATTGTCTCGCCGTTAGACAGCATCCATTTCAACCAGGTAAAGGGTATGCAAATGGTTGGTTATATGAGAAATAACGATTTATACAAAGTCGATGTTTTTAAACGCAGCCAGACGCTCTATTTCCCAGTCGACGGCGATGAAATAATCGGCATGAACAAAGGCGAGAGCACCGACATGACCATATATGTGAAAAACCGGCAAGTAAAGCATATTGTATACCGCTCGTCGCCCAAGTCAAATATCTATCCACTTGACAATGTTACCATTAGTGACTCTCGGCTGCATGGCTTTTCGTGGCTCGAATCGGTGCGGCCCAAAAGCCCCGATGAGATTTTTATTTGGAAAGATGTGGAAAAGACCAGCAAACACAGCAACAGAATTGTCGCGCCTGCTGAAACCGAAAGCGATAAAACCGCCAAAAAGCCTCTGCCACCGATGCAAAACCCCAATCGGCGCAAGTAAAACCAATGGTGTTTTCGACAGCCCAATGCTGATTAATGCGAACTGAAAACATATACAAGAGGCTTCAAACCGCTTCTTTTTCACCACAACACACTGATTAGCAATTAACTACAAAAGCAAACTTTTTTATTAGGCCATGTTGTGCAGAATGAACTTTTTTCTACTTTTGTCGCCGGAGAGATGGTAGAGTGGTCGATTACAGCAGTCTTGAAAACTGCCGTGCTGAAAGGCACCGGGGGTTCGAATCCCTCTCTCTCCGCCACAGAGAGAATCTAAAAAGACAAAAGCCTTGACTTATAACAAGTTGAGGCTTTTTAGTTTTTGGGGATTGAGGGAAATTTGGACATTTTTTGTTCCAAATTTGCGACTGAACAGTTTTTAAAAGTGCGACTGCTACAATCAGTTACTATCTTTCCACAAAAAAATCGGTTTTACACCAATATGTGTAAAACCGATTTTTAATCCGAATCTTCAATCCTTTGTCAATGCGAGGAACAAAGAACTGACTATTTATTATTCAAAATCTTATAGCGTGCCGATGCTTTACCCTTAACCATTGCGTTCAGCTTGCCACCAAGCAGACGACGACGAATGGGCGAAATGTGGTCAGTGAAGACCTTTCCATCAAGATGGTCCAATTCGTGCTGTGAGATGCGAGCGCGCATACCGTCCCACACTTCATGATGCTCAACAAAATCCTCGTCAAGATAGCGGATTTCGACCTTGTCGGGGCGCCAAACATCCTCGCTGATGCCAGGCAGACTCAAGCACCCTTCGTTGAACTTAACTTCCTCATCTGTCGGAAAATCCAAGATTTCGGGGTTGATGAGAGTGCGTTTGAAATCCTTGCAGGCTGGCTCGTCCTCGGCAAACGGCGTAGCGTCGATAATCACAAGCCGCAGGCTCTGCCCCACTTGCGGGGCGGCCAAACCAACACCCTCTGCTGCGGCCAATGTGTCGTACATATTGGCAATCAACTCTTTAAGACCAGGAGTCTCTTTTGTTACCAACTGCGCCTTCTTGCGCAGAATCGGGTTGCCGTAAACTGTTATCGGTAGTATCATTTTCGTTGTTTTTGTTCCATATACGATTGCAGGATAATTGTAGCGCTCACGGTGTCAATCAATGCTTTATCCTGCCTTTGTTTCTTTTTCAGACCGCCGTCAATCATTGCCTGAAAGGCGATTTTCGACGTGAATCGCTCATCAATCATCTCGACCGGAGTGTTGGTGAATTCTTTCTTCAATTTTTCAACAAACGGTTTAATATATTGCATTGATTCCGAATCCGTTGCATCCATTTGTTTGGCGTGGCCGACCACGAAAGTGTCAACCTGCTCCTTTTGCACGTACTGCTTCAGAAAATTCATCAATTCGGCTGTGGGCACGGTTTGCAGACCTGTGGCAATAATTTGCATCACATCGGTGACGGCAACTCCGCAGCGCTTGCGGCCATAATCGATAGCAAGTATGCGTCCCAATCAGATTCCAGCTATTTGCTTGATTTCCGACATTATACGTTGCGCCAGCGCATCGGCGGCCTGCTCACTCTTGCTTTCAGCGTAGATGCGGATAATAGGCTCGGTGTTCGATTTGCGCAGGTGAACCCACTCCGTTGGGAAGTCGATTTTAACACCATCTATATCGTTAACACGCTCATTTGCATAACGTTTCTTCATCTCGGCCAACACTGCATCGACATTGACTGCCGGTGTAAGCTGAATCTTGTTTTTCGAGATGTAATATGCCGGATATTTAGCGCGCAGTTCTGATGTTTTGCATTGGCTTTTAGCAAGATGTGTCAGGAACAAGGCAATGCCCACCAGTGCGTCGCGGCCATAATGCAATTCGGGATAAATAACTCCGCCATTGCCCTCGCCACCGATTATCGCATTGGTTTCCTTCATTTTGGCAACCACATTCACTTCACCCACTGCGGCAGGCGAATACGAGCCTCCATGTTGCTCAGTAACAACACTCAATGCTCTTGTACTCGACAAGTTAGACACCGTGTTGCCCGATTTTACACTCAGAATATAATCGGCCACCGACACCAGCGTGTACTCCTCGCCAAACATCGAGCCGTCCTCGCAGACAATGGCCAGGCGGTCGACATCGGGGTCAACAACAAAGCCCACATCGGCCTTGTACTCGCGCATGGCAGCCGAAATCTGTCCCAGATTCTCAGGCAGCGGCTCCGGTGTATGGGCAAAATCGCCATGAGGCTCAGTGTTCAAGCCGACAATGTGCTTCACGCCAAGCGCGCGCAGCAAATCGGGGATTATCAGTCCGCCGACAGAGTTTATCGAGTCGAACACAACCTTGAAATTAGCTTTCTTTATCAGTGCCACATCGACTAAACGCAAAGCCAAAATCTGCTGTATATGCTTGTAAGCGAAATTGTTATCTTGCGTTATGGTTCCCAGAAACTCGACAGGTGCAAATGTGTATTGTCCTTTTTCAGCTATCTCGAGGACACGGTTTCCTTCGGCGGCGCTCAAAAATTCGCCGTTCATATTCAGCAATTTAAGCGCGTTCCATTGCTTCGGGTTGTGGCTTGCCGTCAGAATCAGACCGCCGTTGGCCTCATAGTCGATAACCGCAAGCTCTGTCGACGGCGTGGTTGCCAGCCCCAAGTCGATGACATCGGCGCCCATGCTCATCAGCGTTCCAAGCACAAGGTGCGACACCATTGCGCCCGAAATGCGCGCATCGCGCCCAACAACAATGCGGAGACGCGTCCCCGGCTCATTCTGTTCCTTGACCCACTGTGTGTAGGCCGCTGTAAATTTCACAATATCAATAGGACTCAGGCCTTCGCCCTCCTTGTCGCCTATTGTTCCACGTATTCCTGATATCGATTTAATTAGGCTCATATACCTTATATTTTATTGTGCAAAAATAGTTTTTTCGACTGACATTATTATCAACCCCGAAAACAATACGAAAAGTTCGGAGACAAGAACGGCCACAAGCGCAAGTTCTGTTCCGCCTCAAACCGATATCTTGCTGTCAGTTAATAAGTTCGACAACAAAATAATAAGACATCAAACCAGAAACCATAAGTTTGACAACAACGCCCGTCAGAATGCCAATGAAGGAGCCCAATGCGGCATACAACGCCTTGTCAGTCGTCTGATTGCCTGTGTACTCGCCGATGAATGCGCCGATAAGCGGAAACAGAATGATGCACACCGGCCCGAAAAACATCCCGACAACAACACCAATAGTTGCGCCCCAAGTGCCGCGTTTGGTGCCTCCGAATTTTTTAGTGCCCCACGCCGGCACCACATAGTCGAGAGCCGTGACTGCTGCGGCAAGCACCGCCATCACCACCAAGAATGTGGTTGAAAAATAGCCCCAACGTGTGAATTGCAGCATCAGCAAGGCAAGAAAGCTAATGGGAGGGCCTGGCAACACCGGCAGAAAACAGCCTATAATGCCTATCAAAACCAACGCTATTCCGAGTGTGAGAAGAATGTAATCCATATCAAGTTTTCTAAAACGACCTTAAAAATACACTTTGGATTGGTATTGTTGACAATGATTTCGGAAATTATAGGCAAAAAAAATCCTCCAACTTCTGATTGGAGGACTCTTGAATCTTGTGAACCAGCTGGGGCTCGAACCCAGGACCCCATCCTTAAAAGGGATGTGCTCTACCTGCTGAGCTACTGATTCAGTGCCTTTCTGAAAAAGCGTTGCAAAAGTATACCTAATATTTGTTTTTTGCAAGCAGACATATTTTTTTTTCAGAAAAATCGTTCCAAACGGCTCTTCAACTTGATTTTCACACACTAAAACCACGACCCGAAAAAATCTTTTGTTTTTTTTCACACCACTCTTGCACGAAAGAAAAATTGCCGTACATTTGCATCGCTTTTGAAAAACAAAGCAACACGTTCTTAAAAGAATCGGGCGCTTAGCTCAGTTGGTTCAGAGCGTCTGCCTTACAAGCAGAGGGTCGGGGGTTCGAATCCCTCAGCGCCCACCACAAAAAGCCTTACAATTGAATTGTGAGGCTTTTTTGTTTTTGACTATCTTGCAATGCATTTAAACCAATAATATTGATAAGTAAAACATTAAAATACAAGATAATATGAAACCAACACTATTGATATTGGCAGCCGGAATGGGCAGCCGTTACGGTGGTTTGAAACAACTGGACCACCTTGGAACTTCGGGCGAGACAATTATGGACTACTCTGTTTTCGACGCTGTGCGCGCCGGATTTGGCAAGGTGGTTTTCGTCATACGCAAGAGTTTTGAGAACGAGTTCCGCGAGATGTTTGTCAGCAAACTTGAAGGCAAAATTGACGTTGAACTGGCTTTTCAGGAGATTGACAAGATTCCTGCCGGATTCACTGTTCCGGCCGACCGTGTTAAACCTTGGGGCACCGGCCACGCCATTCTTATGGCTAAAGATGTTATAAATGAGCCGTTTGCGGTTATCAACGCTGATGACTTCTATGGCGCAGGCGCTTTTGAGGTTATGGCTAAGTTCCTCACCAACGGCATCAGCGACACCGAATACGCCATGTGCGGCTACCAGCTGAACAAAACCTTGTCGGACTTTGGCACCGTGGCGCGCGGCATCTGCTCGGTTGACGCCAACGGCTTCCTGACCGACATTAAGGAGCGCACCAGCATTGAGCGCAAAAACGGCAAAATCATCTTCACAGAGAACGACAAGGAGACGGAGCTTGACGAGAACGTGCCCGTATCGATAAATTTCTGGGGCTTCGCTCCCAACCTTTTCAAACATCTTGAGGAGAAATTCACCGCTTTCCTGAAAACCGGCACCCAAAACCCGAAATCGGAATTCTACATTCCGTTTGTGGTTGACGACCTGATGAAAGAAGGCAAGGTGAAGACCAAAGTGCTTCCGGCCAACGCCACATGGTTTGGCGTAACCTACAAGGAAGACCGCCCAGCAACCGTGGCTAAGATTGCCGAACTGGTTGAGAAAGGGCTCTATCCGAAGAAACTTTGGTAGAGAACGGTGCGATTGTCATTCCGATTAATATCGGAATCTTTACCTTAATGCGAAGATGCTGAAACTAGTTCAGCATGACAAAACCCAATTGTCATTCCGACGAATATCGGAATCTTTACCTTAATGCGAAGATGCTGAAACTAGTTCAGCATGACAAAACCTAATTGTCGTTCCGATGAATCCCGATAATTATCGGGACAAGTTCAGCATGACAAAAGAGGCGATTGACGAATTGCCGAGAATGGCTATTCCGTAAAACCTCAACGAAACGTGTGACCGCAGGCGCGGAGGCCGGCACTCCTACTCCTCCACCAAAAAACACAAAAACAGCAACCCCGACAAGGTTGCTGTTTTGTTTATGATGCTTTGCGTTACTGATATAGAAACTATGGGTTTCTAATAACCGGACGAACTGTCAATCCATAGCAACGAGCATTCATAGTTTCTATGACATGTGCTTGCTGTGGTTCCAAACAAAATGCAGACCTACCATCAAGATTTTCCGAATACCAATATTCGCCTATCAAACGGGATTCTGTGTCGTTTGTTATTTTATCAACACCGTCGAAGTAACCGGCTGCAGGAAGGAATATATGCGGGTCTGACAATCCGTAAGAAGCTTCTCCATCAGCAATCTTTCCCTTGTCATTTGAGGATTTAGCCCTATACACAATACGACCGGGCACCCCTGTATCATTATAGTCATTTACCCATGGACAATAACAATTAGACATTAGTTCAGTTCCATCAGCACTAGTTGGCATCACCCAATTGCCGCCCCAATTAACAGATGCAGCATCGTCCTGAATATCAAGAGATGTCACATAATCGGGACTATCGCCATAGTTAGTATGGGAATAATATCTTGTTAACTTAGTAGTATCAGTTCCATCGGTATATTTATAGTTTTTCCAATAATAGCCTTTTTTCCCATCGTTCCATGTGCCTGTTGCGGATAAGTAGTACGGCTCCGTCTCACCCCATGCGAAATAATCACCAAAATCTTGGGGATTTTCTGCGCCAATATTAGTGGTTGCCCACAGTGTGTTGGTACCAAGGTCGACATAATAGTGTCCTTGTCCGTCAGATATCATCCAATCAGGAGTGGTTTGGCTGGTGGAGCCGCCGCCTGTGCTAAAATCGCGGATAGCACAAATTCTTAACACGTTACTTCCGTCTTTCTTAAAGCTGGTGGCTACAAAGCCTACAGATGCATTATATACAAAGCCAATGGCATTTACGACTTCAGCTTTGCTTTGCGACGATGTCCAATAATTTTTACCAGTTTCAAACTTCGTACCGCCACAAGCGTCCATAGCGGCATTCACCATTGTTACTTGCGACGACAGACTGTAAAACTCTGCTGCCGAAGGGAAATACCATCCTGTGGCATACTCCGAACCTGCCACAATTGTATCAGTTGTATAGTTCTTTGCCCAATAGAAGGCCGGATAATCAGCCTCAATCTCGGTAACATCTTTGCCGAAGAAATCGGCAATCTGTTTAAGGTTGTCGCTACCGTTTTTATCATAACTGGCTTCGAATGTATATGCACCAGCCGAACCTGATGGCTCGCATTTTATTGAGGTAATATCAACCGAGCTGGCTTCCGCACCTGCAACGCACCAAGCCAAACCACTGGCATCCTGTTTCAAACCCACGCCAAGCGTACGCTCTCCCCCGTTGTTCGAGCAATCGGTTCCCTTGTAGAATATCACCGCAATAGCCGCTGATTTCTGTTCTTCTGCAATATTGGTGTAATATTCCGCACTACCATCGTTAAAGACGATATCGCCAACGGCTAGTTGCGAACCCGGGGCTTTGGAGCCAATGTAGCTTGTGCCTTCCTCAATTATACGGTCGGCCAGACTGCCGCTGTAGCCGTATGAGTTGCCATCATAGCATGCATTCGCACTGGAATAAAACCCGTTGTCACTAGTAGCATTCAAATATGCATTCCTGCTACCCGCTGGAACATAAAACTTAAGGTTCGAATTGCATCCATAGAATTCCACCGGATAATCACCATACTCGCCGAGATAAGAAGGAGGCGTAGCGCTAGTAAAATGAATCTGTTCCAATTTCGGACAATCCGCAAATACAGCCCATAGCATACCGGCTTTCCCCCAAGTCACTGACTCCAATGCTTGGCAATTTCTAAATAGGTTATAACCCGACATGGTAACACCAGAAAGATTGGCAGACTGCAACTTCTGACATTCAACAAAAACAAATGTCTGCAAATAAACAATCCGCTCCAAGCCATTGATAGTCACAAGGTTCTTGTTATACATAAAACCACAATCTTCTATTCGGGTTACAAATGAGGGTATTTCATATGTTGAACCAGATTTTGCAGGCGGATAGAACAATAGGTTAGAAATACCTGTTCCCCACGTATCTTTTTCTCCAAACAACACACCATCAATTGTCTTATAATGAGCATTTCCGTCGGCGATGGTAACAGAAGTCGCCTCACCTCTAAAGGCAATATTAGCAAATGCATCTGAACTGATACTTTCAACATTAGGTGGTAAAACTACAGTTATCAGATATGCTGGCAATCTATTAACATTTGCAATTAATGTCGCCTGCGACATGTCTAAAGTGGATGACCTATTTATGTCATAATTGTAGCAAAAATACTCCAAATCACTATCGGTTACTGTGTTATCAAATATGAATTCGTATGATTTTTCTTCATCAGGTGTGAATTCTTGGATATTGCTATGCGTCAAGGTTACTACTACTGGAGATATTTTTATCAAAATTCCTTCCCCATTGACTTCCCATTCACTAGGCATGCTTGGGTTGTCCGAATTTCCCTGCGGTGTTACAGCAAACCTGCTATATTCTGTTGCCACATACTCACCGCTAAGCACTTGCACCTGACTTGTGGTCGATGGATAGTTCTGCGGGGTGATGGTGGCGACTGTGTTTTCGCCTTCGGCAAGGTTGCCAACAGTGACAGTATTTCCTGATGCAAGAGAGACATCGTTGTCAGCAGCCACAACGGCGCCACCACTCATTATCATTGTGCCTTGTACGTACACGCCACTACCGACCATTGATGTGGTGTTACCACTGATTTCGCCGCCTTTCATATCAAGAGTTCCATTCTCATAGATAGCCACTCCGCCACCCGAACCGCCACTAATAGCATGGTTGCCTGAAATCTTACTGCCGGCAAGCATTGTCAGCTTGCCTTGTAAGATATCGACACCGCCGCCACCGTCATTAGATGCACTATTTTCAGTTATGAGTGCACCATCGTCCAGCGTAACATCGGCATTCGCGGCGTTTACATTGATTCCGCCACCCAACATGCTGTTTCCATCTGTGATTTTCAGATTCTTGATTGTTATAGGCACTGTGGTTTGAATGCTTAATACAGGATTACTGCTGCTGCCTGTAATTACATCCTCCGGTTCCTTGCCTTGGACTGGCTTGGTTGCACCTTCGAAGGTGATTCGTCCGGCTTTACTATTCAAATCATTGGTAATCGAAATATTGCCAAGGGTCGTGCCCATTACTTTAATGGTGTACTCGGTTTCTGTGTTGCCGTCACCATTTTTTATCTTGTTAAGCGCTGTACCAAGCGAGGCAATCGCTGTAGCCGGTGTCAAACCATTTTTACTATCATCACCGCCTTCTGACTGTGGTTTAACATAGAATGTGTGCGGGTCAGGAGCATTCACCTCAAGCGCGCCTGCTAGCGGCTCGGCTCCGTAGGTCTGCACTTTAACTGTGCGAGTGCCGGCGGTTGCCGGAGCAGGGAATGTGGCTGTGATTTCGGTTGCGCTCTCGAGTGTAAATGTCGCATTCACCATGGTGTCGTTCAGGCAGATGCTGGTGAAGTTGAGCATCTGATTAGTGAAGTTTTCACCGGTGATTGTTGCGGTTACAACATCGCCACCGAAAACATTATCCGACAGGGTGATTTGGGTGAATTGCGGGATGTTTTGGGCAGAGCCATTAGCTGTGGCTTTTATTCCATATCCATTAACATAAGTGTATTGATAATAAGTTATTGTGTTTGGCGCTGTTTCGCTAATTACAAATGGTGTTATGGTAAACTTTCCATATTGATTGTTCTTGTCATCCAACGAACCATAGTCAGAATATTTGTTATCGTAACCGAGGCTGGTGCTTGTCGTAGTCTTGGTTGGCATAATCTGAGCAACCTTTTCGTGTGTAAGTGTGCCATCGATTGTGACATTAGCATAACCATTTTCCAAATATACATCGTGCTTGAAATCGGCTCCAGCAGGAATATATGCATCGCCACTCAAAATGAATCCTCTAGCAGCAGCGTTACGAACAGCGCCACCGTTTTTTAGGGCACTGTTGTTGGCAATTACTCCACTGTTCATATAAACTTTAGCATAACTGCCGCTGCTATAAACACCGCCGCCATCGTAATTTGAACGATTGCCAAATACACCACCAGTCAGTTCCTTATAATTGTACTCATATACGGCCTGCTCGTTTACCACGCTCATAGTGCAACTATTGCAGCCCATATAGAAGCTACCACCGGCAACATAAACACCGCCGCCATATTGTGAAGCATAGTTGGCACAATCGCTCTCGCCAACAGGTGCTTTTGTGGCGTTGGCATCGCCAATAACAGCTGAGCCGTACATATACATAATTCCTTTGACATACGCACCGCCGCCAGCATAAGCTTTATTCCCGTCAATCACTACGCCGTCGGTCAACGAGACTTTTGCACCGGAAGCCACATGGAGACCACCTCCACATATTTCCTGGTCTGTCCATATATCCGTAGTATTGTTTCCTCCGGTAATCTTAAGATTTTTGATTATTACCGGATTGGTGGCGAAGATATTCAGAACGGCGCTGTCGGTTGGCTCGGTAAAGTTGCCGTTGAGCATATCCCTCGGCACACCATTGGCATCCAAATCGCGTGCGCCAATAAGTATTATTGTGTCGGCTGCAATGGTGCCGCTAATAACCTGCTTGCCGTTGAGCTGGCCGTTAATCTTGATTGTCCAATCGAGGTCGGGCGCATCTTTGCTGTTGATTAGCTCAACCGCTTTGGCTAACGATGCGGCTGTCATGGCTCCGGCTGCACCGCTTGGAGCGCTCGGCACATAAACCTCAGGGTCGCCCCAGCCGGCATAGAGGGTTGTTGTGGTGCTACCCACTTCGTTGTTGAAGTTGAATGGTATTGTACCCTCAGCATCGGTGTACCAACCCGTGAATACTTTGTCTGTGCTTGTCGGCTTGGTAGCAGGCTCGGCCACTTTACCATTGTTGCCAACAGGCATTTTTGCAAATTCAGTTCCGTTATTCATAAAGGTAACCACCGTGCGCTGGGCGAGTTTGCCTTCGCTATCAACTTTCCAGTAAGTGGTAGTAGTGCCAACAACTTGGTCGGTAACGGCGAATTTGTCGTTTTGCATTCCTGCGCCGTCTGCGGTTGTAAGAACTTGAAGACCTGACTGATGTTGGTTATTTTGCGTGTAATACGGTGTTATGGCAACCAAAGCTTCGTCGGCCAGTGTGCCGGCAACGGTGATTTTAGCCGACTGATAGGTGTCGTCGCTCATTTTTTTCATTTGCAAAGCTACATCGTTATCAGCTGCTATGTTTCCTCCTTTCAACATGAATGTAGATTCAAAGAATGGATGCGAGCTATTGTTTTCATAATAGGAAGAAGCAACAAACACACCACGTCCGTAAATTGCTGGAGTTGCCTCTGTTGCTGTGTTACCATAGATGCTCCCCCCCCTCATCTCAAACACACTCGTCCATGCCTCAGTCGCATTTTTGCCATTTGTCTCAACATAAACACCGCATCCTTGTGCTCCTGCGGAATATTGTCCTTCGGCTTTAGCAATATTATAGGCAATGGTACCGCCTGTCATCATAAAAGAACCGCCGCCACCAACACGCACACCAGCACCGTTAGCTACACCTGTATTGTAGCTTATTGAGGCATTCTCATTCATTATCGCCTCGCCACCATAAATAGACAAGCCGCCTGTGCAACCCTTGCCTTCGCTACCGCCAATGGCAGAATTACCAAACATATTAAATGTGCCACCGTTGGAAACTTCAACGCCACGGTCTGAGCAGGTTTCTATTCTTGTGCTGCCGTACATATTGAATGTTGCATTGGAACCAACTTCCACGCCTATGCCTGTACAACCTTCTATTTTAGCGTTGTCTTCCATTGTGAATGTGCTTTGGTATCCCTCATAACCGCCCACATTCACACCTGCGCCATTACCGCCATTGCAGTTTTGAATAACGGCATCGCCCTTCATTGTAAACGTGCCCTGTTTGTATTCGGTGGAGCTGTTTCCAGTATTAGCATCATAGAGATAGCTTTCTTTATAAGTAACATACACGCCACCACCGTTTTTCACTTTAAAGTTTCGGATAACAGCGTCGCTTTCCATTACAAGCGTTCCACCCTCGACATACACACCGCCGCCATAACAACTATTATTTGACTGATATTCACCAGCGTTAGCACCGTCAAGAATAGTACCTTCCGAAAGAGTTACTTTGGCATTTACGCAAACATAAATGGCCTTGCCTTTATTGTCGTATATTTCACCAACAGGATTGAATTTGAAATTGTTAATCACGACCTCATTGTTTGGCCCAACCTTCAGCATTGTATAATAATTTTTACTGTTGTTGGTTAATCCGCTGTTTTCACCCGTGCCTTGCAGCGTTATCGTTTTTGCAATGGCATACGGATATTGGTCTGCATCACCAATCCTAACTTTTTCATCGCTTGAGCCAGATACATTGATTGTATAATCCTTGTCAGTTACATTCCAGTATTTTACGATGTCGATAGCTTTTTGAATAGTTTCGAATGCTTTATTCGAAGCAATTCCACTGTTGTTGTCGCTACCATTATTTACATCGACATACAGTTCGTTAGCAACCCAATTGGCGATAAGGGTAACATTGGCTGTAATAGGTTGTTCGAAATCGAACGGCACCAAACGTTGGTCAATTATACGTTTATGGCTTGAATCCCATAAATCTTCCTCAACACACCACCCTGCAAAGGTGTAGCCGTCTTTCTTGAAGTCCTGATTGCTTTGCAGATTTTGTAAAGTTTGCAACCACTGTTCCGAAAGTTTTGCTCCATAAGCCACTTCCTGTGGAGCCAGTTCAATACCATCCACTTTTGTGTCGAAAGAAACATAGCATTTTGTTGGCACCACTATGCCCTTAAACTCAATATATGGTTCATCGGCTGTTATTTTTGCATTTTCATCGAAAATGTATTCGGTAGTTTCCTGGCCATTTTCTCCCATCTTATACCATAAATACATATAGTCGCCTTCAGGGTCGGCAGGTTTTTCGGTTATTTGGCTGCCAAAGTCAAGGTTATACTCTAAAAGTGGTACATATTCATACTGTGTTCCCCATGGGGAAGTGATTTCTTGTTCCGCCACGAAAACAACATGGCCCACTTGCTCCAATTTGCCCGAAATGCCGACTTTCCAATATGATATAGGATTATTCCATGAATCAGTATACGGCGCCACAGCAAATTTGTCGCAGATAGCCTTTTTCTGGTCATCGGAAAGGCCGTCTGGCAATGTCAGCACTTGTGTTTCATTGTTATAATACCCATACAAACCAGCAAACGTTCCCACTATGTCGGCTGTAGCATCAAAATGACTGCCAATGGTTATTGTTTTGAATGTGCTACTGCTATATTCATAATACACAACCACATTACCTACCTCGACATCGCCATCAATTGTAAATTCGCCATAATTGTAAATGTCCATTGGGGCATATTCGTCGCCAATGTTATTGCCTATAAATCCGCCTTTCATCACAGTTGTTCCGCTATTAACAATGGCAGCACCATTACCGCTCACATAATTGTTTTCAATTACGGTTCCTTGGCCAATGGTAAGCGTAGAACCTTCAACCACGAGAACACCAGCACAACAGATTGTTTCCGTATTACCATTAACACCGTTTTCTGTAATCAAAACATTGTCTAACAGTACATTGGCATTAATATTTTCGCCACCAACATACAACGGTGAGGCATAGCCGCCATACTGTCTTCCACCGGTTATTTTCAGATTTTTAAGAGTAACTTTTGTTGTAGAGTTGGCAACGCATAGTACTGATTTGTTTTCGGCATCCAAATTACCTTCCGCATTAATCTTAAAGCCGTCGGTTTGCTTGTCGGTGCCGGCAATGGTAAGCGATTTGGCCGCGCAAGCGCCAATGGTTACCGTAGTACCGTTTACAAACAATCCACTAATATTTATAGTGAAACTTGCATCCGCCTTGCCAAGTCCGTTAATCTTCTCAAGAGCCTTTGAAAGTGATGCAAGAGGCGTTTGGGCGCTCAAACCGTCAAAATCGTCGTTGCTGTTTTTATTTGATACATAATAGGTTGCAGGTTGGAAGTTGGCCGTATAGTTTATTGGGCCGGTAATGCCTATCCGGCGCACTGAGTCGATGCAACCATCATTCCATCCCAAAAAGATGCAGCCTTCAGCGGCAACAGGCACCAAATTGATTGAGTCGCCATAATTGACTTTGGTTGCGGGTTTCTCAACCGAGCCCCAAGCGGCATTGTTAGGCTGTGCGTTAATGTCGAAGCCTTCTTTAAGGCCGGCAAACATCGTCTCAATTTCGGTCAGGTTTCTGCGTTGGTAGTCGCCACGCATAGTGAAGTCCTGATAGTTTTCGGTTATTTTGATATTCTCGTCGGTTATGTCGCCATCATAAAGAGTGTAGTAGTAATCCGACAAATCGATATTGTAAAAATCGCTGACAGTGCCGTAGTTCCATTGCAGGCTCGTCAGATAAGACATTCCAACCGTTTGTGTGACACGCACGGCTGTGTCGAGCAGGCTGTAGAAGACATTTAAATTTCCGGAGAACAAGCTGCGCGCGCTGTCGTTCATCATTGCCACAATGTTGCGCTCCGACTCCATCACCTTGCCATGGTCGCCGTTTGGCGAGTAGAATGCGGTTCGTCCGTCTTCGGCTAAGGCTGAATAAGCCGAATCGCGCATGGTGCTTTCAAGAATGACAAGCAAATCGTTGTCGCTCTTCAAGTTAAGCTTGAGTTTTTCTTTGAAATCGGGGTTCACTTCCGAATACGGCATAATTGTAGGCTCTCCTGCCTCAATATATTTTACATAATAGGTGTTATCGCCATATACCTGTCCATCAACAATATAATAGTTACGGACAGTATTGATGAGGTCGCTGCCACTCTTAAATTGGGTTTTCAGATAGAGATACTCGCCATTATCGCTATGATAATAAGTATAATTTATCAAGAATTTCTTTCTTGTTGTCATGACACCTTCGCTCTTAACAAGTGGCAGATACAACGCGCCGCTTGAGTACGATTTGTCGGCTTTCGAGTCATCGATAATCTTGCTAACCTCACCCGACACGCTCTGCACCTCCTCGGCCACGTAAGTGTCGATTTTAATAATGGTGCTGTCTTTGCTAACGGCAAGCAAATCAGACTTTTGTACCATGCCGACAACTGCAAATCCCGAAGCCAGACTCGGAACTACAATCTCGCCTGTGGTGGTGTCGGCCACTGGCGCGTCGTTAATGTAGATGCGGGTGCTGTCGCGGTTGATTGTGAAATAGTTATCGCTGCCCTTGCCGCTGCGTCCGGCCACTGCAAACCTGCTCTTGGCCGCCTTGCTGTCAGCCTCGTCGATGTAGATTACAGAGCCGAACTGGTCGATTATGAAATAAGGCTCAGCATCGCCTTTGCCCGGACGGCCTGCCACCGCAAACCGGCTTTTAGCCGCCTTATCGTTATCGTCAACATCAATATAGAAAGTTGCTTGGTCGCCATCGATGCTCATCACATTTTCCGAGGCGTCTTTACGGCCCGGTCGGCCAGCCACGGCGAATCTGCTTTTAGCCGCCTTGTCGCTCGAGTTGAAATCGACATAGATGGTTGAGCCGTCGCCATCGATGGTAAACTTGTTTTCCGACTGACTGTCGGCACCCTTGCGCCCCGGACGGCCTGCCACGGCGAATTTGCTCTTGGCAGCTTTGCTTCCGTTCTCGTCAACATAAATTGTTGAACCAGAGCCGTCGATGGTCAGCATGTTGTTCTGTTGGCCACCCTTACGCCCCGGACGACCAGCCACAGCGAATTTGCTTTTAGCGGCTTTGTTAGCGCTAGCGTCATCAACATAAACCAATGTTCCGTTCTCGTCGATAGTGAAATAGGTATCAGAAGCGCCCTTGCGTCCCGGACGCCCTGCCACGGCGAACTTGCTTTTGGCAGCTTTGTTTTCATTATTGTCAACATAAATTGTTGAGCCGCTGCCGTCGATAGCCAGCAGGTTGTTTTGTTGGTCGCCTTTGCGTCCCGGACGGCCTGCCACTGCAAATTTACTTTTGGCTGCCTTGTTTTCGTTATCGTCATCAACATAAACCAATGTTCCGCTCTCGTCGATGGTCAGCAAGTCGATGTCTGCCTCTTTGCCGGCGCTGCGCCCTGCCACAGCGAATCTGCTTTTTGCAGCTTTCTCGCTTTCGTCGTATTCGACAAACACCTTCACGCCAGTCTCATAAACGGCGAACATAGGATTGCCGTTGCTGTCGTTTATCTCGAAGATTGGCTCCTCCGATGCCTCAGCCGGCTGAATGACAGTGGTTGTGCGGTGTGCATACATGGCATACGGCACAGGCATAATCTGCATCGAACCCAAATCGGTAAAATCTGCGCCGCCGTTAACATCGGCCTCAATGCGCATCATCACCCGCATCGACTCCCACGGCACAGCATCGAAACTGCCTTTAAGTGGCTCACCCTCTCCCACGCTCACATTAACGTTGCCATAGGCGTTTGTTGTAACCGCATGTTGCTCCTGATAGCAGATACTATCATCAAGCATAATACTTAGTCTCAGACTGATAGATTTATTTTCGAGCACCTTGCCATCGGCACGGATAACCGACTGATAGCTGAACGAGTTTTGTGCGACAGCAGCAAAAGCCGCTAACAGAATAACAAAGCTTGACAATAACTTTTTCATATAGATATTTTTATTTTGTTGATTGCTAACCACTTATTACCTTATTTCATCTTTCAAAAAAAAGACATAATGGGGCAAAGCGTACAAACATACAAATAAAATATGAAAGAGTAATGATTAATGTTTAGAGTTTAGAGTTTAAAAGTTTAAAGTTGAGAATGTTTAGCGCTAAATGATTAATGTAGAAAGTAATTCGTAATTCAGAATTCGTAATTTACAATTCCGACTTATCACTTATCACTTACCACTTATGCCTTCTGTCTAATGCCTAATGCCTTAAAATCACTCTTCCTCCGCAAACATCGGGTCCCAGGCGGGCAGACGTACTGGTTTCTGTTTCAGGACGTTGAGAATCTCCTGTGAGCAGTATTTGCGGTTCACCACCACGCGGAACATATACTCGCAGAACCATTCGTCGGTCATAATCAGGTGGCCTTTATGGCCATAGCTTGCGCCCCAGCTGTTCTGAACTTTCCATTTCACGGGCTTTCCGTCGGCGTTGAGGTCAACCGCCACAAGTGTCATTGCGTGGCTCGAGCCGCTGTCGAAAGTCAGTATGCGCTGGCGCTTGTCCATTGCGAAAGTGGTGCCCAGAAGGCTACCGTAGTCGTAGTTGTTCAGGTCCAGAATGCCGTTTTTGCGGTTGAGGCATTTGGCCACGTCGCAGCTGAAATACATTGCCGCGCTGTCCTTGAGGCTGGCAATGGCGGCCTGTTTCAAGTCATCGATATTCAGATTGACATACAGCCAGTTATGCCCGTCGTAGAGGTGGCGGTCGCAGTCAATCTCATAAACTTGATTGTAGGGGCGTGATGGGTCGTTCATCAGCATCACGTAGTCGGCATACAAATCCTCGTCGCCGCAGATTTCGTGGTAGAACTCAAGCGGGGTGTAGGTTTTCGGTGTCCCGATGGTCTTTCCGTCGGCGTCTTTGGGTGCCCACGTAAACTGGCTCACCGGCTCGCCGTATGCCATAACGAGCATTCGGTAGATGGTTTTAAGTTGCTCAACTTTAAGTTGTTCCAATGATTTTAGATTCGCACCCGACTCAGCTTTTTCGCGCAAAACGATGCCGAACTCACGCAGTTTACGTTTCAGCACGCCGTCAATTTCCGACGTGTTGTCGCTGTTGTATGTCTCAGCCATAACATCCTGAGGCACAAGGCCGTACTTGGTCACCAAATCGGCAACGCCGGTGTATGTGCCGCCATCGCTCAGCGGATTCTGGAACAGCCAGCGCACCATCTGGTCGTCGATAGGCTTGGTGCGAGTGTCGATTATGCACTGAAGGAATAGGTTGCTTTTCTCCAGCTGGTCATAGAAGAACAGATGTATCTGACTGAAAAAGAAGTCTTTGATGTTGTATTTCTTCATCACCTTGGCGCGAATAACGTTAGTGCCGGTGAAGAGCCAGCAACGGCCGCTGCTTTTCTGGTCGCTGATGCCGGTGTACGGCACCTCGATGTTGAAATAAGTGTCGGGCGTGGCGGTGTTGTCGAGGTTCTGCGCCAGCGATTTGAGTGAGTTCGCGCTTATCGCATTGCGTAAAGCCTTGTCGGTCACTGAGTTCTCGTAACTTTTTTGCAGAGTCTGCAGCACTTGAGGCGTTATCGACTCTTGCGCTATCAGGTTGGCCGACGCGAGCGTCAAAGCCGAAAAAAAGAGTATGCGTTTCATTAGTTTATGTTTTAATTGTTCAAAAAATCTGTGGTTACAACCGTTGGATGTATGCGGTAAATGTAATGCGTTTTTCGTTTGTCGGCAACCTTTACATTTTTCTCTCTTTTACTACATTTGCAACCTAAACATAAATGTTATGCTCGATTATAGCGAAGTTACACTGAATCAGATTGTTGTGCACAATATCGGCAACCGTTCCGAGGACCAGGGCGTGCAGATTTCGAAAGCTCCGACGCAAATCTTCGACGAGACGGCCGAGGACATTCTGAAGACATATTTCCTGTCGCATTTCAAAACCGAATACTTCTACCAGTTTGTGGATAACGAAGATTTACAGCAAAATGCCGTTTACGATTTCGTCAGCAAGGTGTTCGACGACAATGCGCAGTTCTACCAGCAGTCAACCAACATTGCCTGGCATCTGTATGAGAAATCGAACCACCCAAACATCAAGACTGGCGAGTTCTATATGGTTTATTTCAGTGGAATTCTGATAGACGGGCAGGCAATCGATGCCATCGGCATATTCAAATCAGAAAACAAGGATACTTACATAAAGGTCTGCCAACAGGGCGAAAGCTACGGCGTTGAGTATGAGAACGGTATCAATATCAAGAAGTTGGACAAAGGCTGTCTGATTTTCAACATCGACCGCGAAACGGGCTACCAGGTGGCCATTGTGGACAGCACCAACCGCGGCGACGAGGCAATGTACTGGCGCGACAGCTTCCTGAGTGTGATGCCGCGCGAGAATGAGTACTACCAGACCAATCAGTTGTTCGACATCTGCAAGAATTTCAGCCACGATGTGCTCACATCGCAAAACAAGGTTGACAAGGCCGACCAAGTGACGTTTATGAAGCGCGCCGAGCAGTTCTTCAACACCAACGACTTCTACGACAACGAGCAGTTTAAGAACGAAGTTATTGGCAACGAGCAGATTAGTAACGCCTTTGAGGACTACAAACGCAAATTCGAGAATCAGAAAATGCTCTCGCCGGTTGACCAGTTCGATATTTCGGGCGAGGCCGTCAAACGCGGCAAGAAATATTTCCGCAGCGTGATTAAACTCGACAAGAATTTCCACATCTACGTGCACGCCAACCCCGACTACATCGAGAAAGGATTCGACGACCACAAAGGATTGAAATTCTATAAATTATATTTTAGTAACGAGGAATAATTCTAGGCATTAGGAGTTTGGCATTAGGCATTAGTTAATTCTAAAAATTGTGAGCAAAAACATTACTCATTAAACTTTACACCTTACTCAACATTCTAAACTTTAAACTTCGAAAACTTTAAACTTAAAACTCATACAACTATGGCAAGTAAAAGACAACTTAAAAACGACATTTGCTTCATTGTTAAAGAATTAGTGAGCGAATGCATCGCCTACACAATGATTGTGCCTAACGCCAATCTGCAAGAGGTTGAAAATCTGATAAACGACATCCTCGATTTCTACGGCAGCACACTTTCGGAAGTCAACGCAGTGCGCAAGGCCACCGTTGATGAGCGTGGCGACAACATGAAAGCCATCCGCCACGATGTCAGCCAAAAAGTCGGCGAATTCGTTGGCCGTATGGCAAAACTGTCGGAAAAGAAAGATTGATAAAAATCACTAAAAAAACTATTTCCAAAAACGGAACACATATTCTATCTTTGCCGACCATTTTTAGTGGACGTATTATTATGATAAAGATAACATTTCCTGACGGCAGCACGCGCGAGTTTGAGAGCGGTGTTACCGGTATGCAGATTGCTGAGAGCATCAGCCCCCGACTGGCAAAAGAGGTTTTGTCGGTCAATGTCGATGACGAGACTATCGACCTTGCTCGTCCCATTGAGCACGACGCCAAAATCAAACTCAACAAATGGGACGACGCCGAAGGAAAACACACCTTCTGGCACTCATCGGCACACTTGCTGGCCGAGGCTTTGCAGGAACTCTACCCTGGCGTGAAATTCGGCATCGGACCGGCCATTGAGAACGGTTTCTACTACGACGTTGACCTGGGCGACGACCGTCAGATTTCGGAATCGGATTTCGGCACTATCGAGCAAAAAATGTTGCAGTTGGCTCAAGCCAAATCGCAGTTTGTTCGTTCAGAGGTTTCGAAAGCCGACGCGCTGAAATTCTTCGGCGACAAGCAGGAACAATATAAAGTTGAGTTAATCAACGATTTGGAAGACGGCAAAATCAGCTTCTACAAACAGGGCAACTTCACCGACCTTTGCCGCGGCCCACACTTGTTCGACACATCGGTAATCAAAGCCGTGAAAGTGTTGAGCGTGGCCGGTGCCTACTGGCGTGGCGACGAGAAGCGCAAACAGCTCACCCGCATCTACGCCATCACCTTCCCGCAGAAGAAACTCTTGGACGAGTATCTTGTATTGCTTGAAGAAGCCAAGAAACGCGACCACCGCAAGATTGGCAAGGAAATGGAGCTGTTTATGTTCAGCGATATGGTTGGCAAAGGTCTGCCAATCTGGTTGCCGAAAGGCACGGCTGTCCGTCTGCGCCTTGAGGACTATCTGAAGAAGATTCAAAAACGATATGGATATCAGCAGGTTATGACACCGCACATCGGCGGCAAGCAACTCTACGTAACTTCGGGCCATTGGGACCACTACGGAAAAGACAGTTTCCAACCCATCACCACACCCGAAGAAGGCGAGGTTTATATGCTCAAGCCGATGAACTGCCCGCACCACTGTATGATTTACAAAAACACACCGCGCTCATACAAAGACCTTCCGCTGCGAATTGCAGAGTTCGGAACCGTTTATCGTTACGAGCAAAGTGGTGAGCTTCACGGACTTACACGTGTTCGTTCGTTCACGCAGGATGACGCGCACCTGTTCTGCCGTCCCGACCAAGTGAAAGAGGAGTTCTGCAAGGTTATGGACATTATCCAAATCATTTTCAAGGCTTTGAATTTCGACAAAGTTGAGGCGCAGATATCGCTTCGCGACCCCAACAACCACGAGAAATACGTGGGCAGCGACGAGCTTTGGGCAAAGGCCGAGCAAGAGATTATCGAGGCTTGCAAAGAGAAGAACCTTGACGCTGTGGTTGAATACGGCGAGGCTGCCTTCTATGGTCCGAAACTCGACTTTATGGTTCGCGACGCAATCGGCCGCCGCTGGCAGTTGGGCACAATTCAGGTTGACTACAACCTGCCCGAGCGCTTCGACCTTGAATATATGGGTGCTGACAATCAGAAACATCGGCCCGTAATGATTCACCGCGCGCCTTTTGGCTCAATGGAGCGTTTTGTTGCCGTGCTGATAGAGCACACTGGTGGCAAATTCCCATTGTGGCTGACACCCGAACAGGCTGTAATTCTGCCAATTAGCGAAAAATACAACGAATTCGCACAAAAGGTTTCCAATATTCTGGAAAATTACGATATTCGCACCGCCGTTGACGAGCGCAACGAGAAGATAGGTAAAAAGATACGCGACAATGAGTTAAAGCGTATTCCGTATATGCTAATCGTTGGCGAAAAAGAGGCTGAAAGCAACACTGTTTCCGTCCGCCGACAAGGTGACGGCGACAAAGGCTCAATGAGTCTTGAAGATTTCGCAAAACTGGTCAACAGCGAAGTGGAAGAAGCAATGAAGTCTAACTAATTATAGGAGAATCAAGCTATTATCGAGAACAAGCCACAACGGAAGCCATCGTCAGGCGACGACAAAGCTTCCAACAGGATTAACGAAGAAATCATCGCACCGCGCGTGCGTTTGGTTGGCGACAATGTGGAGCAAGGCATCTACAGCATTCGTGACGCAATGAAAATTGCCGACGAACTGGGTGTCGATTTGGTTGAGATATCGCCTAACGCCGACCCACCGGTCTGCAAGGCGATTGACTACAGCAAATTTCTTTACGCTTTGAAAAAGAAGCAGAAAGAAATGAAAGCCAATGCTTCGAAAGTTGTAATCAAGGTTATTCGTTTCGGGCCGCAGACTGACGAGCACGACTTCAACTTCAAGAAAAACCACGCCATCAAGTTCCTTGAGGAAGGCGCCAAAGTGAAGGTTTACGTGTTCTTCAAAGGCCGTTCAATCCTGTTCAAAGACCAAGGCGAATTGGTGCTTCTGCGGCTTGCGAACGAGCTCGAAGATTACGGCAAAGTTGAGCAACTGCCTACTCTCGAGGGTAAACGAATGATAATGACAATTGTACCGAAAAAGAAAAAATAATTAAAATTTGAACAGTTATGCCTAAAATGAAAACCAATTCCGGCGCAAAGAAAAGATTCGTGCTTACAGGCACCGGAAAAATCAAAAGAAAACACGCTTACAAAAGCCACATTCTGACAAAGAAAGGCACAAAGCAGAAGCGTAACCTGACCTATTTCACTACCGTTGACAAAGCCGACGTTAAGAACATCAAGCTTTGCCTGGCAATGAGATAAGTAATCGTAAAAATTTAAATTAATTGTTTAACCGCGAATGAATTAGCTGTCGAAGTTTCCTAATGGAGAGGAACGCTAACCATTCCTAAAATCGTAAAATTATGCCGCGTTCAGTAAATCACGTAGCTTCAAGAGCAAGAAGGAAGAAAATCTTAAAACAAACCAAAGGTAATTTCCTTGGCCGCGCCAATGTGTGGACCGTTGCCAAAAACACCTTTGAAAAAGGCCAACAATACGCCTACCGCGACCGCCGCAACAAGAAACGCTCGTTCCGCGCTTTGTGGATTCAGCGTATCAACGCCGGCGCCCGCCAATTCGGAATGTCATATTCGGAACTAATTGGCAAACTGGCTCAAGCCAATATCGAAATCAACCGCAAAGTCCTTGCCGACCTTGCAATGAACCAACCAAAGGCTTTCGAGGCCGTTGTAAATTCGGTAAAATAATCACGATTTCTTTTTTCGGTACAAATATGACCGCTCTCTGTTTTGGGGGCGGTTTTTTTATTTATTGAAGGATTGATGAGTTAGGATTTAGGAATTAGGAATTTCAACTTGTTAAACAGCGAAGCGTTTAAACCCGTTAAACCCTAACTCAACCTTCTCAACAGCGCAGCGCTATACCGCTAAACTTCTAAACTTTACACTAAACCCTATCCCCTACTTTTTCCCAAGTTGCAACATGGCATCGATGCTGCGTTTGGCGGCCAAGCGAGTTTCCTCGTCCATTGTGATTTCCTCGGCATAATTGCCTGCAACACAATGGTAAACGTCGCCTAAAGTGGTGAGTTTCATGTTGTGGCAGATGCAGTGTTTCGATAGCGGGAAAAACATCTTCTCCTGATTCTCGATTTGCAGATGCTGGACAATGCTGTTCTCGGTACCGATGATGAACTGTTGGTGGCTGTCTTTTTTGGCGAAAGCCATAATCTCGGTGGTGCTGCCCACGAAATCGGCCATTGCCGTAACCGACGGTTGGCACTCGGGGTGCACAAGCAGCAATGCGTCAGGGTGCTGTTCGCGTGCCTGTTTGACATCAGTCGGCGACATGAGTAGATGCGTCGGGCAACCGCCATTGACAAAAACAAACTGTTTTTCAGGCACTTGCTTTTGAACCCATGCGCCCAAATTGCAATCAGGTATGAACAGAATCTTATCGTTATCTATAGCCTTGATGACATTCACTGCCGACGATGAAGTGACACACACATCGCACTCAGTCTTCAAATCGGCTGTGGTGTTGATATAAGCCACCACTGTGTAGCCTGGATTCTCCGCTTTCAGTTTGCGCAGCCGGTCCTTGCTTATTTGCTCGGCCATAGGGCAGCCTGCATCGGAACTCGACAACAAAACTCGTTTCTGTGGAGCGAGAATCTTTACCGTCTCGGCCATAAACCGCACACCGCACATCAAAATAATATCGGCTTCGGCTTCAGCGGCCTTCTGGCTCAAACCGAATGAATCGCCCACATAATCAGCCACTTCCCAAATATCGTGACTCTGATAGGCGTGTGCCAAAATACAAATGCCGCGCTCTTTCTTCAAGCGCATTATTTCCGACTGCAAATCACTGATTGTCATATTCATATTCTTTAAAATGCAGATGTCTGCACAAACATTGGCACAAATGTATATCAAAAAACAACAGCCATAAACACCCGACAGACTTTAAGAGGCGCCGGCCAGTCTGTTTTTTTTTGCCGCAAACAAAAAAAGATGAAATTTGCAGCCGCAAAACGATTTCATAAATGTCGGTCAGAAAAATCATACGGCACCCGATAATGCAATATGCGGTCAATTTCTTTTTCGCATTTGCTGTGCTCACTGTATGCCGAATTGTGTTCTTTATTGCCAACAAAACGTACTACAGCGACATAGAACTGTCTCATCTATTGACACTTATGTATGGCGGCATGAAATTCGACTTTGCAGCAATCATCTATCTGACCGGCATCAGTTTTGCGATGATGATTCTGCCTTTCAAATTCGTTTTCAATGACACATACCGAAAAATCGCGAAATATTTTTTCATAATCCCCTTTTCGATTGGCGTATGCGCCAACATTTTCGATGCCGCCTACTTTGGATTTAACGGCCGACGCACAAATTTCTCGTTCTTCAACGAGTTCAGCAACGAGAACAATCTTTTCGGCATTTTTGCCAAAGGCCTTGTTGACTTTTGGCCTCTGACATTAACAGCTATCTTACTTGTTTTCATCGTTGTACATTTCTACTACAACCCAAAAACGAAAGCCGATGATTACTCCATAAAAAAATATCCGCTGAAGATATTGCCGGCAACCCTGCTTTGCATTTACTTCTTTTTGGCGGCTGTGCGCGGCTCGTTCTTCATCGACGCCGACCACCGCCCGATGAACATGAACAACGCCAACGAATACATCAGAAAGAGCAACGAGTCAGCGATAGTGCTGAACACTCCTTACTGCATTCTTCGCACCATGGGCGATGTCGCGTTCACAAATCCGAACTACTTCTCTGACGAAGAAATGGTGGCGATATACAATCCAGAGCACCGCCCCAAGCCTGCCGGTGAGTTTAAAGAGATGAACGTTGTAGTGCTGATTTTGGAAAGTTTCGGGCGGGAATATTCTGGATTCCTCAACGGAACTGAAGGTTACACGCCGTTCCTCGATTCACTTTATAATGAAGGACTTTCATTCAAAACCGCATTCGCGACAGGCCGCAAATCGATTGACGCCATGCCCAGCATTTTGGCCGGCATTCCATTCCTAACCGACCACTTTTTCATGAGCATGTACTCCAACAACAAGGTGAACAGTCTTGCTTCGCTATTAGGTCAAAAAGGATATTATTCAGCATTTTACCATGGAGCGCCAAACGGCAGCATGGGCTTTCTGAATTTTGCCAAACTGTCTGGTTTTCAAGATTATTATGGAATGACCGAATATTGTAACGATACAAGTTTCAACGGCAAGGACGATTTCGACGGTCATTGGGCCATTTGGGACGAGGAGTTTCTGCAATACTACGCCAAAAGTTTGGGCACCATTCCTCAACCATTTGTGACAGTGTGCTTTACAGCTTCGTCGCACAATCCGTTCCGATTGCCAGAAAAATATCGCGACACATTTACCGAAGGCCCGATGCCCATAACAAAATGCGTGCAGTATACCGACAATGCAATCAGACTGTTCTTCAATAAAATGCAGCAATATCCGTGGTTCGAAAACACGCTTTTTGTAATCACTGCCGACCATACCAACCAAATCATCAGCCCCAGATACTCAACCGACCGCAATCTTTTTGCCGTACCAATATTATTTTACCACCCAGGTAGCGATTTGAAAAAAGTATCAGACAAACTATTCTGCCACACCGACATAACTCCTACAATTCTGGATTATATGAATTTCGACCAGCCGTTTATCGCTTTCGGCAACTCATATTTTAACGAACAAGACACCGCTGGTTATGTTGTAAATTTCAACACTCCACTATATCAGATTGAAAAGGGCGAGTTCTTCCTTCAGTTCGACGGCACAAAGGAAACCGGGTTGTTCAAGCCTGCCGAAGACACACTCCTGACAAACAATCTTGCCGGACAATATCCTGAATATGAGGAAGAAATGCTTCGAATCTTGAAAGCGGAAATCCAGCAATACCACACTCGGATGATTGAAAACAACCTTACTGTTAAGGAGTAGCGGAAAACTGTCAGACAATAAAAAACGCCGTTCCAATTATATATCGAAACGGCGTTTAAACACTACTTAATATAAATCACTTCTTAGCCTCAACTGCAGCCTTTTCGATAGCCAAACCTGCCTTGTAGTTTTCAATGTAACGATTGAATCCTGCAACATCTTCGGCAGTCGGGGCTATCTCAACACCGGTGTTTCCGGCAAAGACTTTGGCATCGAGCCAATCGGCCAAATTTTGCTTTTGAGCATTGTTAACCAGATACGAGGCCAACAGTGCGATACCCCAAGCTCCACCTTCGCCGGCAGTTTCCATAACCGAGATTGGCGAATTGATGGCTGCGGCAAGCACACGCTGTCCAACGCCTTTGGTCTTGAACAAACCACCGTGGCCTGTGATACGGTCAACCTTCACATTCTCTTGCTTGAACAAGATATCGTTGCCCAATTTGAGCACGCCGACCGAGCCGTAGAGGTGCGCGCGCATAAAGTTGGCAAGGGTGAACTTGTCGTTTGCCGAACGCACAAACAACGGACGACCTTCGGCAAGACCGGTAACAGGCTCGCCCGAAATGTAGTTGTACGAGAGCAGACCGCCACAGTCGGCATCGCCAGTGAGAGCGTTGTTGTAGAGTTTGCCAAAGAGCTCGTTCATATCAACTTTAATGCCCATCAGCTCTTCAAACTCGCGGAAAATTCCAACCCAGGCGTTAAGGTCACTTGTGCAGTTGTTGCAGTGTACCATAGCCACCAGACTGCCGTCGGGGGTTGTCACCATATCAATCATCTCGTAAGGTTTCGAGAGTTCTTTCTCGAGCACAATCATCGAGAATGATGATGTTCCGGCCGATACGTTGCCAGTGCGCTGTTTCACAGCGTTGGTGGCAACCATTCCGGTTCCGGCATCGCCTTCGGGCGGGCAGAGTGGAATGCCGGCTTTCAGGTGTCCCGATGGGTCGAGACGTTTAGCACCTTCGGCGGTGAGTTTTCCTGCATCAGCGCCAGCGTTGAGCGATTTCGGCAGAATGTCGAGCAACTTCCAGCCCAACTTTTTCGGTGCAATCAGTTTGTCGAACTTCTCAACCATTGCGGCATCGTAGGTTTTGGTCTTCGGGTCGACGGGAATCATACCCGAGGCATCACCCACGCCAAGCACCTTCTCGCCAGTGAGTTGCCAGTGGATGTAACCAGCCAGAGTGGTCAAGAAATCGATGTCGGCAACGTGCTTGTCGCCGTTCAAAATGCACTGATAGAGGTGCGAAATCGACCAACGAAGCGGAATATTGTAGTTGAAGAGTTTCGACAGTTCTGCTGCAGCCTGACCAGTGTTGGTATTACGCCAAGTACGGAACGGCACCAGAATCTGCTGTTTGCTGTCGAAAGCCATATAGCCGTGCATCATTGCGCTGATGCCAATGGCTGCAAGGTTCTCAATTTCAACGCCGTACTGTTTCTTAACGTCGGCACGAAGGTCGGCATAGCAATCCTGAAGGCCTTTCCAAATAATATCAATGGAATATGTCCAAAGACCGTCAACCAATTGATTTTCCCATTCGAAACTGCCTTGCGCGATAGGTTTGTTGTCGCCGTCAATCAGAACGGCCTTGATTCTTGTGGAACCGAACTCGATTCCCAAGATGGCTCTTCCCGTCTCTATTGTTTGTTTTGATGTCATTTTAATTACGAATTATGAATTACGAATTACGAGCGTTAAATACGGACGGATTCGCAATTCGATTATAACTCAAAAACAATTATTCGATTCTAAATCATTTATATACAACGAATTAATCATTATTATCCTTTTTAGACAAAATTATACTTGTCAGTATTCTAAGCAATTCATCACAATCAGACTGCATACTCACAAATACTTCTTTATCAATATAATCAGTCTCACACAGCAGCTCCAACCAATACAATGTTTCTTCGGCTTCTTTGCGCGATATGGACAATTTATGGATGAAATCGGCAGATGATTCCGCACGAATTGCTTCCGCCACATTAGCGCCAATAGACGTTCCGCTTCGCAAAATCTGCTTGCTCATCACAAACTCATTTTTTTGCGATAAATATTTGTACATATTTATTATGCGCAAAGCAAACGCCTTTGATTTCTGCTTTATAACATTACTGTCGACCATAAGCTATCTATGTCGGAACTCGTAATTCATAATTCGTAATTCACTCTATTTCAGTGATTTATTCAGCATATAGTACACTTCGTTGTTGCGCAGTGTCTGCTTGAAGTCGCCGAGGTTGGTGTTTTTGTTGATGCGGACATACTCGATGCCAGTCATCTCTGCAAAATCTTCCCAATACTCTTCGTCGATATCGTACGAGAATGCGCTGTGGTGCGTACCGCCAGCCAGAATCCAGGCACCTGCGCCAATTTCGAATGTCGGCTGCGGAACCCAGAGGGCCGATGCAACAGGCAGTTTTGGCATTGGTTTCGGCTCGATGCACTCAACTTCCTGACTGATAAGACGGAAGCGGTTGCCAAGGTCGACAACGGTAGCCTTGATTCCGCGGCCTGTCTTCGATGTGAACACCAGACGGGCTGTCTGCTGCTTGCGGATGCCAATGCCAAGGAAGTGAACTTCGAGTTTCGGTTTGTCGACAGCAATGAGCGGGCAGATTTCGAGCATATGGCTCTGCAGGCACGAACTGCGGTCGCCAGCAAAGTTCAGCGTGTAGTCTTCCAAGAATGAGCACCCCTTCGGCATTCCCTGTTGGATAACCCACAGAGTGCGGCAGAGGCAGGCTGTCTTCCAGTCGCCTTCAGCGCCAAAGCCGATGCCTTCCTGCATCAAGCGCTGCGATGCCAAGCCAGGAATTTGGTCGAAGCCGACAAAGTTCGGGTCGTCGATATTGGCGTCGCCAAGGTCGTCGAAGTTGGTAGTGAAAGCAGTTGCGCCTTCGTCTTTGAGCACGCGGCGCAGAGCGATTTCGGCTTTAGCAGCGTTCTTCACTTTTTCCCAGTAAACCTTCTCGCCCGACTCGTCTATCTTAATGGTATAGAGTTTCTTATACTCTTCAACAAGTTCGTCGGCTTCTTTGTCGGTTACCTTCTTAAAATATTCCATCAACGACGAAACAGGATAGTAATCAACGTGATAGCCAAGACGTTGCTCAAACTCAACGCGGTCGCCATCGGTAACGGCAACGTTGTTCATATTCATACCAAACATCAGGCAGCGGACGTTGTGAGCATCGGCCACGCCAGCGGCAACGCGTGCCCAAACGGCAATCTGTTTCTGTGCCTGTGCGTCTTTCCAATAGCCGCAAACCACCTTGCGAGCCACGCGCATACGGGTGCAGATGTGTCCGAACTCAATGTCGCCGTGAGCCGATTGGTTCAGGTTCATAAAATCCATATCGATTTTATCCCAAGGAATTTCGGCGTTGTATTGAGTGTGGAAGTGCAACAGAGGCTTCTCGAGTGCCTGCAGACCTTTAATCCACATTTTCGCGGGCGAGAAGGTGTGCATCCAAGTGATGATACCAGCGCACTTTTCGTCGTTGTTTGCGGCCTTCATCACATCTTCAACTTCTTTCGAAGAGTTGGCCGTGCCTTTGTAAACAATTTTGACAGGAATGTTGCCGCTTTTGTTTAAGCCGTCAACCATTTCCTTTGAGTGGCCGTCAACTGCAACAACTGCGTCGCCACCATAGAGCAACTGCGCACCAGTTACCCACCAGATTTCAAGATTTTCAAATGCCATAATTTTTTGAATTAACAATTAATAATTAACAATTAACAATTGCGCTGCAACTCTAACTATTAAGAATTAATTGTGGTTAATAATCATTTATTTAAAGTATTTACACTTGCTGTTAATAGTTTTATCAATTCTTTACAATCAACAATAATACTTTCATATTGACTATCATCCAAATAATTACTCTCGTGTAAAATATCTATCCAATATTCTGTTTCGTTTGCTTCCTTCAAAGCAATTTTCAACTTATGCTTAAAATCATCTTTACTTTCTCCAAATTCGGATTCTCTGATATTAGCACCAATACTAGTCCCAGATTTTAATATTTGAGTAAATAATGGATGTTCAGCGATAGTGGTCCGTCCGATAAAGTGTTTGGATAGTTTTGCAATTCTAATTCCAAACTTAAGGCTTTTATCTTTCAGCACATTATCGGTTTTCATACAGCCAATTATTGTTAATTATTCATTGTTAATTGTTAATTGAATCAATGTTTTTGTCCTTTTTGTCCGTAATAAGCGTTTGGTCCGTGTTTGCGGCTGTAATGCTTTTCGATGAGCAACGGATTCATTGTCAGATTTGGATTGACACTGAACGCCACAAACGCCATTTTTGCGCACTGTTCCATAACTTTTGCGTTATAGACAGCGTTGTCGGGCGATGTGCCCCACGAGAACGGACCGTGGTTTTTGACCAAAACGCCAGGCGTGTGGTCGGGGTTTATTTTTCTGATATTCAGAAACTCATCGACAATAACGTTGCCAGTCTCCAACTCGTACTGACCTTCAACTTCGGCCTTTGTCATATCGCGGGTGCAGGGAATGTCCTTGTAGAAATAGTCGGCGTGAGTGGTGCCGATATTCGGAATGTCGCGGCCTGCCTGCGCAAACGCTGTAGCATAGGTTGAGTGTGTGTGCACAACGCCCTTGATATTCGGAAAAGCCTTGTAGAGAGCCAGATGTGTTGGGGTGTCGCTCGACGGATTCAAGTCGCCTTCAACAACCTTGCCACTCTGCAAATCAACAACCACCATATCCGAAGCCTTCATTTCGTCGTACGACACGCCCGACGGTTTGATGACAACCAATCCTTTTTCGCGGTCGATGCCCGAGACATTACCCCAGGTGAAAATTACAAGTCCCTGTTTAACAAGGTCGAGATTGGCCCGAAAAACTTTTTCTTTTAATTCTTCTAACATAACTCGCTATTTTAAAAAACTGCTGTTCCCGATAGTTCAACAATCGAAAACAGCAGTCAACATTATTCAACAATTTGCAAAGTGTTTTACCACAATGCAATGTAGAGAACAGCCAGAATTGCTATCACTGCCAAAGCACCAATGTTGAACACTTTGTCGGTGTGGAACAGTTCAAGGTCTGTACCAACAGCCTTGTGGTCCTGAACAGAGTCGTTGGCGTTCGAACGCAGATAGAAGCCCAGTGTGAGCAGCATTGCGGCAAGGAAGAAGATTGCTTCGAAGCCGTAAATCTGCAGGAATTCGATTTTAGCGAACAACTGTACAATACCCATAACCAGGCAGAGACCGCCAACGCCGAGCAGAATGTTGCTCCAAGTGCGCTGCATAGCAATGGTCTCGCCATCCATTTCGGCAGCGGCAACTTCGTTCTTCTTGTTGCAGAAAATCGATATGCCGACAAACAACACAACCAGAACCATAAACACGTAACCCATACGAAGCAGGAACGGTGTTTCAGGCATCAGGAACTTGAACAGGATGCTGAAGAAGAATGTGCCGATGGCAGCCACAACAGCAGCCGGACCCGACGAACGTTTCCACAGCAGACCAAGACCGAAGATTACAACCACGCCAGGATAAACGAAGCCCGAGTATTCCTGAATGATTTGGAATGCTTGGTCGGCACCGCCCATAATCGGGTAAACAGCAACCAAAGCCAGCAACAGAGCCACGATAGAGGTAATACGACCAACACTAACGAGTTTGCGTTCAGAGGCTTCCTTGTTGATGAACTTCTTGTAAACGTCCATTGTGAAGATGGTCGAAGTTGAGTTGAACATTGATGCCAGCGACGAAATAACGGCGGCGGTCAATGCTGCAAACGACAGACCTTTCACAACAACAGGTGTGAAGTTGCGGATAAGGAACGGATAAGCGTCGTCAGAGCGCTCGATTGTTCCGTGAAGGTTGATTGCATTATTCAGCAATTCAGGGTGTTGCCAGATAAGGAATGCGCAAACACCCGGGATGCAAACGATGAACGGAATCAAAATCTTCAGGAAAGCGGCGAACAGCAAGCCTTTCTTTGCTTCGTCGAGGCTCTTTGCTGCCAAACCTTTCTGAATGATGTATTGGTTGAAGCCCCAGTAGCCAATGTTAGTCAGCCACAGCGCGCCAATAATCAGAGCCAAGCCCGGAAGTGTGAAGTACGGGTCGTCGGTGATGTTTGGATAAAGAGCCGTGTTGCGGTCAACCACAAGGTTGAAGTGCTTGTCGCCATCGATAGTTCCAAGTTTGTCCATTACAGCACCCAAAGCCGAAACGGCGCCATCAGCACCCAGAAGCGGGGCAATGAAATCGAGGGTGAAGTAAGCGGTGATAAGACCACCACCAACAAGGAATGTAACCTGCATAACGTCGGTCCAGGCAACTGATGCCAAACCGCCGTAGATTGAGTATGCGCCAGCTATCAGGTAGAGAATCAAGATGATACCTACCAAGGTCATATCCATTCCAAACATACCGATGATTGTCGGCAGGCCGAGAATCTGTTTGATTGCCAATGCGCCAAGCCAAGCCACTGATGTCAGGTTGATGAACACGTAGAGGAACAACCAGAATGACGAGAAAGCCAGACCAACACCCCAGTTGTAGCGGTCGCTCAAGAATTGGGGAATGGTGAAGATGTTCTTTCTAATCATCACAGGCAGAAGGAATTTTGCCACAACAAGCAAGGTTGCGGCAGCCATAAGCTCGTAGGCTGCAATTGCAATACCCGATGCGTAAGCCGAGCCTGACATTCCAATGAATTGTTCCGCCGAGATGTTTGCTGCAATCAGCGATGCGCCTACTGCCCACCAAGTCAGTGAGTTACCGGCAAGGAAGTAATCCTTCGAGTTTTCGGCACCGTTGGCACCTTTCTTTTTAGCCATCCATTTCGGGATGAATACGCCACAGCCCACAAGGATAAGGATGTAAACCACGAACACCGCGTAGTCGGCAACCGCAAAACCATTGTTGGCCAAGCTGTCTAGAATTTGTCTCATAAAACTTTTATTTTGTTATTATTACGTATGGTAAATTATTGATTTACTTTTCGTTTTCGCAGCCATCCTTTGTGCATTTCTCTTTATCGCAG
Organism: Salinivirgaceae bacterium; assembly: GCA_017557605.1. Classification (GTDB taxonomy): domain Bacteria; phylum Bacteroidota; class Bacteroidia; order Bacteroidales; family SZUA-534; genus RUG13583. The sequence continues at coordinate 81,000 of JAFYYJ010000064.1, forward strand.
CACTCTTTGTTGCAGAAAGCGTAAACGCAGACGCTGTAATATTTCTCGCCAGGATTCAGAACAACCGACGGGAAGTTCTCTTTGTTCGGGCTGTCAGGGAAGTGTTGAGTCTCAAGGCAGAGAGCGCCGCGGCGAGGATAGAGTTTGCCGTATTTGCCAGTCTCTTTGCCAGAGATGAAGTTACCTGCATAGAATTGCAGACCCGGCTCGTTGGTCAGCACCTTCATTGTGATACCAGAAACAGGGCTTGTAACTGTGGCAGCGAGTGTCAGACCGCTCTTGCAGCATTTTGCAGAGTCGTTAAGAACATAGTTGTGGTCGTAACCGCCACGAACGCTGTCGATGCGGGCACCAACGGCAGTCGGTGTGCGGAAGTCGAGCGGTGTGTTATCAAGCGATGCGATTTCGCCAGTCGGAATCAAGAAGAAGTCAACTGGGGTGTAGCTGTCGGCGTTAATCATCAGCACGTGGTCGTTGATTGTTGTCGAAGCGTCGCCCGAAAGGTTGAAGAATGAGTGGTTTGTAAGGTTGCAAACGGTCGGTTTGTCAGTCTCTGCAAAGTACTCAATCTTGATGGCGTTGCATTTGGTGATAGTGTAGACAACTTTAACGTTCAGGTTTCCAGGGAATCCTGCTTCGCCGTCAGCCGACAAATAAGACAGTTCCAAAGTGCTGTCGTTGAGTTGTTTGCCATCCCAAACCACAGCAAAATAGCCCTTTTTGCCGCCGTGCAGCGAGTTGCGACGCTCGTTGGCATCAACATTGAAAGTCTCTTCGCCAATCTTGAACGATGCGCCACCGATACGGTTGCCATAACGTCCGATGAGAGCGCCGAAATAAACACCGTCAGCCGATGACTGATATTGGTCAAGGTTATCGAAACCCATCACAACATCCTGAAACTGACCGTCTTTGTCGGGAACGAAAAGATTGACAATACGTCCGCCGTAGTTGGTGATTTGTGCAGTCACGCCTGCATCGTTCTTAATGGTGAACAAGCTAACTTGTTTTCCGTCAACTTCCTTTGCAAAATTAGCCTTGTCGGCCAGCGGAAGTTGGCATTGCTGTTTCGAAGTGCAGGCAACCATAGCCAGAGCACTCAATGCAAATAAAATCTTCTTCATTTTAAAAGTATTTAGTTTAGTAGTGTTTGTGTCTGCTAAAGCAAACGTTTGTTATTGTTTTTACGACTCCCAAACATTGAGAATCACGCAGTCAAATATAAAATGTATTTTTTACTATTCTAAAAGAATTTTCATTTTTTGCCGCCAGCTTCCGCAAGCATTTCAAGAACTCGGAAACTACTATCTGCCATACCATCTAACCTTTTGTACTACAAGCATATTCTGGCCGAAATACGCAAGAGATTCCTTATGCCTCAACTATGGCATTACCTTAGTTTTTCCAATTCATTTTTTATTTGCGACGAACTTATGCCCTGAGTACGCGGCAATCTTACGACGGTTTTACCATTATCGCGGCACCAATCAAGTGCACGTTGGAAACCGGCATGCGTTTGGTCTCCACCTATGGCCCACACATCAAAATCGATTTGCTTTATTATGTCATCTACATTTTTATAGACGACAACCTCATCAACAATTTTCAAAGCCTGTACCAATTCAATGCGCTGCTGAGTGGAATATAGGATATTCGCTTCGGGCTTATATTTCAGAATAAAATCGCCATCTTGCACAGCTACAATAAGATAATCACCATGTTTTTTTGCGTTCTCAAAAAGACGTAAATGCCCAATGTGGAAATAATCAAATACCCCTACTGTAAAAACTTTTTTCATCAAAGCTGATTTTGCTGGCAAAACTATACATTTTTGAACCGCTACCAACAATGCCATCGATTTAGGTTTCTGCTTTTTTAATAATTTCGCGGTATTATATTGTACTATTTATGCAAGACGAACGACCAATAAGCGACGAGGATTTGCATCAGATGCAGTCTATCATGCTCGATATTCTGAAAACTTTTGATGACATTTGCAGGAAAAACAATCTGACATACTATTTGTCGGGAGGCACAATGCTTGGAGCCGTGCGCCACAAAGGATTTATTCCCTGGGACGACGATGCCGATGTTGTCGTGCCGCGCCGTGATTACGAGATTCTATTAAAACACGCAAAGGAGTGGTTGCCAGAACAATACGAATTAGTCAATCCAGCCGACAATCCTGAATATCCGTATCAGTTTGCACGAATACAAGACAAACGGACCACTTACTTAATGGTTCGCCAGTTTGACTTTGTAGGCGGTGTTCCGCTCGATGTGTTCCCTTTAGACGAAATGCCGGAGAAAGGGCTTCGCCGACGTTGGCATTTTCTGAAAATGAGTTTCTTCACAAAACTGCTTTATTATGCGCTGATAAACCCAAACAAACATGGACACGGGCCATACTGTCTCTTTATTAAACTGATGCACCGAATTGTGCCGCTGAGCCGTGTTCATAGCAAACTCAATAACATCCAAAAAGAGTTTCTGGGCAAAGGAATGCCTTGTGTCACAAACCACTTCAACACTAAAGACAGCAATGTTTTTCCTCGCGATGTGTACGGCGTACCACAACGCGTGCAGTTTGAAACAATAGAAGTAAACGGCATGCAACGACCTCACGACTACCTAACCTCATCGTACGGCGATTATATGACACCTCCCCAAAAACTACCCGGTCTGAACTTCCGCTTGCTCGATTTGAGAAAGCCATACAAAGATTTCATAGCCGGACAAAAATGATTTTTGAACCATACAAGTTGGGCATTTACCAATAACCGAAATGTCATTTTTTGAAGCATCATGTACACAATAAAACTCACCCCCTATCGCGACGCGCTAAGTTCGATTTTCCACCGTCAGACAAAGAACCACGAGATGGTGTCGCTGAACGGAAAATACCGGTTTATCATCGACAACGAATTCGATAATCCCGACTTTTGGGTTGTGCAAGGCAAAGGTGTCAGAGAAAAAACTACATGCCGTGTTGCACCAGAAAATGTAATTTTCCTGAACACCGAACCGCGCTCGGTGCTCAACTACCCCAACAAATACCTGAATCAATTCGGACTTGTATCAACCAGCCAATACCCAACCAATCACCGAAACGTTCACTACGGACCAGCCATTCTGCCTTGGTTTGTAGGCTATAAAAGAGACGATGCCACAGGCACCTACTCCTACAGCCAAGATTACGACTCTCTGAAAAACAACGCCTTTCCCGAAAAAAAGAAACTTTTATCGGTGATTTCGAGCAACTTGGCTGTATCGCGCGGGCACATAAACCGGATAAAATTTGTCGAGAAACTGAAAGCGCACTATGGCGACCAACTTGATGTTTACGGCCGCGGCTTCAACTCATTCGATGACAAATGGGATGTGCTTGCCCAATACAAGCACCACATTTGCATTGAGAACTGCTCCGAACCTTATTATTGGACCGAAAAAATCTCTGACTGCTTTCTGACCGGAGCTTATCCGTTTTACTACGGATGCAAGAATTTTGCGGACTATTTTCCGAAAGATTCATTCTCTCCGATAGACATTCTGGATGTTGACAAAGCCATAGCCACAATCGACTCAGCAATAGAAAACGGACTTTACGAAAAATCGATTGGCGCGCTTGAGGAGGCCAAAAATCTAGCGTTGGACAAATACAATATGTTTGAATACATGGCCGCTCTGTGCGATAATCTTAACCCGACAGCCGAAAAAAAGGAAGTCACACTCCACCCCTGCGTTTCTACACTCAACTGGCAGAATTTTGTGAATTACACATTCTTACGGAGTTACTACAAAACCGAAATGCGAATCTATAGGTTGTTCCACAAGTCGGCGTTGTGATTATTTCACAATCTTTCCGAAAGTTTTGATACTCTTGTATTTGCGCCAAAGATTAAGTTTCCGCTGCTCAGGAACTCCATGACGGCTGATATAGTCGGCAGCCTGCTCCAACATTCTGGCGCAACACTTGCCGTCAAGGTGCGGGTCGTAATTATCGACAATCCACTGGCGTTTTTTTATGCTCTCGGCATCATTGAGCGCCCGGTCGAAAGCTGATGCAAGCTGGCTTTCGTCAGTAATATTCTCCCAATAAATATCTTTTGCAATGGTACGCAAGGTTATTACCGGACGATTCAGAAGTAAAAACTCGTAAACCGCTGACGATGTGTCGCTTATCATCACATCGCTCATCATTTGATACTTTGTGACATTCTCGCCTGCTTCAATATAAACAGCATCACTGCGGTCTTTTGCCCAAGCACGATATTCGTCGGCCCACTGCGTTGCTGTCAGAGGGTGGAATTTCATTATCAGAAGCAGGTCTGGTTCCTTTTGCAGAAGGTTTTCAAGTGGTTTCCTCATAAATGGCAACGATGTCAGTTTTGGCGAGAATGTGGGCGCGTAAATCACAATCCGCTTTTTGCCATATTTATGCAGAAGTGATTGTTTTTCAGCATCAAAATCGCGCAGATGTTGCTTAATCCAATCCTGTTTTGTCCAGCCTGTCTCACGCACTTCAAAATCCTTATACTGTTTTGCAAGAGCCTCAAAATGTGATGTAAAATACGGCCCCTGAGTGAAATAAGTGTCGAAATAGCGACGGATAACCCAGTGGTCTTTCTTCTCAGCGGCATATCCGTGGAAAACCTGAATCTTAACGCCTGACAGATAATATGGAACAATGTTACCCGGAACAAATATCGCATCGGGCTTAAAATCATACACTTCCTGGATAGATGCTGACCACTTCACTTCGTTGGCCAAAGGAAAGGTTTTGATTTTTGGAGCATGCACATACCACAAAACCGTATGCCCGCCCTGACGGTCGCATTCAGCCTGCAACGGCTGTAAAATATCGACAGCATAGCGGTTCTCGCAAAAGAGAACTATCTTCATTGCTTTTTTCTTACGTCAATATCGTTGGCAAAATGGCTGTCGGCCTTGCGCTTCATCTGCTCGTAGCTCTCATAGATGCGTTTCTTCAGATTAGTGGAGCTGACACCGGCGCCGTATGGGAAATATACCACTGTAACACCTTGTTCCTTAAGGTAATCGTACTTACCTGTCCAGTCATCGCCAACAACAAAAACATCGAAATTCAGTTTTTTTACTTTGTCGGTGTGGTCGAGCGAATGTTGCGGAATAACAATGTCGGGATATTTCAAGGCCTTCATCAAGGCGATGCGTTCTTCGAACGGAATTATCGGCTGGCTTTTGTAGCTCTCAACAAGCTCGTCGGTGTTGACGCCGACAATCAAAATATCACCTAATGACCGTGCATATTCCAACATTTTGATATGGTTGGCATGCAGCATGTCGAACGTGCCGCTTGTGTACACAACTGTTTTTCCTGCAATCATTTCTATAATAGTTTACGTTTAACCAAATCGTCAAAAACTTCGACAAGACGGTCGATTTCAGCATTTGTAATATTACCAATGTGACCAACACGGAAAATCTTTTCAGCCATATCGCCGCCATTCGGACAAATCCAAATTCCGTATTCATCCTTAATTATCTCGAAAATCTTATGTGCGTTGACTTCCTGATTGGCTGGCATTAATGCCGTAACACAATTCGATGAGTCATCCAATGCAGTGAACATCTTGAGTGGCAAATGTTTAATCTTCTCGCGAAAATAGTCGGCACGTTTTTTCGCAACAATGTTCATCGCCTCAATTCCACCTGATTTCTCGATTCGCTTTAACTTCTCGTTGAGTTGGATAAGTGTTGCAACGGCTGGTGTGAACGGTGTCTGACCGCGCTCACCATTGCGCAGATAATCAGCATAATTGAAATACATGCTGCGAACCTTGTTGGTGAAGCAGCGGCGCTGAGCCTCAGCGTCCATAACCGTGAAACTCATCGACGGTGGCAACGACAAAGCCTTCTGACTGCCTGTGATTGCCGCATTTACGTGCATTTGTCGCATCGAGAATTTATCGGCTAAAAAACCGCTTATAGCGTCAACAAACAGGAAAATGTTGTTCCGTTGGCAAAACTCTCCCACCATCTCCATATCGTAACGGACACCAGTCGATGTTTCGCAGAGTTGCAGAACCATTCCCGTATATTGCTCATTGTCATATTTATACAGATTATCCTTTGTCAATGGTTGTCCGTACTCCAAACGGATTTCGGTGAACGGAATCTCATGAATCTGGCACAATTCGACAAGCCGCTGACCGAAACTTCCTCCATTCACCACCAAAAGTTTATCACTAGTGGTGAAGAAGTTCATGATACCGCCCTCCATACTTGCAGTTCCCGAACCTGTAAGAAACAAGGCTCGAGAGTCATTGGGCGCGTCGAACAGGCGGCAAAGAATCCGCTCGTTCTCCTGCATCATTGCAGAGAACTCGGGCGTGCGGAAATAAGGAATTTGCTGCCGGCCGATTTCCATCGTTTCGTTGTCCATCTGGACTGGACCGATTGTGAAATTTATCATTTGAACTTTATTTATAAAAGTTTGGCAAATATAGGTTTTCTATTTTTTCCGCTTATCCTCAAATATCAAATCTTTGTCATTTATTATAAGTGCATAAGAACGTTTTGAGTATTTTCGCATTTATGATACGAAAAGCGCTATCGGTGTTATTTTGGGTTGTCTGCTTCTTTTGTGCCTCGGCGCAAGAAAAATTCATTGTGTTCGACAAACCCGTAAGCAGCCAGCATAATACTCTAACTGTCAATCGGTTCGATACAAAAGGAATATCGCTGACTGCGCGTTTCGACACCATTGCTATCGCCAATGCCGAAACATTAAAAGGCGATTTCTGCGAGCTGCAGATTGCCGGAGCATACCGCACCGGAGCTATAGGCGAACCTCAACTGCCTGCCATCCGCAAACTGGTTAAAATACCGCGCGGCACAGTTTTAAGCGTCGATATAAAATGCAGCGACACAGCGGTTTACTCTCTATCAGATGTAGGTTTTGAGAAGAAACTAGCACCGCGTCAGCCGTCTCAAAGCAAAAGCAGCACACGGGCAAAATACAAGCACAAAAAACGTTCGTATAAGCGCAATTATTTTACTGACCAACAACTTGTTGCGGTTACAAAAGTGGGCACCATGCGCGATATGGATTACTATCAGATATCGGTGAATCCGGTACGCTACAACCCGAAACAAAACAAAATCGAGATATTCAATAATATCAACATTGATATCAAATTTAAAGGAAACGGCTCTAAATCAGCCACAAACACATCATCGCCATATTTTGATAGTTCAAAATCGGAAAGCGATTCGACATACTCCGATTTGACAAAATATCCGGTCAAATACCTGATTATCACGCATTCTGATTTCATTGATTCGCTTCAAGACTTTATACATTGGAAACGACAGAAAGGTTTTGATGTGATTGTGGCTACAACTGACAGCATCGGCAGTTCAGCTGCCGCCATAAAAGCTTGGGTTGCAAGCCAATACAATTCCGCGACTAACGACAGCCCAGCACCGTCGTTCTTGCTGCTGGCCGCCGACACCGACAAAATTCCATGTTCGCAAACCGGCGAGAGCTCCGGCAAGGGTACCGACCTCTACTACGCTTGCATGGACGGCGCTGACGACATCATCCCAGACTTGTACTACGGGCGATTCTCGGCACGCACAGCCTCTCAAATAAAGGCCATGGCCGACAAAACCATCGCTTACGAGAAGTTCCAATTTATCGATTCTTCGTATCTTGCAAAAGCCACATTGATAGCTGGTTACGACGGCTCATATCGTGCAAGCGTAGGCATTCCGACGCTGAATTACATCACGCGCAACCGCATCAATGCGAACAACGGATACAAGACAGTCAACAAATTTACAAATAGCTACACCAACTGCTACGCCGACACATCGGTCTCAGTAGGCTTGATGACCTACACCGCACATGGAACTTCAACAACTTGGGTTAATCCGGAGCTCACTCAAACCAAAGTGAACAATTTCTCCAACTCAGGCAAGTTCCCGTTTGTCATAGCAAACTGCTGCTACTCAGGCAATCTTGCCACAACCGAATGTCTTGGCGAGACATGGCTTCGGAAAAAAGACGGTGGTGCTGTGGCCTACATCGGCTCAGCGCCACAAAGCTGGTGGCAGGAAGATTTCTATTGGGCAGTGGGCGCTCATGATTACAGAAGCGGCGTCTGCCCTGACACAAGCGCAACTACCATCGGTGCCTTCGATGCTCCATTTGTATCGGACTTCAATTGTGGCGATGCGTTGGTTTTTGCTGGAAACCTTGCCGTGTCGGAAGCGCACGACAATAATTACTCAAGCAATGTATCTACCCGCTACTACTGGGAGGCATACAGCTATTTTGGCGACCCGTCACTGCTTGTTTACTTTGGCATTCCAAGAGCAAACAACGTGTCGTACGAGCCGGCGCTGCCAATCGGCGTTCCGGCGGTGACTGTTGAGGCCGAAGCGGGCTCGTATGTGGCCATATCGAAAGACAGCATCCTGCTTGGAGCCGCCATTGTCAAGCGCGGACAAACAGCTGTAACTATCAGTATTCCTGCAGTAACCGAACCGGGGCCGCTCACTGTCGTTGTCACAAAAGCGCAGCGCAAGCCTCACTTCGGACATATCGAGCTGATTGTTCCAAACAGACCATATATCATATTATCAGGAGCATACACCAACCGTCTGACCAACGACAGCACCTTGATACTGAACCTGGCCTTGCGGAATATAAGCCAAGTGGTAGCCAAAAACACAAAAATTGACGGCATAACATCATCAAGCGAATATGTAAAAAGCATAACTCCAATAAATTACTCCATTGGGCAGATGCTTTGTCAGACAACCGACACCATTGCAGCCTGTCAGGTGGAATTGCACAAAAACATCCCTGACCAAACTCAGATTCCGTTTATAATAAATGTCATCGACAGCGAAAAGTTTGTATTCAACTATAAGCTGACAATAGCCGCGCCTCACATTAGTTTCCAGCCTAATGTGGCCATTATGAAAGATAGCGTCAGCAGCACATTTATGCCAGGCGACACCGTTGATTTGGGCATCACTATCACAAACAAAGGACACGTTGGCCTTTCTGCCGCCACGCTCACTCTAAAAGCATCTGTCAATCAGCCGTATATCAACATAATAGATGCTTCCAGCAACATCGACACACTGGGCATAAACGAGTCGGCAACCTGCTACTTCAAAGTTGCAGCCGACACCGACACCGACATAATGAGCGAGTTCTACTTCGATGTTTCCATCGCTAATTCAGATGCAAGTTATCATAGTTCAGCCGGTTACGCAATAACCATTGGCAAACCTTTCGATTTACAGGTTGGAAACGGCAGCGAATCGCCCAAAGACTATCCGTTCAACAACTACTACGAATGCAGCATCACTGACATACTTTACACCACCGAAGACTTGGGCGACAAGCCGATGAAAATAAAGACAATAGGTTTCGACCTCTCACAAGCGACACCGGCAAGCGAGAAATTCAGCGGATACCTCAACTTCACTATCAAAGCCAAACCGGTGAGCAACACCGAACTTTCAAATTTCATCGATATGAGCGACGCGGAAACATTGTACACCCAGAACAAGCTGCAGCTTCCGACATCGCCCGAGCATTTCACCTTCGAACTCGACAAAGACTACAACTATGACGGCAAGACTAACTTCGCCATCGAAATAAAATGGGGCGACAACAACACTTATGTCCCCGAAGCAAAAAGAGCTAAACTGCACTCACACAGCACGTCATCAAATACTGTGGCATACGGAATAAAAGACGAATGGAGCGAATTGGAATTCGACGGTTGCACCAAAATACGCCCCAACACCACTTTCGGCTATATTCCTTGCAACAAGGCAATAATCTTCGATGTGAAAGACTCCGACAACCTGCCTGTAGCCAATGCTCAAATAAGCATCTTGGGCGAAACATTGAAAACCGATAGTGCTGGCTTCGCCTATTACTTATATTTCAACAGATTATACAACGAAAATTGCAGGATTTCTGCCGATAACTACTACGACAATAACGTTAGCATCAACACCACCGGCGACACCACTTACATCAGCGTTACACTGACACCACTGCCAAGAAACACTGTAACCTTCCATCTGACCGACGCACGCACAGGCGCCGGCATTGCAGGCGCGACCGTGAACATTGATTCAAGAATGACAGCCATAACAAACCAGACAGGAGAAGTTGTTATGCTTCTGACACAAAGCCAGCACCAGCTGAACATAACCTCAACCGATTACATAACCGTTTCAGATTGCATTGATGTGACTACCGACGGCACCATAGCAATAAAAATGTGGCAAAAGCCTTGTCTTACAGTCAGAACTGAAATAAACGGCTCGCCCATCGCCAACACTGCGGTTATTATTGCTGGCGACACCATTATGACAAACACCGACGGCAGCGCTGCTATAGGGCGCATTGCTCCTGGCCAATACAACATCTGTCTGTTGCACAATGACTATATCATTACAAATCATACTGTTAAAATAGGAAACACAGACATTGACACCACCTTTACACTTACCGAACTACCCGATGTTACGTTTGTGATTTACGCCGACAACAAACTAACCGAAGGCGTTACTGTAACACTCGACGACAGAGTCCAAACAACCGATTCCTGCGGTGTAGCAACATTCAAGCATGTCAGAGACGGGCTGCACAATTATATCATAACGGGCAATCTGATAGCCAAATGCAGCGGAACGGTAACCACATCGACAACCAGCACAACCATCACCAAAAGGCTTGAAAAACAGCGCAGCACATTGGTTTTCAACATAACAGACGACGGCAAGCCAATTGAAGGCATCGGTGTTATAGTCTACGGCCAAACCGTGCGCACCAACGACGCTGGCACAGCCATATTCAGGCAACTTGTACCTGTCGCAAATCTGTCGTACACCATAACCAACGAGTCGTCGCTCACAGTAAGCGGCGCTACGGCAGTTGACACTGATACAGTCTTCGTAAACATCGACATCACCAAAGACCTTGTAAACATCGAATTCTTTGTTTTCGACAGCAGTAAAAGCCCGATTACAAAGGCAAGCATAAACCTGAACAACAACAAGGTAGAAACAGACCAAAACGGCAAGGCAACTTTCAGCAACATAAAAAAAGGTTCTACTTTGAATTACACCATAAGCAAAGACAACTATGATAAAGTGACCGGAAGCATAACTTGCGACAGCAGTTTCACTGTCAGCATAATGATGATGCAACCTGGGCAAGTTCGCCCCGTCCCCCACGACACCTCTATCATCAATACTTTCTACTCGCTTACATTCATCTTGACGGACGGCAGTAAGCCGTTATTTGAGGGCGATGTTACTGTGGAGGGTATTGAAAAAATGACAGACAGCCTCGGCATTGTGCGATTCGACAGCATCGCCGCCGAAACGCCAATCAGCTACATTGCCAAAGTGACGGGCTACACCACCATTGACGGACAGTCAGAACAGTCTGATACTATTACAATTACGGCCGACACCAGCATCACAATTACCTTCAAGGCTATTGAGCTGCCTCCACCGCCGGTTTCCGTAATCGAAAATGCGGCAAATAGAATCTTCGTCTATCCCAACCCGTCCGACGGTCTTTTATACGTACAAAACGCTGACGGCCAAGAGTTTGTTCTTATCGACAAAAACGGCCGCATACTCAAAACCGGCACAATCGACGGTGGCCAAATTGACCTACGACCAATAGACACAGGCGCTTATACATTGATTATCAGACACAAAGACCACATATCGTCAATGCAAGTAGTTATTTATTGAGGCATTAGGCAAAAGGCAAAAGTGGTTTACGTTTAAGTTTTTTGTTTGCGTTTGCCTTCATATATTTGCGCTCTCAAAAATTGAATGATATGGACATCCAAAAGTTGCTGAAAGAAACCACCGCAAAGGCCATAAAATCACTCTACTCGGCCGACGCAAACCTTGACCAGATAACGTTTTCGACAACCCGCAAAGAGTTTGTGGGCGACTTCACTCTCGTTGTTTTCCCGTTTCTGAAAATATCGAAGCAGAAACCCGAGGACACAGCTGCCGCCATTGGCGCTTTCTTGCGTGACAATCTGGCCGAAGTGGCTGATTTCAATGTTGTTAAAGGGTTCTTGAACATTCAGCTTTCGGCAACTTTCTGGACCGAGTTCCTGAACGACGCCATTGCTGACGACCGCTTTGGAATGAAGCCAAAAGGCTCGAGCGGCAAGACTTTTATGGTCGAATATTCGTCGCCGAACACCAATAAGCCGCTGCACTTGGGGCACATCCGCAACAACCTCTACGGCTACTCGGTGGCGCAGATTCTTGAAGCCAACGGCCACAATGTCATTAAGGCCAACTTGGTGAACGACCGCGGAATACACATCTGCAAATCGATGCTGGCCTGGCAGAAATGGGGCAACGGCGCAACACCCGAAAGCCTCGGCGTGAAGGGAGACAAACTCGTGGGCGACTACTACGTGCGTTTCGACAAGGAATACAAAAAACAGATTGCCGACCTTAAAGCACAGGGAATGAGCGACGACGATGCCGCCAACAAAGCCCCAATCATTCTCGAAGCCCGCGAGATGCTTCGCAAATGGGAGGCTGGCGACAAGGAAGTTGTTGACCTTTGGAAAACAATGAACGGCTGGGTTTACGCCGGTTTCGATGTAACATATAAAGCTTTGGGAATCAGCTTCGACAAGATTTACTACGAGTCGCAGACCTATATGCTCGGCAAGTCGATTGTGATGAAAGGCTTGGAAGACGGCGTTCTGTTCAAGAAAGACGACAACTCAATCTGGATTGACCTCACCGCCGACGGTCTCGACCAGAAACTGTTGCTCCGCGGTGACGGCACATCAGTTTATATGACTCAGGACCTTGGAACCGCTCATCAGCGATTCGAGCAATACAAACTCGACGAACTGCTGTATGTGGTTGGCAACGAGCAGATTTACCACTTCCAAGTTTTGAAACTCGTACTCAAGAAACTTGGCTTCGACTGGTCGGACCACATCACACACCTGTCGTATGGAATGGTTGAGCTGCCCGAAGGCAAGATGAAATCGCGCGAGGGAACGGTTGTAGATGCCGATGACCTGATTGCCGAAATGGTGAATACAGCCCGCGAGACATCGGACGAACTCGGCAAGCTGCAAGAGTTTGACGATGATTACAAATCGCAGATTTACAATATGGTGGGCTTGGGTGCGCTCAAGTATTTCATTCTGAAGGTTGACCCGAAGAAGACTATGCTCTTCAACCCGAAAGAATCAATCGACTTCAACGGAAACACCGGACCGTTCATTCAGTACACTCACGCGCGCATCTGCTCTGTGCTGCGTAAGGCCGAAGAATCCGGCTTGAAAGTGGCCGACAAGATTGACGCTGCAACCCAACTCAACGAGAAGGAGATGCAGCTTGCAAAACTCATCTTCGACTTCCCCGCTGTGGTTGCCGACGCTGGCACAAACTACAGCCCTGCATTGATTGCCAACCATTTGTACAGTCTTGCAAAGGAATACAACCAGTTCTACCACGATTGCTCGATTCTGAAGGAAGAAGATGCCAGCATGCGCAGTTTCCGCTTGGCATTGAGCAAATTAACTGCAAAAGTTATCAAAACAGGTTCAGCTTTGATGGGTATTCAGGTGCCAGAGAGGATGTAAAAAATCGATAAAAAAAACGAGAGGCAGTTCCGCAACGGACTGCCTCTCATTGTTTTATGGCATTGCAATCGGAATTATACAAAACCAACTTTTGCAACATCAAATTTAATAGTCAGCATTCCGCCATTCTTCACATAAACAACTTCGATTGACGGATAAATATAGCCCGGCCTGCCCTCCAACTCTTCGGGATGCACCTCGTCATAATTGTAGCTGTCGACTGAGAATGTCACCATTTCATCAGTATCCAAATCGTAGATAACGCGAGAGTAGAACCCTTCGTCACGCAGCTTGGCTATATAGGCACGCACATCACTCTCGTCGGCGTTAATGATATTCACTTCAATATTATACACATCATCGGTCTGGCAGAAACGCGGAAGCCAAAGTCCCTCCTTCTGCAATCCCCATTGGAAAATGCGGTTGACAGTCATGAATTGAATTTCACCCTTGCCGGTATATGGGAAAACATATTTGGCAGCTTCCATATCCGAAGGATAAAGTTCTGACAACCAACCGGAAGGCAGATATTTTGTGTATTGCGGTATCATCTCCGACGGCTTGACAATCGGGCCACCCTTCTGAACACGTTTTGCTATGGCAACGTAGGTATTCTCAAAATCGCTGGCATCAGCAACTTTTTCATAACCAGCAACATCCATAAAATTAATCAATCCAACCGCAGCGCCCGATTCAGTTGAATACAAGATATTGGTTGTAGTTGGCGAATACTCGGTTTTGATAGCATAAAAAACAGTGTCTTCGAAAGTGTATGTCTGCCAATTGCCATCGTTATCGTTATAATATTCAGCTGAGAACGAATAAGTTGTGTTCTTACCATCCCAGCCAGTAAAAGCTCCGGGATAGATAGGCGTGCCCATCAATGCGCCGATAGAGGCCAAAGCTGTCACATCCGAAATATGGAACGTGCTGCCATCGGTTCCTTTAGCAAGCAACTCATTGTCTCTCATATAAATGCCAGGTTCGAAGTCTTCATAATGCTTCTTATAATCAAACAAACCTTCCACTTCGTCAAGATTTTGCTTGTCAGCGGCCTTATCCGCCTCGTCACAAGATAATTTATCATCAGCATTTGACTTTTCGCAAGTAATGTTCAACCCTGTTTGTTTCAAGGCGTTCACATAAGCTAAGACATCAAGTTCGGTGTTCCACATATACTCAACTTGCGTCAGATTTTCAGTCACTTGAGTTGTTACTTTCCAACACCAGAAACCATCGGTTCCAGCTTTTGGATTCTCATCATAACCATCATCGTTCGAGTTGTCGGTACTGCAAGCGGCAAACATCATCACTGTTGCTACGCTCATTAGTGTTAATAAATACTTTTTCATAAGCAATTAATTAATAATTTGAAATTCTTTTATTTAACTCTTTATTAGTAATCACAATTTATTTATACGGAATTCGCACAATAAATATTATACGTGTTTCAACTGCAAAAGTTTTAACGCTTTACTGCACCACTTTCAACTCCGTCCGGCGGTTCATCTCCCTGCCTTCCGGCGTAGCGTTGTCGCCAATTGGAACCGACTCACCATAGCCCTTAAACGACAATTGACCGGCATTAACGCCCTTAGCCAGAAGATAATCGCAAACAGCCTTAGCGCGTTTTTCTGAAAGCTGCTGATTATAAACATCTTTACCGACATTGTCGGTATGTCCGCCTATCTCGAATTTTATTCCGACACTGTTCTTAATAAAATCAGCCATACGGTCGAGTTCCACAAACGACTGTGGCATAAGCTCATACGAGTCAAATTTAAAGAAAATGTTACGCAGTATGGTGTTGGAACCGATTTCCGGCTTTTCCAGCTCAATATCAACCCTATAAGGTTTTGTGAACGAATAATTTCCTTCAAGATTGAAGTGCTGCGAGTTGAACAGATAGCCCGGACTTGTGGCGTGCATCGCATACTGGCGGCCAACGGGCAGACTGACAAGAAAATCGCCCGTTTCGACGCTCTTAACCGACATCACCGTGTCACCCGACGGCAAATCGAGCAACTGCACCTGCGCCTTGAGCGGCAGATGAGTCTTCGCATCTGTCACTAAACCACTGACATACGACACAGGATTGGACCGCACGGCCTCGGGCAGTTCAAAGGTGTAGATGTTTTTTGTGGGACTGTAAGCATTCGATGAAAAATAGGCCGTAGTACCCAGATTATCAACTACAAGGCCAATCTCGTCGCCATGGGTGTTGATTGGGTAGCCAAGATTGACAGGCTCCGTCCAATGGCCCGCACTGTCGAGCCGCGACATAAAAATATCTTTCTTTCCCAATCCCGGATGACCGTCGGAACTGAAGTAAAGCGTCTGATTATCAGGATGAATAAACGGACAAATATCGTCTTCGGGGGTGTTTATTGTTGGCCCTAAATTCTTCGGTTTGCCCCAGCGTCCATCGGTACCAAGTTCCGACACCCAAATATCCATCTTGCCCAAACTGCCCGCACGGTTCGACGAGAAGAACAAAAAACGTCCGTCGGGCGATAGACTCGGCTGCTTCTCGGACATTGATGTGTTAATTGTGCTACCGGCGTTATATGGCTTGCCCCATTGCCCATAAATATCCTTTTTCGCAAAATAGATGTCACATTGCCCATAACCATCGCGGCGGTTGCAACCTGTGAAAACCAATGTGTTACCATCGGCCGAAATCTGTTGTGCTCCCTCGTTGCCCGCCGTGTTGATTGGCGCACCAATAGGAACGGCCGGCTGCCACTTATCGTCAATGAAGCGTGTCACGTAAAAATCCTCTTGCATCATAATCGAGCCGTCGGGACGAAAATGCAAACTATCGGGTAGCATCATTGTGAAAACCAACGTTTTACCATCGAGCGAAAGTGACGGCCAATACTGCTCGTGGGGCAGTTCCAAATCAGCGCCCAGCGACTTCGGTTCAAATGGCACAGGATTGTTCACTAAATCAATGGCAATCTGACATTTATCGATATTCTTCAGTGCAATCTCCTTCGACTTGGCGTTGGCCTTCGGATTATTCAAAAACACTGAATAATAGCGTTTTGCATCGACATACCTGCCTGTCTCGTAACAGGCGCCCGCCAAATTGTAATCGAGATAGGGATAAAACGTGGAATCAATGGCGCGGGCGGCTAGCAACGACTCCATAACGCCTTCGACAGCACCGCCTTCGATGCAGATTTCGGCCTTCAGCAAATGGCCCTCAATGAAGCGCGGGTCGGTGTCAAGTGCCTTGTTAATCTCGATTTCGGCGTTGGCAAAATCGCGGCGGTTCAGAAAACTCTTGGCGCGATAGTAGTACGACTTGGCGCGCTCAGAATTAGTGGTCGTCAGAGCCTCGTGCTGGGCGTCGGCGGCAATCGCAGTGACAAGCAGCGCAATTGTTGCTATAATCTTAATTAACTTATTCATAATCAAATATAATCGCGGCGAATAATCAATCCTTTTTCCTCAAGCACTGCCGTGACACGTTGAATCATATCCACTTTTTCTTTCAAAGGCATGAACGCTGATTTGAATCCGTTTATTATCAAGTATTTAAGTTCACTTGGCGTGAATCCGAACTTCTCAATCACAAGCATATACTCATCAGTGAGAGTTGTATTGGAAATCAAACGGTTATCGGTATTGATTGTAACGCGGATGCCCAAATCGAAATAGAATTTGACGGGGTGCTTCTCGATTGAATCGACGGCCTTGGTCTGCAAGTTCGACGTCACGCACATCTCAAGCGGAATGCGGTGGTCGTTGACATAGTTGAGCAAGTCGCCGTCCTCGCGCAGGCGCGTGCCGTGACCAATGCGGTTGGCGCTCACCATATGCAGTGCTTGGTGGATTGACTCGGGTCCATAAGCCTCGCCTGCGTGCACCGTGGTGTTGATATTGTTATTGATAATCAAGTCGAAAGCCTCTTTGTGGTCCTTTGCTGGGAATCCATCCTCGGCACCTGCCAAATCGTAGCCCACCACCCCTCGATTCTTGTAAGCGACAGCCAACTCGGCCAACAACAACGATGTTTCGGGTGTTGAGTGGCGCAGTCCGCAGACAATGATTCCGACCTTGATGTTGAAATCGCGCTCGGCCTTGGCCTTGCCCTCAAGCACGGCGTCAATCACTTCGGTAAGTTTCAAACCTTTGTTAACGTGCAAGATAGGCGAGAAACGAATCTCAAGATACCATACATTTTCAGCGGCACAATCCTCGGCCAACTCGTATGTCGCCCTTACAAGCGAATCATAAGTCTGTAGTACAGAGCAAGTTATATCGAATGCCTTGAGATAGACTTCCAGACTTGGGCAATCCATCCCCACCTTGAGCATCGACTCGAGTTTTTTCGGGTCATTGGTTGGCAGTTTAACGTTTTGTTCTTTAGCAAGTTCCAAAATCGTCGATAGACGCATAGAGCCATCGAGATGACAGTGCAACTCGGCCTTTGGCAGGCTCTTGACAAATTCGCGGGTGAGTTCCATAGCGGTATGTTTTTATTTTCGTTTTTCGCACAGACGACACAGACAACACCGATTTTTTATTGCTAATTACTTTTGCCTTATGCCTTGCGCCTTATTAACTATCAAATTCTAAATCCTACATCCTAAATAACTACGCTAATATAGCAAAAATTGCGGGACGTTTGTGCAATTCGGGTTTGCGTTTGAGCCATTCGCCCACGGTCAGCGTCAGGATGAACTCGGTTTCGAGCGTGATGTCGGCGGCAATGCACAGGCGCGTTTCGTGCCGAAGGTTGTGCATAAGGTCATCGAACAAGGCATTGTTGCGGTACGGCGCCTCGATGAAAAGTTGCGTCTGACCTTCTGTCAATGAGCGCTTTTCATAGTTACGGATAGCTTTAGCCCGCTCGGCAGGCTTCACGGGCAGATACCCGTTGAAGGCGAAATTCTGGCCATTCAGCCCCGACGCCATCATCGACAGAATGATTGACGACGGCCCCGACAGTGGCACCACGCGGATGCCCTTGCTGTGAGCCATTGCCACCACAGCGTTTCCTGGGTCGGCAACAGCTGGAACACCCGCCTCCGACATCAGCCCAACGTGCTCGCCACGTTCACAAGCATCAAGATACTGGCCGATTGTTGACAAGTCGGTATGCTCGTTAAGTTCCACAAAATCAGAGTCGTCAATCGGAAATTCGGGGTCAACGGCACGCAGGAAACGCCTTGCCGTGCGCGTGTTCTCGACAACAAAATGCCGCAACTGCGCCGCTATTCCCAACACCTTTGCGGGAATGACATCGGCAGGCTGCTGCTCGCCTAACGTTGTGGGTATCAAGTATAAATTGCCTTTCATTATTTCAAAAATTACAATGCTAAAATAGAAAAGTTTTCGGCGGAGAAACAATGTTTGCAATATTGAAAGTACATTAGCCGCACTATTTCTGACGGAAATGAAAGTAACTTTTTTAGGCACTGGGGCATCGCACGGCATTCCAATTGTGGGTTGCAAATGCGCTGTATGTCAATCGGCTAACCCGAAAGACAAGCGGCTGCGCAGTTCAATCTACATTGAAACCGAAGGCCGGCATCTGCTCATCGACCCGGGTCCGGATTTGCGGCAAGCGGCTCTGCGCGAAGGTTTTACGCAGATTGACGCCGTTCTGATAACCCACGAGCACAAGGACCACACCGCTGGCATCGACGACATCCGCACCTTTAACTATATAATGCGCCGTGCCATTCCGTTCTATGCCCAACCACGTGTGACCGACACCATCCGCCGCGAGTATGCCTATGCTTTCAGCGAGCCGCACTACCCCGGCGCACCCGAGATAATTCTCAACCCTATCGGCAACGAAATATTTGATGTTCAAGGTATTGCGGTTAAACCAATAAACGTAATGCACGGAACTCTGCCCACAACGGGCTTCCGCATCGGGAATTTTGCCTACATAACCGATGCCAAAACAATCCCCGATACAGAAATGGCCAAACTGCAAGGTCTTGACACTCTGGTTATCAACGCTTTGCGAACGGAAACGCATCCGGCACATATGAGTTTGGGCGAATCGCTGCAAGTGATTTCGGAACTGAAACCACGTTGCGCATACCTTACTCACCTGAGCCACAAAATACCTGTGTATGACGAACTTATAAAGATGCTACCGGACAATGTAAAACCTGCATACGACGGACTGAAAATATTCATTGATTGACTGAATAATTGAAGGATTGAAGGATTGATTTATTATGAATAAGTTATTTTCAAAAATAGTGTTATTTATCGTTCTTTCGACATTGCTTTTTTCTTGCAAAAACGATGATACAAAGGACGATACTACACCAATCGATGCAAATAAAGAGTATTCATTTACCGCACCCAACGGAAACCAACTCGAATTTCAAGACGCCCACATTACAAAATATTGGGACAACACATATTCATTTTTCGCAACAACGGGTGGACAATATTGGAATGAAATAATAAATCTGATGATAGACTTCAATGATTTGAACCAATACAAATCAAACGAAGAAATAAAAATCAACAAAATGGACTTTGGAATGTTCGCATCATCCAACTCTAACTATACTACAACTGAGTATACGGGGAAGATTTACTTGTTAAGTTATTCAGAAACAGAAGCATCCATTTATTTCGACAACTTGATTTTCAATATTGCCGACGGCCCTTATACCATAAACGGAAAACTTACATTACCATTATATATTTCAATATTGAATGAATCAGACTGAACTTAACGAGCACAATAAAACGGAATACCCGCCGATGCACACCACCGAGCACATTGTGAACCGCACAATGATTAATCTTTTCGGCTGCGGAAGGTCTATTGAGGCACATATCGAGCGGAAAAAGAGCAAACTCGACTATCGGATCGACCATTGCCCCACCGATGATGAAGTGCAACGTCTGGAACAGACTGTTAATGAGGTTATTGGTCAGAATCTTGATGTCAGCGTTGAATTTATCACACAAGCCGAGGCGCAAAACCGCTTCGACCTTACACGGTTGCCCGAAAACGCATCGGAAACAGTGCGTGTGGTGAAGGTTGGCAACTACGACGAGTGCCTATGCATCGGGCTGCACGTGGGCAACACATCAGAGATTGGCACGTTCAAAATCATCAGTCACGACTGGGACGAAGAACGGAAACGGTGGCGGCTGCGGTTCAAATTGGAATAGCGCCGAAAGGAATATTTGCTACATTCGCACAATTCCACTGAACGGAAATAAACTTTACAAAAATCTGCAATACAACAAATTATGAATAAAATCGATTTCAAGAAATTTCTGCCATACGTTGTCGCGATAGCAATTTTCGTAACCCTGGCGCTTGTCTATTGCGCCCCCATGCTCGACGGTAAAGTTCCGTCGCAAGGCGACATAACAAACTGGAAAGGCATGAGCAACGAGGCCCGCACCTTTGCCGAGGAAACCGGCCACAATTCGTTATGGACAAACTCAATGTTCGGCGGAATGCCAACATATCAAATACGACTCACAACCACATCATCATCAATAATTAAGGCATTGCGCAAAGTTTACACATTGTTTATGGGGTCAACTTGGGCGCATCTGCTGGCCTACTTTTTCGGTTTCTTCATTTTGTTATTGTCCTTACGCATAAATAAATGGATAGCGATTGTCGGTTCAATTGCCATAACATTCTCATCGTATTTCTTCATAATTATCGCCGCGGGGCACCTTACAAAAGCCTACACCATAGGCTACATGGCTCCGGTTATTGCTGGTTTCATATTGATTTTCAGAGGAAGATATATGCTTGGAGCCTGTCTGACAATGATTTTCACTGCCTTCGGAATGGTTCTGCACCCGCAAATGGCCTACTACTTTATGCTGATGATAGGTATTTTCTGCTTTGCCGAACTTTATATACATCTGAAAAGCAACAATATAAAGGATTTACTGATAAAAATAGGTGTTTTTGCGGCATCATTAGTCATCGGCTTGGGAACAAGCTACAGCAATATCAAATCGAATGCCGAATACGTGAAAGAAACCATGCGCGGCGGACATAGCGAGCTGCAATCAGACTCCAACAACAAACAGATGACCGGCTTGTCGTATAAGTACGCAACCGACTGGAGCTACGGCATCGGCGAGACAATGACGCTGATGATTCCGAACTTCAACGGCGGCTCATCGCACTACAATGTGGGCGACAAATCAGAACTTTACAAAGAAATGGTGAAACAGGGTGTGCCACGCAACAACGCCAAACAGTTCTGCCAAAGTCTGCCTATGTACTGGGGCGACCAACCATTCACCGAAGGCCCCGTCTACGTTGGCGCCATTATCTGCTTTCTGTTCATTTTAGGCCTGCTCATTGTCAAAGGCCCATACAAATGGGCGCTGCTGGCCGCCACATTGTTCTCGATAATGCTTGCATGGGGACACAATTTCGATTGGCTTTCCAAGCTGTTTTACAACTACTTCCCATTCTACAACAAGTTCCGCGCCGTGTCATCGATATTGGTTGTGGCCGAAGTGGCAATGCCGATGCTCGGATTTATGGCTGTCCAACAGATAATCGAAGGCCCAATAGACAGAAAAACACTTGCCAAAAACATCGGTATTGCTGGCGGCGTGACGGGCGGCATCTGCCTGATACTGGCGCTTTTCGGCAGTTCGATGCTCAGTTTCAGCAACCCCGTCAACGACTCGCAGATTTTCCAGCAACTGCCCGATTGGATTAACAAACTGATTTTAAGCGAACGAGCCGCAATGCTGCGTTCCGACGCCTTCCGTTCGTTCGCATTGATAGCTCTCACCATTGGTGCGATATGGCTGTATATCAACAAGAAAATAAAGTTTGGCGTGTTTACCGCTGTTGTCGGTGCGCTGATTCTTTTCGATATGTGGCAGATTGACAAACGATTCTTCAACGACAGCAACTTTGTAACCCCAAAAGAAAGCAACAGCTACTTCGCAAAACTTCCATACGAAGAGAAAATTCTGCAGGACACCGACCCTGATTTCCGTGTTTTGAACCTGACTACCAACACTTTCAACGATGCGCGGACTTCATATTATATGAAATCAGTGGGCGGATACCATGCTGCCAAGCTGCGCCGCTATCAGGATTTGATTGACGAGCACATCTCGCGCGGCAACTTGAATGTATTGAATATGCTGAATACCAAATACATAATTCAACGGACAGAAAACGGAGTTGTTCCGCAGCGCAACTATGCGGCATTGGGCAACTGCTGGTTTGCAGATTCGCTTGTTGTAGCCGCTACGCCTCGCGAGGAATGCGACGCTCTCAACTACATCAACACCGCTAACACCATTGTTACAGATGCAAAATTCAGTAATCTGACCGGCAATTTCAATGCGGCACACGATTCGTCGGCCAACATCAGACTGACAAAATACACTCCCGACGAATTGGAGTACGCATCAAGCTCATCGGCTGACAAAACCGCTGTATTCTCTGAGATTTACTATCCGTACGGTTGGAACGCCTACATCGACGGCAACGCGACAGAAATCTTCCGTGTAAACTATGTGCTGAGGGCAATCAATATTCCGAGCGGTCAACATCAAATTCGTTTCGAGTTCCGCCCCGATTCCATTTACAAAGGCGACAAAATTTCGGTGTTCTTCATTGTGCTGATGCTGACCATTGTTGCAGGATGCGCCGGATTCAAGATTTACGGCATATTCGCAAATAAATCAACGAATTAACTTGATGAAGTTTGAACAATTTCTTATAATTGTTCAAACTTCTCTCAAATGACTTTAGAGGATTTCCTTGAAAATAATCCTTGCGTCAGGCTTATTGCTCCATTTATCATCGGAATCATAATAGGCAGTCTGTTTTTTGTGCCAATATATGTCAGCGCAACAATTGCCGTTGTCGCCATAGCAATCGCTATCTGGCTATATAAAAAACTCTTAAAATACACACAGCGGTGGTTGCCTGGTTTTGTGTCGGGCATAGCGATTCTTGCCGTTGGAATGTTGCTTATAACCACGCACCAAAACAGCCAGACCGATGAGCCAACAACCCGAATGGTTGACCAATACCGCGCTTGCGTACTGAACCCGCCGGCGCTGAAAAACCGATACTACAAAACTGAATTGCAGATTGAAGCAGCAAACATATCCGGCTCCTGGTATAGCATCGACACAAAAATAACCGCAACCATAGAATGCGACTCACTTGCCGAGAAACTGAAAGCCGGACAGACAATCGAATTCGCAGCACAAATCGACAGTTTGAACGCTCCAAAGAATCCATTCGGATTCGATTATGCCAACTACCTGCAAAACAACGGAATATACGGAAGTATTTTCCTTAAATCCGGCAAATGGCAGATTGTCAGCACCGAGGTGCGAGGCCTCCGCCGATATGCGCTCAACATTAGGCAGCGACTTATCGGCCTGTTTAAAGATGCAGGACTAAGCGGCAACGAGTTGGGTTTGGCTTCTACGCTCGTTCTTGGCTACAAAAACGATATCGATTCGGAAGTTAAACAAGCATATATGAACGCCGGAGCGATGCATGTGCTCGCCGTTTCGGGAATGCATGTCGGCATTGTTTACTTGGCTTTGGACCTGCTGATGATAGTATTTGGCGGCAAACGCTTCTACTGGTTCAAACAGTTTCTAATTATCCTTCTACTTTGGGCCTACGCTTTCATAACAGGACTATCGCCGTCGGTTATGCGAGCAACGATTATGTTCACCGTAGTTATTGTCGGCAAAATCTTCAATCGCGACACTAGCGTTTACAACACACTTGCCTTCACGGCGATATGCATACTTGTCAATGACCCGTCGATGTTGTTCAAACCGAGTTTCCAACTATCGTGTGTGGCGGTCACCGGCATCGTGTTTTACCAACCGCGCATCGCCAGAATCATTAAGGTGAGAAACAAAGCGCTCAACTATCTTTGGCAACTGACAAGCGTGTCGATAGCCGCACAGATAGCCACAATGCCATTCTGCCTGTTTTATTTCGAACGCATGCCTGTATATTTCTGGCTATCGAATATTGTTGTTTCACCAGGCGCCACGGTACTTATTGTGTTGGCTATGATGCTCCTTATCACATCTCCAATCAATTGCATATCAGCTTTTTTCGGATTCCTCACAAAATGGGCGACCAAAGCGATGAACTTTTTAGTTATCACGATAGCAAATCTTCCTGGTTCCACAATCGAGAATGCGCATATATCTATCATTCAAGCCATTGCAATCGGAATAACAATAGTATTGGTAACATCATGGCTTATATCAAAACGATACAACCGGTTACTCGCAGCCATAACGACACTTACTATATTCGTTATTATACCACTAAATATGAATAAGATAACTCACTCTGAACGTCAGGCCATTTGCATATATCACAACACACAAATATCTGCCATTCAATTCGTTGACGGAAACAGTTCGTATTGGCTTAGCAACATTCCAAATAATCAAAAGATTTCCCCGATAATCAAAGGCGGAAATCAATATTGGAATGCCTGCCGGCATAAGATGATAATCGCAAACAGCAGTAACGCAATCATTTACGATGATAGTTTTTTCGTATTCGACAGCATATGCGGGATTATTGTCAACGATAGCACAAAACACTTCGGTATAAACGAGCCGTTTGAACTTGATTATCTGATTGTTCAAGGCAACCCTCCTATTAAAGCGCGACAAATGCCTAAAAATCTATCGTTCAAACATGTGATAATCGAAGCTTCAGTAAAACCATGGATAGCCAGCGAATGGGAAAAGAAATACTCCGGATGCCATGTGCATAACATCAAACGTGAAGGTGCGTATATTAGTGAATGGCAACGACATAGATGCTCAAACAACAAATAACACTTGGAAAACTTATATTTTTTCGCATCGTTCTCAAGCCCCGGGACGGCACCAAAACGGAATAAGGTGACAATGCCGGGCGAGCTGGCGAACGAACCTCCCCAAAACGGAGCAAGCCTCAGTCTCCTGTGCGGAAACCAAGGCTTGCTGAAGGAAGGCGGCGGCCTACTCTCCCACTGTACGCAGTACCATCGGCGCTGAAGGGCTTAACTTCTGTGTTCGGGATGGGAACAGGTGGAACCCCTTCGCCATAGCCACCCAA